>NZ_CABUIW010000003.1 GCF_902491705.1 uncultured Lactobacillus sp. | reverse complement strand
CAACGAAAAATAAATCGGCCCTCAAAAAACAATCAAGGACAATTATCTAAAAATATCAGGTCTAACCCTAGATGAGACTTGACTTTACGTAGAAAAAAGCTGCTTTTTATCGCTCCTATTGATAAAGAGTAAAAGATTAGGGCTAAGCAATTAAATGCTTAGCCTTTTTCTTTGGCCTTGTTTTCTTCCAATTGGAACTTTAAAGACAGCTATTAAATTATGTCTAAGGGTAGAAGAGGTTTGTGCATTATTGAACCTACTTTTTCTTGAGAATAGATGATCTCCTTCATGGCTGAAACTGTAGAAGTCATATTTGAAGAACTAAATATGAAATTTATATTAAAAGTGAGCATTAGAGAACGTAATATTTATTATTTAATTCGCTACTTAAGTGACGATTGAGTGGAAAAATATACTGTTTTAATCATACGAATATGATAAAAATAGTTTTCAAATTGAATATTAATAACTATTGTTAGCAAATCGTATACTTTGTTATTTATAAATAAAATGTATGAACTTATAAATGTATGCTTATACTGGTGATGTATTGATATAATAGGAATTTTATAAAATAAATTTGCACATATAGATTTATAAGCTGAGTTGTAATTGTATTTGCTTTTAAAAAAATATGTTATAGTATCTGTGTAAAGAAAATTACTTTTTAATAAGTTATAGAAAAGTGGGTGAAAAATAGAAAAATATGATGTCCATTTTTTATCCATTTTATTAAAAATAATTTAATTATTACGTAAAATCAGCAGAAGCAATTAAATAATTACTTCTCAAAAATAATATCAATGGTATAACGCATTAATTAAAAAGCGACTATTATATTATTTCTTTAAGTGGAGGATAAGATGTATGCTCGGAAAAAATAATTTTAAAGAACGTTTACGTAGAATGGAAAATCAAGATAAGCATGATCGGTTTTCTATTCGTAAATTAAGTATTGGTGTAGCAAGCGTTTTAATTGGTTTTGCATTTATGGTGTTAAGCTCCCAAACAACATTGGCCGATACAATTACACCTTCATCTACAGAATCAAGTGTTGTTGAAGCCAAAGATAATGTGGCTAATAATGATAATCAAAATGTGGCTTCAAATGAAGAAAATAATCAAACAAAAAGCGAAGCTAATACAGAAAAGGTAACACAGCAAAACAACACTGCAGATGTAAAACAGACTGATCAAGTTGTTAATAATGATCAAAAACAAAATTCAACTTCAGCTGTAAAGACAGAAGTTACACAAGATCATCAAAATAATGATAAACAAGTTAATGTATCAAAATCTACAACTAATAGTGTTAGTCAACAAGTAACTAATCAATTAGGTACTGAGGATTCTAGTGTAACTGCACCTAACGAAACTGAAAATCAAGCTACTCTTGAAAGCGTAACAAACTCTAAAGCAGCAGAAAATGTTTCAGCTAATAATGATAATATCTCTGTTCAAGATGGTGAAACTACAGTAAATAAAACAGATAATCAAAAGCAAGAGACAGTAGCTACGTCATCTGTGCCAAAGTTAACTACTGATCAATTAAACATAAAGGATCAAACTTTACCTACTAAAGTTAACGTTGGAAAAGATAATAAGATAGTTGATAGTGAGGATAAAGCGGCTCAGAGTTATGATGTAACGAAGGGACGTAAGACACAAGCTAATTTAAGTAGTCTTTTGACTAATCTAAGTGTACGAGCAACGCCTCAACCTTCTTATATAGCAAATATCTGGAATAGTTATGGAATTACATTGGTTTATGGGCAAAGCCTGGGTACTGGTAATACAATTGATAGTAGTTTTTTCTTTAATAAAATTCCATTAAGTGCCCAATATTCTATATTTCAAGTCAATGGTCAACGTGTAGACAGTATCGGTAAGCCAGGTGATGCAATTCAAAGTGTAACTTATACTGGTACAGTGAATACTACACCGACTATACCATCTAGTGGGAATACTTATCTTGAAAATAATGGAGTAAACATTACAGTACATTTTAGTAATGGCACTTCTCAATACCTTGGTAAATTACGTGTAACGGTTGCCGGTGGTTATATTACTCCCGGTAGGATAGCTTATGTTACGTCCAGTGATATTAGTGCTCTAGAAGGTAATAACAATACGTTAGCAATTAATACACTTAATAATGGTACAGCATTAAAGAATGGAAATGCGGGAATGGATAAGGCAGGTACTACCCCGGCAACGAATTTCTAATTTGTTAAAGATACATCTGGCACACAGTTCCAAGAATCAGATATTGATCTTACTAACCCTGCAGTTGAAAGTTTACCAGTAAATTCAGCAACAAATTCTAGAAATATAGATGGTTATATAAAAATTACGTACGGAGATAATGTATCAGTTCAATCCGTTCCTGTTAAAATCGGTATTCAAAATCAAAGTCAACATTTCAATGCTAACTATCCGTATGCGAAGGGCAAAGAAATTAAGGCTCATGTGGTAACTAATGGTAATAAGACAAGTTATGTTGACGGATTAATTAGTGACAAGAATGTTCCAATTACTTATGGGACAAGTGGTAGTGCAACCGGAAATCTTAAAGACAATGCATATGTAGACTCAGTAACGTGGAATACAAATAGTGTTCCAAATGTAGAGACGAGTAAATCAAAAACAGAATATACTGCAACAATTAAATTTAAAGATAATTCAACACAAACTATTAAAATTCCGGTAAGCGTAATTGGTGGAACTGCCAAAACAAATATTACTATGACATATGGCGATGCAGCGTTAGTGGCATCTGATCAGATTACAAATAAGAGTACTTTGGCAACTGATTTCAGTGTAACTAATGCAGATATTTCTTGGGCTAGTGACTCAACTGGTACGCCTTTAGCAACCGATTTTTGGAAGACAGCTGGTACTAATAAACAAGCCTATCTGATAATTAAATATAATGATGGTACTTCTCAAGCTATTAGTGCTCCAGTAACGATTAATCCAAAGGCAGCTACAGCCAACTTAGGCGGCAATGGCGATAAGGTTTACAATACTGAACCTGCTAATGTTTCAATTGATACTTTGAAGGACCTTCACAACTGGACTGCGACAGGACTGGTCAATGGGTCAACGTTGAATCTTTCAGATTTAACGATGTCTGACTTTGACTGGTATGAAGGCAATATCAAATTGACTGCAGCTCCAAAGAATGTAGGCACTTATACTATCAAATTGAATAATACTGGTGTAACCGCATTAAAGAATGCCAACAAGAATTATAATTTTGACGATAATGGAATTAGCGGCAGCTATACTTATACAATCAAGCAAGCTGATGCCAGTGCAGAATTAAGCGGCAATAACAGCAAGGCATATGATGGCAGTCCTGTAACAACAGCTGAATTGCTTAACAGTAATGGTGACGTTAAGGTTGAATTGACCTTCCCAGGCAGCACCAGCGAGAATGATACTTATACCCTGCAAAATGGTGATTACACTTGGAACACCAGTGATGGTTCAGCACCAAAGGATCAGGGCAGCTACACAATTACGTTGACAAGTCGTGGTATTACCAATATCGAGAATAAGATCAAAGCTGCAGTAGGCACAGGAACAGATAGTAGCGGTCATACTATAAGCAACGTAAAATTCGCAGATAATGCAATAAGCGGCAGTGCTACTTATACTATTGGCAAGATGGGCGTCAAGATTGTCTTCTCAGATACTAAGAAGAATAAGGACGTCAACTATGGTACACAAGATTGGCTTGATGCCAAAGACAGCATCAATAATGAAAAAGCATCCTACAGCGTCAGTGTAACTACCAATCCAACTGAAGGCACAGGCACAACAGTAGACTTGCCAAATAACTTTAGCTGGAATGATGGCGACTTAGCGTATGAAACTACTCCAGGCAATGTCGGTACTTACAATGTAAAGCTTACTGATCAAGGCTTGACTCACTTAGAAACAACTTTAGGAAACAACTATGCTTATCCTGCAGCTGTAATTGATCATGGTACGTTAACTGTAAAGCAAGGCACAATCACTATTAATTTAGGAGGTAGTGATGAGAAGACATATAATGCCAGTGCCACTAGTTCAGCTGATCTGACCCCAAGCAAGTACAGCTATACAGGAACTATTTATAAGAATGATGGTACGCCTCAAACCTTGACTTTGAGTGCAGCTGACTTGTCCTTAGAAGGCGGCAGCCAAACCAATGTAGGCACCTACACGGTTGACTGGTCAGAAGCAGGCAAGACAGCCTTAAAGAGCCTTGATGGCAACAGCGGCAACAACTATGCTTGGACATTTAACAGAACGGCAGATTACCAAATCAAGCAAGCTGATGCTAGTGCAGAATTAAGCGGCAGTAACAGCAAGCCATATGATGGCCATGCCGTAACAACAGCTGAATTGCTTAATAGTAATGGCAATGTTAAGGTAGTGCTTCACTATCCAGGCTCAACTGATGCAAGTACCTACACTTTGGCAGCTGGTGACTACACTTGGAACACCAGTGATAGTTCAGCACCAAAGGATCAGGGCAGCTACACAATTACGTTGACAAGTCGTGGTATTACAAATATTGAAAACCAGATTAAAGCTGCAGTAGGCACAGGAACAGACAGCACTGGCAACACTATAAGCAACGTAAAATTCGCAGATAATGCGGTAACTGGCAGTGCTGGATTCACAATTAATCCAAAGGCAGCTACAGCTAACTTAGGCGGTGGTGACAGTAAGACCTATAATACTGAACCTGCCGATGTTTCAATTGATACCTTGAAAGACATCCGTAACTGGACTGCGACAGGACTGGTCAATGGGTCAACGTTGAATCTTTCAGGCTTAACGCTATCTGACTTTGACTGGTATGAAGGCAATACTAAATTAGATGCAGCTCCAACTGATGCCGGGGACTACACTATTAGGCTTAACGACAATGGCGTGAATGCCATTAAGAATGCCAATAGAGATTACAGCTTCGCAGCCAATGCAATAAGCGGCTCATACGGTTACCGTATTACGAAAGCTACAGCTACGGCAACTCTATCAGGCGATCAAGAAGACGTCTACCGAGGCAGCGCATACGGCAATAATGATTTGCATACCGGTGCTTACCAGGTAACCTTGTCTAATGGTAAGAGCTATACTTTGCAGGCTGGAGATCTTCAATTCGCAGCAGGCGAAGATCCAATCAATGCAGGCATGTACCACGTTGAATTGACAAGCAGAGGAAAGAACAATATTGCCTCAGTTGCTAGAAATAACTACAATTATGACTTTAGTCATGTTGGTCAAGGAACATTTAAGATTACTCCAGCTGCAGCCCAAATTGTTATTAACGGCAGCCCAACTTCGACAACGGCAGATATTGTTCCAAGCAACTTCAGTGGTCAAGTAGATGAATACCTAGGCCGGCCAACGGTAAGCGGCAATCCAAGCAGCCACTTTGCCATCGATATAAATGCTGGTGATTTGACCTATGTTGATAGTCAAGGCAATCCAACGACTGTACCGACCCATCCAGGCGATTACAGCATCGGCTTAACCAACGCTGCCTTAGCTAGATTGCAGAGCGATCCAGCTTACAAGAACTATAAGATCGGTCGCGGCACTGTAGGCACTTTCCATTTGGAAGGGACAATCAACTATATCTTCCAGGATAGCGATGAAGATAACAGACAGGTTGGCAGTGCAATTGTGAAAACAGGTCTGCCAAGTGAAGGCGTTAAGAATACAGACTTAGTTGTACCAGCAGGGTATAACCTTGTTAATGGTCAGACTTTGCCAAATACTTATAGTATTAAGACAACTGATCCATTAACGCAGAATGTGGTTATTAAATTAAAGCATGCGACGATTACGGTAAATCCAGGACAAGAGGCCCCAACCGGACCAGTTCCAGGAGATCCAAGCAAGAACTATGAGACAATGAACAATCTAACCTCTACGCCAACAAGAACGATCAAGATGACTTATCCAGACGGCAGTCACGGTCAGCTTGTGCAAAAGGTAAGCTTCAGCCGGACAGCTACCTTTGACGAGGTAACGGGTAAGGCCGCATACAGTGATTGGACCTTGACTCAATCGGATACAGGCGAAGCAGTATGGTGGGCCTATGCCTCATTGATCTTTGATGGATATCAGGCTAGTCCAACCTTGATTCTGCCAGTGGAAGTAACTGGCGATACGCCAAACAGAACGGTTACTATTACTTATACCGCAGTATCGCAGCCGACCCAGCCAACGCAACCAAGTCGCCCAGTTGATCCATTTAATCCTAACCCAATTAATCCGATTACTCCGGCAGAACCAAATGACAATCCGGTAAGTCCAATAAGTCCGGTAGAGCCAAACGTGCCAAATAATACAGTCAGTCCAACCAATCCGGTAGAACCAACTGAACCGGCAACTAAGCCAATCAATGTAATTTACCAATACAATAATGGCGAAATTAGTCGGAATCTATACAGACCTGCTGGATCAGGCAGTGCAGCTGGTCTTAACAGCTTTGTTCAGGACAATGTACCGGCCGGTTATCGCATAACTGAAAAATTAAGCGATAGAGACCTGAACAATAGCCAAGGCGATGTAGTAATTCAAGTAGTTCCGATAACTTACCAAAAGCTGGTGCTTTACATCGGCAGAAACGGCAGAGTTGTAAAGAGAGCCTACATTACGGTAAATGAGGGCAAGGATAGCTTGGCAGAACTGACCAGATTGGCCCAGGCAGAAAGCAAGATGCCAAACGGCTACAAGGCCAGCGGCAAGATTAAGAAGGTAGCCAAGCACCTAAATGTTTGGGTAGGTAAGAAGAAGCAGCCAAGCTTTAACCGAGCACCAAAGACGAAGGATGTCTTGTATGTAGCTGCGGACGGCAAAATTGTTAAGAAGACCAGAATTACTGGCAAGGTAAACAAGAAGAATGCGCAAAGCAAATTGTCAAAAGGCTACAAGATAGCCGGCATTGACCGAGTAAACAATCACTACAATGTTTGGATTAAGAAAATCAATAAATAATTTAATTGTTATAAAATAAAAAAAGATGGTTGGTGAGATAATTCCGTTAAGTAGAAAATTTAGACATATAAATTGATCAATGATCAGTCCGCATATTTCATGTGGGCTGATTTTTTTGATTAAAAATCGATCAGGTTTCTTATTTGTGTTCTGATTTTAATTAAACATTATGGATTGGATATAAAATAAATGAAATTTAACTTTACACAAAAAAAGCTAATCCCAATTAAAGGATTAGCTGAGGAATTTTGTATATTTGCTTTGTGTGCAAGATAATATAATTCTTTTAAGCTACACCAGCAATTTTGGTTTTGTTTAAAAGAAGTGAGCTAGTTACAACTGATACTGAACTGAAGGCCATTGCAAGACTGGCTAATTCAGGACTCAAGGTTACACCTAGTCCCATGAATAGACCTGCGGCAATAGGAATGCCGATAGTGTTGTAAATAAGGGCCCAGAACAGGTTTAATTTGATTCTGTTGAAAGTCTTCTTAGAGATGTCTAAAGCTCTCACAACGCCCATTAAATCGTTCTGAACGAGGACAATACCACCGGATTCAATTGCGACATCTGTACCAGATCCCATAGCAATACCCACATCAGCAGTAGATAAAGCAGGTGCATCATTGATACCATCACCTACAAAGGCAACTTTATTACCTTCATCTTGCAATTTCTTGATTTCAGCGGCCTTTTCAGTAGGCAAAATGCCAGCGATAACTTGATCAATACCAACTTCTTTACCGATAGCTTTAGCAACAGTTTCGTTATCACCAGTAAGCATAACTGTCTTTAAACCGCGCTTCTTAAGTTCAGCAATCGCAGCCTTAGAACTAGGCTTTGGTACATCTTGAATAGCAACTAAACCGATGATTTCCTTGCCTAAGCCTACATAAACAACAGTCTTAGCTTCACTTTGAAGTTTCTTAGCTTCTTTTTGCATTTCCTGGGAAATAGAAATGTCTTCAAGGAGCTTATCACTACCTACAATGGCAGTTTGACTATCGTAACTTGCTCTAACGCCTTTACCTTCAATTGCGGCGAAGTTAGTTACTTTGGCTAAATCAATCTTGTTTTCCTTAGCCTTTTTAACAATAGCTGTAGCAAGTGGGTGTTCAGAATTTTCTTCAAGGCTGGCTGCAATAGTCAATACTTGCTTTTCGTCGCCAACAACATCAGTTACTTGTGGCTTACCAACAGTGATAGTACCAGTCTTGTCGAATACTACAGTGTTGATGTTGCTAACTTCTTCAAGGACTTCACCGTTCTTGATTAAAACACCCATCTTAGCGCTGCGTGCAGTACCAACCATCAATGCAGTTGGAGTAGCAAGACCCAAAGCACATGGACATGCAATAACTACAACAGATACGGCGAATAACATAGCAGTAACTAATGTTGCACCTAAGAATACATACCAAATTACGAAAGTTAAGATGGCAATAATTAAAACTGCTGGGACAAAGATATTAGAAATCTTGTCAGTTAAGTTTTGGATAGGAGCGTGACTGGTTTGAGCTTTCTTAACCAAATCAACGATTTGTGAAAGCATAGTGTCCTTACCAACTTTAGTAGCCTTAAAAGTAAAAGTACCATTAGTATTGATAGTTGAACCTACAACGTCATCGCCCTTTTTCTTGGTTACTGGCATACTTTCACCAGTAACCATTGATTCGTCGATAGTAGTGGAACCGTCAACGATAACACCGTCAACTGGAACTTTTTCACCAGGCTTAACACGGATAATATCGCCGACCTTAACTTGATCAAGAGGGACTTTAACAAATTCACCGTTACGTTCAACTTCGGCGTCTTTAGCTTGCAAGTCAATTAACTTAGCTAAAGCGTTAGATGCGTTATTGTGCATCTTTTCTTCCATAGCGTCGCCTAAAAGGACGAATACAGTAACAAAAGCGGCACTTTCAAAGTAAACTTCACGACCAGTGAACATTGCGAAGATGCTGTAGAAATATGCGACAGCAGTACCAACGGCAACTAAAGTATTCATGTTAGCGTTATGGTGCTTGAAAGCTGCCCAAGCACTACTCCAGTAAGGAGCAGCTGAAATGGCCATAATGATTGTTGTTGTTATAAATGCGATCCAGTTGTAGCCAGGCATCATCCAATGGAAGGGCATGGCAAACATTTGGATAAGCATTGGAATTGCTAAAATAAATGAAATCCAAAACCGTTTAATATTTGAAAGTTTCATTATTTAACGACAACCTTTCCATGGAACATGTCCATACCGCAAGCGTAGTTGTAAGTTCCAGGCTTGTCAGTTGGAACATCAATAGTAACTTCTTTTTTACCGTCCAAGTTTTCGTCAAAGTTTAAATCCTTTGAAACGATTTCGTTCATACATCCCATATTGTCTGAAGCAATGAACTTTAATTGAGCAGGCTTACCTTGCTTGAAAGTAACAACATCAGGCTTGTAACCATGGTTCTCTGCATTTACGACAACTTTTTTAGTTTGATTCTTTGAAAAAATACTCATTATTTAACAACAACCTTTCCATGAAACATATCCATACCACAAGCAAAGTTATAAGTGCCTTTTTTGTCAGTTGGAATATTGATAGTAGTAACTTTTTGTTTAGTCAAATCTTTGTCAACACCAAGTTGTTCAAAAACAACGTGAGACAAACATGCTGTTGAATCTTTCATATCGAAGTTAACTTGAGCTGGAACTCCTTGCTTAAGAACAACGGTTGAAGGAGAATAGCCACCTTTAACAACGATATTCGCTTCTTGAGTGCCTTGATTTACATTGGCTGTTCCTACGGCTTCGCTGTGTTTGCCAAAGAACCACCAAACAATAAAGCCAATTAGTATAATGGCAACGATTAATGTAATAATCTGTGAAATCCCCATATTAAAACTCCTCTAGCACATCTTTTCCTTACCTGGTAAACAGTTGCAAGGAACCATATCAGGTGCATTCTCTTCTTTTTTATTAATTATTTGCTTAATTTTAGCTAAATCACTTTTTGAAATAGGAGAGTCAGCGATCAATTGCAGGATGACTTCTCCTTTGTGCATGTCACACATTCGATCTAATAATTCTTGTGTGGCTTCAGTCATCACTTGAGTTTGATCGATTTTAGCTGAATAAATAAATCGTCTTCCTTCCTTAGAAGTCTTAAGCAAGTCTTTCTTAACTAGGCGACGAAGCAAAGTTTTAATTGTAGATTCGGACCAGTTTTTCTTTTCCTGCAGTTCTTTAATTATTCGAGTTGAACTAACAGGTTCAAGAGTCCAGATAATTCGCATTGCTTCCCATTCGCTATTAGAAATTGTGCTTTCATTTTCCTGAAGCTTAACCATAATTGCCTCCTATTCGTTTACAAACGTAACTATAAACCTAAAATCTACATTTGTAAACATTAAAGCAAAATATTTTTTGAAAATAAAAAAGAGATCCAATTGGATCTCTTTAACGTTTGATTTTTATAGATTAGTGACCAGGAAGAAAATGATGAATACTACGAATAAGATATACATCATTGGTGTAACTTCCTTACCACGCTTAGAAGCAACCATCGTAATAGGGTATGCGATAAGTCCTAAAGCTAAACCGTTTGAAATACTGTAGGTAAGTGGCATCCCCACAACCGTAAGAAATGCTGGAAATGCAATTTCAAATTTGTCCCAATCGATTTTCTTCAAGTTGCTTGCCATAAGTACACCAACAATGATCAAAGCAGGAGCAGTAACAGTTGTTGGAATTACTTCAAGAAGTGGACTGAAGATCATACTGATAATAAAGAAAATACCTACAAAGATGGCAGTCAAACCAGTTCTACCACCCATGGCAATACCAGCACTAGATTCAACTGAAGTACCAAGTGGAGCTGTACCAAATACGGCACCTTCAACCATGGCAGTTGAGTCAGCTAAGAATGCGCGGCCGATCCGTGGAATCTTACCATCTTTATCAACCATACCAGCTTGTTCAGTCATTCCGATTAAAGTACCAGCAGTATCAAAGAAGGTAACCAACAAGAAGGTTAAAACAACCATCCAAAGCTGAGCTGTATTAATGTCTTTTAAGTGGAAGACTGCTTGACCAAAGGTTGGAGCAATACTTGGTGCTCCAGAAATAATGCCGTGTGGCAATGGAATTTGACCGATGATCATTCCAAAAATGGCGGTAACAATCATACCGATAAAAATTGAACCAGGTACGTTTAAGGCCATTAAAACAACAGTTAAGATTAAACCGAATAATGTGATCCAAACTGCAGGATTACTAAAGTAACTAAAGTTGAATCACTGTTAACAATTAACTGACCATTTTTAAGACCGATAAAGGCGATGAATAAGCCAATACCAGCAGAAATCGCATATTTCATATCTTGTGGAATAGCGTTAACAACCATTTCACGCAATTTGAAGACAGTGATCAAAATGAACAAAACTGATGCAACAAGAACTGCTGCTAATGCTGTTTCCCAGGAAATATGCATCCCCACACATACGTTGTATGCAAAGAATGCACCACTACCCAATGTTGGAGCTAACGCGATAGGATAGTTAGCAATAAATCCCATCAAGAAACAACCAATTGCAGTTGCTACCGCGGTAACGGTAAATGCTGCTCCCTTAGGAATTCCAGCTGCGTGCAAAATGTTAGGGTTAACAAAAAGGATGTAGGAGAGACTGACGAACGTGGTAAGCGCAGCGATTAACTCACGTTTGACAGTGGTATGAGCATCCGATAAATGAAAGACTTTTTCTAATGTCTGCATTTAAAAACTTCCTCCGTAATATGAAACTTTCAAAAAACTATTGTATCTAGTTTAGCACAGCTACAAAAAAGTGGCGGAAAAGATCTATTATTTCCTGAGAAATAAAAAGCCAAGTGGCAATTACCACTTGGCTTTTGGAGATATTTTATATATTTATACTTAAGAGATTAAACATTCAAAACAACGTAGTAGATGATGAATACCACAAATAGAATCCACATCATTGGCGTTATTTCTTTGAAACGCTTAGCTGCGATCATTGAGACAGGGTAGACAATGATTCCCCAACCTAAACCGTCTGAAATAGAGTATGTAAGAGGCATTCCGATTGCAATAAGGAAACATGGAATGGCGATTTCAAGGTTAGTCCAATGTACGTGAGCTAAGTTTTCGGCCATAAGTACTCCGACGATGATTAAGGCTGGTGCAGTTACTTGGGTAGTAAAGATACTTAAGATTGGACTAAAGATTGTAGAAATAAGGAAGAAGATACCAACCCAAACTGCAGTTAAACCAGTTTTACCACCAACAGCGATACCCGAACTTGATTCAACGAATGCACCAACTGGTGAAGTACCAAGAACTGAACCAACAAGCATACCTGATGAATCGGCAGCTAAGGCTTCACCGGCACGTGGCATCTTGTTGTCTTTCATAAGACCAGCTTGTTGAACCAAACCGATTAAAGTACCAGTAGTATCAAAGAAGGTTACTAATAAGAAAGTGAAGACAACAACCCACATTTGAACAGTGTTAATGTCGCCGATGTGGAAGATTGCTTGACCAAAAGTTGGAGCAATACTTGGAATTGAAGAAACAATACCTTTAGGCATTGGAATTTGACCGATCACAACACCAAAAATAGCTGCGATAATCATACCGATGAAGATGGCACCAGGAACACGGGCAATCATTAAGAAGATGGTAACGATTAAACCGAAAATAGTGATCCAAACTGTAGGATTGTTAAGGCTACCGATAGTAACTAAAGTTGAGTCACTGTTTTGAATCAACTTACCACCTTGTAAACCGATAAAGGCGATGAATAAACCAATACCAGCAGAGATGGCGTATTTAATGTCAGCAGGAATTGCATCGATAATCATTTCACGTACTTTAAATACAGTAAGTAAAATGAAGAGAATAGATGCAACGAAAACTGCGGCTAAAGCTGTTTGCCATTTTACGTGCATTCCAAGACATACGGTGTAAGTGAAGAATGCGTTCAAACCTAAAGTTGGGGCTGAAGCGATTGGATAGTTAGCGATAAGTCCCATAACGATACAAGTAAAGGCAGCTGAGAGTGCAGTTACTGTGAACAATACACCTTTATCCATACCGCTGGCACCCAAAACGTTAGGGTTAACGAAAAGGATGTATGACATACTTACGAAAGTAGTCAATCCGGCTAATAATTCAGTTTTAAAAGAGGT
This sequence comes from uncultured Lactobacillus sp., assembly GCF_902491705.1. Taxonomy (GTDB): domain Bacteria; phylum Bacillota; class Bacilli; order Lactobacillales; family Lactobacillaceae; genus Lactobacillus. Next base: position 74,386 of record NZ_CABUIW010000003.1, on the reverse strand, counting down.
ATTGTTCTCTTTTAAATGAAAGAAATTACTGATTGCGTTCATTTAGTCCTCCAAAAATTGTATAATGTGAACATTCAATTAAAATTATACTTCTATTGTTAATAATTTCAATAGAAAAAGTGCAAAATATTTGCTTTTTGGGTGTTTTTTAGGAATATTCCGTTTTTCATTGACTTTAACCCAGCGTAAACCCGTATATTAAAAGTGTGAGGTGAGAAAGTAATGTCAGAAGAATATACAATCGGAGAATTGGCCAAGCAGCTAAATATAACCACTAGAACCATTCGCTACTATGATCAAAAAGGTTTAGTTAAACCAAGCAACGTTGGTGAAAATGGTTATCGGATGTACTCGGCTAAACAAGTAAAGCAGTTAAAATTAATTATCTTTTTAAAGGATCTAGGCTTTTCGCTAAAGGATATTCAGAAGATTTTTGAAGATCAAAATGGTGAACGATTAATTGAATTATTACTGAAAGAGCAGTTGAAAAGGAATAAAGAAGAGATCCAAAAATTAGAAGAACAAAATAAGAAAATAGAGCAATTACAAAAAATATTGAATAAACCTAATAACATTGAAGAAGTTACTGACATTACGAAAATCATGAATAATGAAACTAGATACAAAGAATTAACGCGATACATGTGGAAATTATCTGCAGTAATTATCACTATTGAATTAATTGGAATGGCCATTGCAGCATACTTTTTCATTAATGGAATGAATACTGCAGGATATATTGCAGCAGCTGTTTTAGCAGTAATTTTGGTAATTTTATGTGTTGTTGTGCTTAAAAACTACTATCAAAAAGTGGCTTATATTTGTCCAAATTGCAATTACAAGTTTGTACCTGAGCTTATAAAATTTATGTTTGCGGCGCATACACCACATACTAGAAAATTGCGTTGCCCAAATTGCCATAAGAAATCATATTGCTTAGAAACAGTTCGATAATATTCCCTAGGAAATATTGCCTGACGTATAATAAAAGCAAGAAAGGGAGTGCTCAATATGGAAGCATTAACTGTAATAATTTTCATAATTTCTCTTATAATTATTTTTTTGTCTTTATTTATGAATAAGGATAAAAGTAGATATGACAAACGACAGCAAGCTATTCGTAATCGTGGATATAAATATGCTTTTTTTACCATGGTCATTATCAATCTGGCACTCTTATACATGGTGGACATCTTTAATTTCAAAATAGAATCTATTTTTTTATTACTGGCACCAGTATTTATTAGTGTATATGTTTTCAGCGGATATTCATTTTTCAATGAAGCATATATTGCTTACAATGAAAAGCATTTAATAATAACTTCAATAATATTGTTTCTAGCTAGCATAGTCTATTCCATCTTCAGCTTTGGTAATGTTATGACATCTAATAGCTGGGAATACAAGACACTTACTTTGATGGTGGGGTTATATCTCCTCTTATCTGCAATTGGTTACCTGTATCAATATTTTGTTAATGATGCCAATAAAAAAGATCAGCCGTAAAAAGCTGATCTTTTTCCATATTATTTATTTAAAAGTTCAGTACCCACAGGAAGATGATGAATACGAAGAACAGTACCCACATCATCGGGCTAACTTCCTTGCCACGCTTAGCAGCAAGCATACAAATTGGGTAAGTGATCATACCCCATGATAAACCATCAGAAATTGAGTAGGTAAGTGGCATCCCTAAGATGATCAAGAATGCAGGTACCGCAATTTCCAACTTGTTCCAGTGAATATGTGCAGTATTTTGTGCCATCAAGACACCAACAATGATTAAAGCTGGTGCAGTAACTTGACTAGTAAATACACCTAAAAGTGGACTAAAGATCATTGAGATCAAGAAGAAAATTGCTACAAAGACAGCGGTCAAACCGGTTCTACCACCAACGGCAATACCGGCACTTGATTCAACGAACGCACCAACTGGTGAAGTACCTAAGATTGAACCAACAGCCATGGCACTTGAGTCAGCAGCTAAAGCCTTACCAACTCTAGGCATCTTGTTGTCTTTCATGAAGCCGGCTTGTTGAGCAAGTCCGATTAAAGTACCGGCAGTATCAAAGAAGGTAACAAGCAAGAATGTTAAGACAACAACCCACATTTGAACAGAATTAATATCCTTTACGTGGAAGATAGCTTGACCAAAAGTAGGAGCTAAACTTGGAGCAGTTGAAATAACCTTGTGTGGCAATGCGATTTGACCAGTACAAATACCAAAAATAGCAGCCAAAACCATACCGATAAAGATGGCACCAGGAACGCCCAAGATCATCAAGATAACAGTTACAAGCAAACCAAAAATGGTGATCCAAACAAGAGGATCGTGAAGTGAGCCAAGGCCTACCAAAGTTGATTTATTTGCAACGATTAATTTACCGTTTTGAAGACCCAAGAAAGCAATGAATAAACCAATACCTGATGAGATGGCGAACTTCAAATCAGCTGGGATTGAATCAATGATCTTTTCACGTAATTTGAATAAAGTGATCAAAATAAAGATGATTGATGCAACAAAAACGCTGGCTAAAGCTGTTTCCCATGAAACATGCATTCCCACACAAACTGTGTAAGCAAAGAATGCGTTAATACCAAGCGCAGGTGCTTCACCGATTGGGTAGTTAGCAACAATACCCATAATAGCAGTACCAAGCGCACTGGCTAAAGCAGTAGCGGTAAAGACAGCGCCGGTGTTCATGCCACTGGCACCTAAAACGCTAGGGTTAACAAACAAAATATAAGACATACTGATAAAAGTAGTTAAACCAGCAATAAATTCAACTTTAATGCTAGTGTGATACTTATCTAGTTGAAAATATTTTCTAATAAAATCCATAAATTCTCTCTCCAAAGAAATGTTCGTGTTTTTATTTTAAAAAAGCAACTCTTATACTTTAGCATTGATGTCTAAAATTGTAAACACGAATTATTATTGGAAAGCTATAGCTATTTATTATAATTTGCTACATAAAACTAGGTTTAAAGCATTAAATTACTTTCAATCTTAGATTTTTAGCATTATTCTTAAATTATAGAAATTGAACAGATTAAGGGTGAAAAAATGTCCGCAAAACTTATTTTTTCAGATATCGATGGCACGCTAATTAATGATGAATTAAAGGTAACGCCTAAAACGCGTGATGCGATTAGAAGACAAATTATTAATGGAAATATTTTTATTCCAACTTCAGGTCGTCTTCCCAAAGGAATCATGACGGCTGCAGGGCAGGTTCTTACAGTCTTTCCGATGATTGCTTATAATGGTGCACTAGCATTAGATGAGACTGGGAGAGCACTTATTACGCGCTTTTTTGATGCCAAAAAAGCTGCTGAAATCTGCCGTTATGTTGAAGAGCAAGATAATGGCACGGCTTGGAACATTTATAGTGGCTACGTGTGGTACAGCTCAACTAAGGAAAGTGATTGGATCAAAAAAGAAGAATCCATTGTTGATGTGAAGTCAACCAAGACGACAATTGATCAAATTGCTAAATTGCAAGGTGTCCACAAAGGTTTGATCATGGGTAAACCAGAAGAATTGGACCGTATGCAGAAAGAATTGTCTGCTAAATATAATGATCTTGCCTTTGTAAAGTCTTCACCAAATTTGCTTGAAATTGTACTAAAAGGTGTAAGCAAAAAGAGTGCGATTGAAATTGTGGCGCAAGAATACGGCGTATCACTCAAAGATTGCATTGCCTTTGGTGATAACTATAACGATGAAGAAATGTTGAAAGCAGTAGGACATCCATATTTGATGGGTAATGCTCCAGATGATCTAAAGAAAGAATTTAAACCAGAAAATATTACTTTAGATAATAATCATGATGGTATTGCCAAAGTGTTAGAAAATTTGAAATAAAAAATAGCTAGGACGGTTGTCCTAGCTATTTTGATATTCCCTGGGAAATTATGCTTCGATTCTAATATCGGTTGATTTGTCCCAGTCCATTGGCAATTTGCCAACTTCTTTTAATTTATCAACGATTTGATCAAGAACAATTTCACGATCTTCTTCAGAAGACATGAAGTCGTATTTATCACCATCAATTTCCATCTTTGGTGAGTAATCATACTTCTCATACCAAGGCTTGTAGTAGCGAAGCAATCTCTTGTAGTAGTCTTCCAAAGTTGAATCATAGCTTAATTGTTCATATGGACGGCCACGTTTTTGAATTCTCTTGATCATTGTGTCGTATGAAACGTTGATGTGAACAAGCAAGTCTGGATTCTTCTTAGGCATTCTGTCTAATTCATCCATCATGTTGTGTAAGAGTTCATAGTAAGTATCAACTTCTTCAGAAGTAGCACGACCGATGTCGGCGTTCATTTGGAAGAAGAGTGCGTCTTCATAGATAGAACGATCTAGCACGTTATTATCTTGAGTAAGAGCGTCTTTGATACTGTGAAAGCGTGTATTCAAGAAATATACTTGCAATAAGAATGCGTATTTTTCAGGATCAGCGTAGAAGAGTGGCAAGACTGGGTTGTCATCAACACTTTCGTAGAATGGCTTGGTTCCTAAATATTTGGATAAAATACCTGTTAAACTGGATTTACCGGCTCCAATTGGCCCGCTTAAAACAATAACTGTCATCACGTTCCTTCTTTTTTATTTCTATTTATAAGTTACCGATTTGGTGCAACTTATCGTCAATTTCTTTTAATACTTCTCGTTGAGCATCCATGTTGGTGACGAAGTCAAGCTTGTTGCCGTCAATCATCATCTTAGGAGATGCATTGTAGTTCTTGTACCAAGGCTCGTAGTATTTCAAAAGTCGAGCATAGTAATCCTTTAAGCCAGGATCAGTACTAATCTGTTCAAAAGATCTACCGCGCTTCTTGATTCTAGAAAGCATGGTATCAAGTGAAACATGAATGTAGATTAACAAGTCAGGTTTCTTACTTGGATTGCCTGGTGTATCTTCCATCATGTTTTCAAGCAAATCATCGTAGATCTTAAATTCTGTAGGATCAGCGACCTTGCTGTCAGCGTTCATTTTGAAAAACAATGCATCTTCATAAATAGAACGGTCAGAAACGCTGTTCTTTTCTTTAATAGCTTGGTTAATTTGTGCCAAACGGTGGTTGAGTAAGTAAGTATTGAGCAAGAAGGTGTAACGCTTCATATCCTTGTAGTAGAGTGGCAATACAGGGTTGCTGTCAACACCTTCGTAGAAGGCTTGCGTACCTAAATGCTCAGCTAAAATACTGGTTAAACTGGATTTACCGGCTCCAATTGGCCCACTTAAAACAATAACTTGAATCACATTCTTTCTTAAATACTAGATATGGACAATTAGATATTTTAATACGAGATGTTGTGTGTCACAAGTAATTTTTAAATTCTGTTTCACGCGGAAAAGTCAATAGATTTGAACATTATTTTTTATGTGTTGAATATTCTTGTTCAGTAATTAGATTATAAAAAGTATTATATTACGGTAAATATGATATAGTTTTTGTATATAATTTATATAAGGAGGGTTAATTATGACCACAGTTTCTATGAATTTTAAAACTGACAAATCTAATAAAGAAGAATTTAATAAAGTAGCAGAGAAATTAGGGACTACTTCTTCTGCATTACTTAATATGTATGTTGCTAGAGTTGTAAGAGAACAAGGAATTCCTTTTAAAGTAGAGGTAATTCCAGATAAAAAGACTGATGTCTTAGACGAAGAAAGTAAAACTGAAATGATTCGTGAATTAGCCATTGAAAAGGGACTTATTCCAGATTCTGATCATGAAGTAAAAGATATCAATGAGTATTTTAAAAAATTGGGTATGTAAAAATGTATATAATCAAGACAACCAAATTATTTGATAAAAGACTTGCTAATTTAAATAAATATTTTGCCTTGACGGATGATGAAGTGAAAGATGCCATAGAATCTATTAAATACTCAATGATTGAATTACGTAATAATGGAGTATTACCTGAAGAATACGACGATCATCCATTAAAAGATGCGCCATGGACAGGATTTAATGAGTATCATGTTTTGGATGATCTTTTGGTTGTATATTATAAAATTGAAAAGAAAGGTACTATTAGATTCACTACTATTGTGACACATAAAGAATTAAGAAAAGGAAATATAAAGTAAATCTGACTTTATATTTCTTTTGAATTTTTAGTACCCAAAGCAAAAAGTCAATCAAACTTACTATGTGTGTGAGTTTGATTGACTTTTTTAATTAAAATAAATGTACTTTAGTTCTTGTATTTGTCGTCTAATTCTTGAGCAGCAGATTTATCAACGATAACAGTTACATCTGGGTGCTTTTGTAAAATTGATGCAGGAACTTCTTCAGTAATAGGGCCTTCGATCATTTCCTTGATAGCGTGAGCTTTCTTTTCGCCAAAGGCCATCAAAACGATCTTCTTAGATTGCATAATGTTAGCAGTACCCATGCAGATAGCACTCTTTGGCACTTCGTCTTCATTGTCGAAGAAGCGAGCATTAGCTTTAATAGTGTTTTCGGTCAATTTAACTTCGTGAGTACCAATATCAAATGGGGTACCTGGTTCGTTGAAGGCAATGTGACCGTTTCTACCGATACCTAATAATTGGATGTCGATAGGGTTGTCTTTGATGATTTGATCGTATTCTTTACAAAAAGCAGGAATGTCTTTTGCCATACCATCAGGAACATAAGTCTTCTTGAATGGCTTCTTGTCGAATAAATGCTTTTGCATGAAGTAGTGATAACTTTGAGGATTATCAGGTGTTAAGCCTACATATTCATCAAGGTTGATACTAGTAAGATTATCGCAGTTAAGATCACTTTTTACCCAATTTTGGTAAAGAGTTTCTGGGGTAGAACCAGTTGCTAAGCCTAAGACCTTAGCACCGTTTTTAATACCCTTTTCAAAAATTTCGAATGCTTTTGCTCCACCTTGAATTTTGTTTTCTGTAACAATAACTTTCATAATAAATCCTCCTCTTTTACTGGTCTAGTCCATTATAAAATGGAATAGACCATTTTGTCAATTGGTAAAAAGAAATATTCTCAACTATGTTAAAATTTGGGTAAAGGAAGTGAATAAGGATGGATTTTGAAAAGTTAACGGGATTAGGTATAGGTACATGGAATATTGGTGAGGATCCCAAGAGAAAAAAGGATGAAATAGCCGCAATTCGCTATGGACTAGATAACGGGATAAACATTATCGATACTGCCGAGATGTATGGCGAAGGTAAAAGCGAGAAGTTGGTAGGTGAAGCCATTAAAGGCTACGATAGAAGCAAACTATTTTTGATTTCAAAATTCTATCCCTATCATGCAACGCCAGAACTAGAACGCCAAAGTTTGGAGGCTAGTTTAGATAGATTAGGCACAGATTATTTGGATTTATATTTACTTCACTGGCGCGGCAATCATCGCTTATCAGATACTATTCGCGGTCTTGAAGCCTTGAAAAAGGAAGGCTTGATTCGTCATTGGGGCGTTTCAAACTTTGATACTAGCGACATGAAGGAACTGTTTACGGTACCTGATGGCGATAAGTGTTTTGCTAATGAAGACCTATATAATTTGAATGAGCGTGGAACCGAATTTGACTTGCAAGATTGGCAAGAAAAGCATGACGTAAGTTTTATCGGTTATTCGCCATTTAATTCAGGTAAGGGTGATACGATTCGCATTACGCGTAATTTAAAAATTGTTGCGCGTGATCATAACGTAACGCCACACCAAATTATGCTGGCATGGGCAATGCGCAATGGTAATGTTTTATCAATTCCTAAGGCAGCTAAAGTAAAGCATATGAAGGAAAATGTTGAAGCTCAAAATATCAAATTAACAGATGATGAATTGCGTTTGATTAACAGCGATTTTCCTATTCCAACTGAGAAAACACCACTAGCAGTAATTTAATATCAAGATATAGTATTACTTAAACACACTATTCACTACATCTTGTGGATAACTCTGTGCATATGTGTAAAAAAAGACTTGTTTCATGTGAAACAAGTCTTTTTGATTTACTTAGATTTAATGTAGTTGACGCCATCAGCTGCAGGTGCAACAGATTTTCCTAAGAAGACAACTAAAACGATGATTGTAAGAACGTAAGGAGCAATCTGCATGTATACAGCAGGGATGTTTGAAATTACTGGTAATTGGTTACCGATGATACTTAAACTTTGAGCAAAGCCAAAGAATAATGATGAGAGCATCGCACCGATTGGATTCCATTTACCAAAAATTACGGCAGCTAATGCCATGAAACCTTGACCAACGATTGTTGAAACAGAGAAGTTACCAGAGATAGCTTCCGCAAAAATGGCTCCACCAAGTCCGCCCATAAATCCAGAAGTCAAAACACCGATGTAACGCATTTTGTAAACGTTAATTCCCATGGTATCGGCAGCTTGAGGATTTTCACCACAAGAGCGAAGACGTAAGCCGAAGCGAGTCTTGTATAAAAGCCACCACATAAGGATTGCTAAAACAATGGCAAGCCAAGCTGGGGCAGAAGTATTTTGGAAGAAGATTGGCCCGATTACAGGAATACTGCTCAAACCAGGAAAACTAAAGTAACCAAAGTTGGCAGTAATATTAGCAGTTTGACCTTTGTCGTAAATTGCTTTAACTAAGAATACTCCAAGAGGTGGTGCCATGATGTTTAACACCGTACCTGAAATGATGTGATCAGCGTGGAAATTAATAGTTGCTACTGCATGAAGGAGTGAAAAGATTAATCCGGCAACTCCTCCGACTAAGGCGCCAACCCATGGGGTTAGACTGCCTAATGATGAGGCAAAGGATAAGTTGAACACGATAGCGGCAAAGGCCCCGATAGTCATAATTCCTTCAAGTCCGATGTTAACAATACCGGAATTTTCACTATAAACGTCGCCTAGAGAAGTAAGAATAAGTGGTGCAGAATAAACCAAAGTTGATGAAACAATTAAGGCCATTATAGTTACGAAATTCATTAATTGGTGCTCCCTTCAATTACTTTTTTGCCAGGACCATCGACACTATTGTTAGGCCCTTTTTCTTTACGAGTAGGGACGTAGTATTTACTTCTATTTTTCTTGGTCTTAAAGAGTAAGCCAATTACGTAGTTGATTGCGATAAAGAAGATAATTGCGGCAATTACGATAGAAACAATTTCGTAAGGAATGCCGGCAATAGTTTGCATCCCCAAACCACCAATTTTTAAGATTGAGAACAAAATGGCTGCGATCAAAATGCCCCAAGCAGTACCACCGCCTAAAAGTGCAACTGAAAGTCCGTCCCAACCAATATCTACACTACTTGTTTGAGTAAAGTAGTTTTGGTAAGTTCCAAGCCCCTGTGCAACGCCACCCAGATCTGCAAAAGCACCAGAGATCAACATTGAAACAATAATGTTTTTCTTAGATGACATACCAGCGTAGCGACTGGCAAATGGGTTAAGACCAACTGCCTTAATTTCAAAACCAGCAGTAGTTTTCTTCATAAAGTACCAGTAGAGAACTAAGCCAATAAGTGCTAAGAAAATCCCACCGTTGATTCGAGAATCACCAAACATTGTTGATAACCAGCCGATTTTTAAACTACCATTTGGAGAAATAGTCTTGGTTGTATCAGTGCCAATACGTAAACTTGCAGGCATTACTTGCTGCATCAAGTATTGGCAAACGTATAACACAATGTAGTTAAGCATGATGGTTGTAATAACTTCGTTTGTACCAAATTGTGCTCTTAAATATCCAGCAATTCCGGCTACGATAGCTCCGGCAATTGCACCACTGATAATTGCAAATGGTAAAAGAACATAGCCAGGTAATTTAGGGAAGGCAAGAACGATCCAAATTGATGTCAGCCAACCAGCTTGTGCTTGTCCTGGCAAACCGATGTTGAAGAAACCTGCTTTAGAAGCAATTGCAAAACCAACTGCAATAAAGATTAGAGGAGTGGCTTCTCTGATTGTTTCACCAATTCCGTTCATGTTGCCAAGCGCACTTGAAAACATTGAGCTGTAAGCTTCTATTGGGTTGTAGCTCCAAGCGAGCATGATCAATGCACCAACTAAAAATCCGGCAATAATTGAAACCGTTGGTACAAGTATGTTTTTAACTTTAGGAGTGACTTTAATCATTAATTGCTCCTTCTTTCTTGATTCCAGTCATTAAGAGACCAAGCTCTGTATCGTTTGTGTCTTCAGGTTTAACTTCACCTGAAATTTTTCCATCATGTAATACTGCGATTCGATCAGACAATTGCATGATTTCATCAAGTTCATATGACACAAGCAAGACTGCTTTTCCTGCATCTCGTTCTGCTAAAAGTTGCTTATGAATATATTCGATAGCACCAACATCTAATCCACGTGTTGGTTGGAAAGCAATAATTAAATCACTGTTTCGATCTAACTCTCTAGCAATAATTGCTTTTTGTTGGTTACCACCTGAAAGATCATTTGCAGGAAGTTCAGCACTAGTAGTTCGGATGTCGTATTTTTTAATTAACTCTTCGGCATGCTCATAGATTGCTTGGTGATTGATGATTCCATGCTTTGAATATGGCTGCTTGTAGTAGGTTTGCAAAACCAGATTTTCAGCTAATGGAAGATTTAAAATCAGGCCGTATTTTTGTCGGTCGACAGGGATGTGAGCGACCCCAGCTTCAGTTATTTGGCGAACTTTTTTATTCGTCATGTTTTGACCGTTGATAATAACTTTTCCGCTGTTAACGTGACGCAATCCTGTAATTGCTTCAACAAGTTCGTCTTGACCGTTGCCGTCAATTCCGGCTAAACCTAAGATTTCACCGCCATGAATGTTAAGCGAAAGCTTTTTAACAGCAAGAGCACCACGAGAGTTTTTAACCTTTAGATTTTCAACTTTAAGGATTTCGCGTCCTAACTTCACACTCTTTTTGCTAAGTTTCATGTTAACGTGGTGGCCAACCATTAATTCGGCCAGACGATTATCGTCAACGTTAGCCACTTCAAAAGTACCAACGTCACGGCCGCGACGGATGATAGTTACTTGATCTGCCACTGCCTTGATTTCACTAAGCTTGTGCGTGATCAGGATGATTGATTTTCCTTCTTTAGCTAAGTTTTTGATGATTTGAATAAACTCAGTGATTTCTTGTGGAGTTAAAACTGCAGTAGGTTCATCAAAAATAAGAATGTCGGCACCGCGGTAAAGTACTTTAAGGATTTCTACTCTTTGTTGCTGAGCAACGGTAATGTTTGAAATTTGAGCATCAGGATCAATTGCAAGGCCGTATTTTTCGGAGAGGTTTAAGATTTGTTCGCGTGCCTTTTTAATATCAAGGACAATTCCGTTAGTAGGTTCATGACCTAAGATGATGTTTTCTAGTACTGTGAATGATTCCATCAGCATGAAGTGTTGGTGAACCATACCGATACCCAATTCTTTTGCCTTAGTTGGGCTATCAATTTTTTCTTTTTTACCTTTTACAAAAATTTCACCAGAAGTAGGTTCAAGCAGTCCTGATAAAATGCGCATTAAAGTAGATTTACCAGCACCGTTTTCACCAAGTAAAGCTAAAATTTCGCCTTGATGAAGTGTGAGGTTGATATCGTCATTGGCTTTAAAATCGCCGAATTTTTTAACGATATGTCTCATTTCAATTGCATTTGTTTTTTCTGTCGTCATATTTTATCTTTCTATGAATAAAAACTCTTCACTAAAAAAGTGAAGAGTTCAATGGATACTAAGTTTTTACTTAGAAGGAGCGGTAGCAACCTTGATTTTGCCGTCAATAATTTGCGTACGTGCTTTTTGAACTGCTGCCCAAGTCTTAGCGTCTAAATTACCTTTGGTGATAGAAACACCATTGCCTTTTAAGCTGTAAACTAAGTGCTTGCCGCCAGGGAACTTGCCCTTGTAAGCATCGTTGGCAATGCTCTTAGTAGCGATGTTCAAACCTTTCAATACAGAAGTTAAAGTAAGGTTTTCTTTCTTGCCATCTTTTGATGTGTAGTTACCCAAGTTGCTTTGGTCAACGTCAACACCGATTACCCAAACCTTCTTTGAAGCTGGACGAGCTTGGTCGTAGTCCTTAGCTTCTTGGAATACACCGTTACCAGCGTTACCAGCTGCTTGGTAGATGATATCTGCCTTGTTTGCGTACATTGATTGAGCAATTGATTTTGCTTTATCAGTTGAAGTGAAGTTACCGATGTATTGGGTTTGAACAGTAATCTTCTTGTGAAGTGCCTTGGCACCATCTGCAACACCTTGCTTAAAGCCTGCTTCGAATAAATCAATTACAGCTGACTTAGCACCACCGATGAAGCCAACTTTGTTAGTTTTAGTAGTGTATGCTGCAGCTAAACCACCTAAGTATGATGATTGGTTACTTTCGAAAGTAGCAGAAGCAACGTTCTTTTGACCAGATACAACACTATCTACGATAACGAAGTTCTTCTTAGGGTTCTTTTGAGCTGCTTGCTTAACAGCGTCTGCTAATTGGAAACCTACACCGAAGATTGTTTGGTAACCAGCTTTTGCAGCTTGGTCGAAGTTAGGGGTGTAATCTGCAGCACTACTTGATTGGAAATATTGGTAGCCGCCGCGACCTTTTTGTAAGTTGTGTTCTTTACCGTAAGCTTTGAAACCATCCCATGCAGCTTGGTTAAATGAGTGGTCATCAACACCGTTTTCGTCAGTGATTAAGGCTATACCGTGTTTAGTATCTTTATTGGCAGTTGAGTTGCTCTTTTTACCTGAGCAAGCAGTAAGTACTAAACCAACTGATGCTAAAACAATACCGAATGAAAAGATCTTTTTGAACTTTAAGTTCATTTGAAAATGTACCTCCAAAAATATACGAATGATTTAATAAAAGAATACATAATAATACGTATTTAGTCAATAAAATGCGTGAAAATAGTTGATTTTGATAAAATAGTTCGTATATTTACGAATAAATGGCTAAATTAATACACGAACGTTAAGAAAAACGTATATTTTTGAAATAAAAGATATATATGAATACAAAAAGTGCGCTGATGATTCAGCGCACTTCTTAGAATTTAATTTTTCCGGATAAAATTTGATTGCGGGCAATTTGCACATTCTTCCACGCATTAGGATCGATTTGACCTGGCGTGATAGATACCACATTGTTTTTTAAGCCATAAACTATTGTTTTTCCGCCCGGGAACTTACCTTGATAGCTGCGGCTAGCGATATTCTTGGTAGCTGTATTAACTCCAGTGACTACGGAAGTTAATACAAAGTTGGCTTCTTGGCCGCCTTTAGCATAATATTTGCCCAAATTTGATTGATCAGTGTCAACACCAATTACCCAAACGCGATCTTTGGCTGGGCGAGCCTGATTGATAAATTTAGCTGCTTGGAATAGCCCATTTCCTGCGTCTCCAGCGGCATGAAAGATAATATCTGCTTTTTTCCCATACATGTAAGAGGCAATATTTTTAGCTCTTGCTGTATCGGTGAAATTGCCGACGTTTTGACTATAGATCGTAACTTTTTTGTGCAATTTTTTAGCTTGATCGTTTACGCCTCTGGTAAATCCGCGCTTGAATGAATTAATCACAGCACTATTTGCACCACCGATGAAACCGACTTTTCCTGTTTTAGTTTCACTTGCTGCAGCAACACCGGCTAAATATGCACCTTCGTCTTTTCTGAATCTGATTGAAGCAATATTTTTATGGCCTTTGATGGTGTCATCTATAATTGCAAAATTCTTTTTGGGATTCTTTTTAGCTGCAGAAATAATGGCACTTTGTGCTTCATCACCAATACCTAGAATTGTTTGATACTTTTGATAAATTGCTTTATTGATACCGCTTTGTAAATCGCTTGGACTATTAACTTCAAAATATTGATAGCCGTCGCTGCCTTTATTCAGTTTATATTCTTGACCGTAATCTTTAAGCCCTTCCCAAGCAGACTGGTTAAAAGATTGGTCATTGATATTACCATCCGTAATTAGTGCAACAGATTTAGAAGCATCGTCATTTGCTGTATTTGAATTAGAACATGCAGTTAAAGTACATGCTGCTAGTAAAATTGGTAAAAGTATTTTCTTGATCTTCATGGATAATCCTTTTGTTAAATATGAATTAATTGTACAAGAATTAACGTGTTTTTACTGAAAAAAATATTTATTAGTGATTTAATTTTAAAGATAATACAAATAATTGGAGAATTAGAATGAGACGAGAAGAGACTAAACGTTTAACAATCACTGCAATTTTCGCAGCGATATTAATTATTCAAACTTTGGTACCCAATATTGGCTACATTAGAATTATTCCAACACTTCCAGCAGTCACTACTGTAACTTTAACTGTTGCAGTATACAGTATATTGATGGGACCAAAGGCTGGATTTTTCTTTGGACTTTTTTGGGGAATTACTAGATTAATTATGGCATATGCACAGCCAACAGATTTGGTTAGTTTAATGCTATTTCAAAATCCAGTAATTGCAATCGTGCCTAGAGTTTTAGCTGGGTATTTCCCGGGAATTATTGCTAAATATTTTGATAAGACAAAATATTCTAAATTAGGGTATGTTCTGGCTGGAGCTGTTGCCGCTTTAACTAATACAATTTTGGTAATTGTGTTAACCAGTTTATTCTTTATGCATGATCCAGCAAGTTTGGTTCATCATTTAGGCAATTATAATCCTAGTTCTCCGTTGATTTTAATTTTGACTATGGCGCTGGGATTTAATGGTGTTTTGGAAGCTATTTTCACTGCGATTATTACACCTATAATTGTTCGACCACTTAAGTTAATTATGAAAAGACACTAAAAAAGATTGCCATCGTGGCAATCTTTTTTGATTATTCGCTTCTTAAAGCAATTGCGGCATCTTTTTTTGCTGCCATTCTTGCTGGTAAGTGTCCACCTAATAAAGTTAAAACGGTAGAAATGATAATTAAGATAATAGCGGCTTTTGGATCAAGCTGTGCTACGTTAGATAACTCAGTGAGCTTGTAAATAACGCTATTAATTGGGAATGTAAGCAGGTATGCAATGAAGATACCAAGTACACCCGAGAATACACCTAGGATGAAGGTTTCAGCGTCGAATACACGCGTAATATCTTTTTTACGTGCACCTAATGCCTTTAAGACACCAATTTCTTTAGTTCTTTCAAGAACTGAAGTGTAAGTCAAAATACCAATCATAATCATTGAAGTGATCAATGAAATAGCGGCAAAGGCAACTAAGATAGTGGTAATACCGTTAAGCAAGCCACCAGTCATCGTTGTAACGGCGCTAGACATATCAGTATATACGATCTTGTCAGCTTTCTTCTTACCCTTGTTCCACTTGTCTAAGTAATCAAGTACTTTGTCTTTATCGTCAAAGTTGTTAGGGTAGATCATGATTCCAGTAGGAACGCCTGAACCGCCTAGAGTTTGCATAATAGTTTTCTTTTCATTGCTATTTAACTTTTGATTGGTTAAAACGCTACGGCTGCTCTTTTGTTGCGCTTTAACAATGGCGGAATTCTTGTTATCGCTGATGACTTGCTGTGAAAGACGATCGCTATAAGCAATACCAGTGGATAAAAGTGCCATTGAATCTTCGTTCTTAGGTCTGATTACACCAACAATTTTCACCTTGGTTTTGGCATTATTGTACATTGAGCTAGAAACCTTTTTAGGAATAAACATTCCATTTGGTAACTCTTGGTAGTAATCATTATTTGAAACAATCTTGAAACTTTTACCAACTAACTTATCAAATTTAACATGTTCCTTGTTAGAAACGTCAAAGCCCAAATTCTTTAGTGAGTTAATGTTAACAGTATTTTTGTTGTCGGTTACCAAAACTAGATCAGTTGCCTTGCTTGGCCAAGTACCTGACAAAACTTGATAATTTTGTTTTAAAAATGAGCCCTTATGTTTATTTAAAGTTGTTGGGAAAACTGAAGAACCGATTCCCATTGAACTCATTGCTTGAGCACGTGCTTGCAAGACAGAAGAATTTTGGTTAGGGTCTGCACTTGAGAATTGAACGCGTTCGATCTTACCGTTTTTCTTTGAAAGTAAATTCAAGTTAACTGCACGTTGGTAAGAAATATTGTTAGCATAACTTGGATTAATCTTTTTTACGTAGTCAACGTACTTTTGAGTGATCTTGTTGGTATGTTGCGCTTGCTGGCTTTGATCTTGTTGAGCCGTTACATAACCGCGATTTTTGACGTTTTTGTCCGACTCGTTACGCTCGTTCATCGAAGTCATATCGGTTGCAGTCTGCGTAATTGAAATAGGGTATTTAGCCAGTGCCTTACTCATAGTTGTATTGATCTGCTTTTGAAAACCATTAGAAATAGACAACACAACCGCGATAGAGATAATACCAATACTTGAAGCAAAAGCAGTTAAAATTGTCCGACCTTTTTTAGTCATGATATTGGTAAAACTAAGTTTAATAGCGTTCCAATATGACATCTTAGTTCGCTTTAAATGGAAAGTATCTTTTTCTTCTTGCGGATCAAAAGGCTTAGAATCATGACGAATTTTACCATCTTGGAAATTAACGATTCTAGTGGCATATTCTTCAGCTAATTCAGGGTTGTGAGTAACCATGATGACTAAACGATCTTTAGAAATCTTTTTGATCAGTTCCATGATTTGAACTGAAGTTTCAGTATCAAGGGCCCCAGTTGGTTCATCACAAAGAAGAATATCTGGATCGTTAGCGATTGCACGGGCAATTGCAACACGTTGCATTTGACCACCAGACAGTTGGTTAGGGCGTTTATTTAAGTGCTCTTTTAAGCCAACTTCAGTCAAAGCTTTAACGGCTTTTCCGTGTCTTTCTTTGCTTGGAACACCTGATAAGTTCATCCCCAATTCAACGTTAGCAATAATTGAGAGGTGAGGAATCAGATTATAGTTTTGAAAAATAAAGCCGACAGTATTGTTACGGTAGGCATCCCAATCTGTTTCCTTAAAGTTCTTAGTTGATTTCCCATTGATGATCAAATCACCTTTATCGTAGCGATCAAGGCCACCGATAACGTTTAACATTGTTGTCTTACCAGAACCACTAGGTCCTAAAATTGCGACAAATTCTTGATCACGAAATGAAATGTTAACGTCATTTAAAGTGTGAGTAATATTATCTCCAACTTTATATGATTTAAAAATATGTTTTAGTTGTAGCATTTTTCCCTCGTTTCTAGACTAGATAACGTTAAGCTTAACGAAACCTACTGCAGCTAAAATAGCTTGCAAGATAAAGAATAAAACTATTACTCCCATGATAACGAAATGGCGCCGTTTATGCATGACAAATACACCAGCAAATTCACGGATAATGGCATTAGGCAAATAGTAAAGTCGTGTGAAAGCACCAACGCCATTGGCTTTTAAGCCGACTTCTTTAGCTAAAAGTGCAGCTCTAAAGATGTGGTAGTTGTTGCTAAAGAAGGTTGCTTTAAATTTTGAGCTACCAAAGTCATTAGTTGCGACTCGTTTAGAGAAGAGCATGTTTTGATAAGTATTTTTAGATTGATCTTCGATCAAAATATGATCAGGTGAAACGCCGCGATGCTGGGCAAATTTGGCTATGGCAAGTGCCTCTGGGATTTTTTCATCTGCGCCTTGTCCGCCTGACATGATAAGAATAGGACGCTTTCTGCCTTTTTGATATTGGCGATTGGAAAATTGAATTGCGCGATTGATTCGTGCGGCTAATAGCTTTGAAACTTGATCCCCGTTAATTAAGCCGGCGCCTAAGACGATTAAATAGTCTTGCTTGTAGCGGCGAGGATAAATTTGATACAGAAGCAAGTTTACTAAAAAGTTGTATAAAACTAATCCTAAATAGATTGCAATTGCAGGGATTGAAGCAAGTAATGCGCTTAACCAGTGAGGTAAGTATCTACCTGGTCCGAAGATGAAGATTAGGCTGAAAATTAAGGCTACAAAACCAGAGAAAAGTGTTAACAGGTTAGGCAATGTGTGGCTTTCATATTTCCAAACGAAATAGGCGTTCCAGAAGAGAAAAATCCAAGCAAAAATTAGTAAAAGTGCAATTCCAAAAAGGACAGCTAAAACTAACAAGCCATAGGCTCGCTGTAAACCTCGACTAGTGCTTTTATGAATCATGACGGTGATCCAAGAAAACATCGAGATTAAAAAGATTGTAAATAAAACGCCGTTAATTAGGCGGCGTGGTTCAATTAGCCATGAAATCAGAAAAATTAAAAAGATCAGTAACATGAAAACTGAAATGTAAAAAAATTCACCGCGTCTCCCTAAAAAAGCGATGATCTCGTTGATCATATGGTGTGCTCCTCCTTATGCTTTTTGAGCTATATCCATTATAATGGATACAATACGTAAAGGATTAAAGAATCAAGGTGTGAATGGGAAAATGAGAAAATTTTGGCATTACCTGGGAAATATTGCGGGGGCAATCCTAGCGTTTGCTTTGTATATGTTGCTAGAGGTATTTTATTTTGCGCCGCAAAGAGTCCATTTAGGTAACATGCGCGTGTTTGTGACAGCGTTATTAACTGTGGTGATTTTGTTCGTAATTGCTTATTTATATCGCCAGCAGTTAAAAGAAGAGAATCCGTGGGATTTTAATGAAGAGCCGCACTGGGATGCACGCAGATTAGGGATTGCAGCCATGGGCTTTGTATTAATTGTAATTAGCTCAATTGTAATGCTTAATTTAGTTGGCGGCGGTGTATCTGAAAACCAACAGAGCTTAAATAGAGTAGAGCAAAATAATGCAGGACTATTCAGAATTTTGGTAGTCTTTATTGCGCCGTTTTGTGAAGAGACAATTTTTAGAGGGATGTTCTTCAACATTTTCTTCACTAGACCTACACGATTAAACAAGTGGTTAGGAATAATAGCTAGTGGATTTTTATTCGGTTATATGCATGATCCAATGTTAAGTAAATATATTTTGGTTTACTGGGTGTTAGGTATTATTTTGGCTTGGGTATATTTGAAGACCCGCGATTTGCGGTACTCAATGCTAGTGCACATGTGTTATAACGCGATGGGATTTATTTAAATCGAAATCAAAAAAGCTGGACAGTGGTCCAGCTTTTTTTAATTCAGTACTTTCACTTTTTGAAAAACATCCTTAAATGTTGCGGCAGTCTCGCTCATTCCAATATTTTGAACATTATCTATAAAACTTAAAACAATACTTTCATCCTTAGTTTTTAGAAATTGGATTGTCTTCTCTAAAAACGTAAGAGTCACACTGAAAAATTCTAAGTATTGTGGCAATTTCACCCTTTTTAAGGCTATTAATAATTTTTGTGCACGAGTTATGTCTTTTCTAAAAATTAACGAAATAGTCGCATCCCCTAAGACACCCATCATTGAAATCAGTCCCATAGAGCTGGTATTTTTTTCAATTAACTCCTGATTATTCAAAATATTCATCGCGATCGCATAGACCTTGTCAGTTTTAATCATGAAAACGCAGTTGCCAAAAAAGCCCAAGTCGTATGTGCTCCAAAGAGTGATTTTGGATAGATAAGTATATAGATGCATTTGATCAGAAAAAGGCAACAGATTTTTGCCAGTAATCAATAAATATTGATTACACAAAATAACGACGATATGCAAATCGTAATTGTTTCTCTTTTGGTGATATTTATCTAGATATGTGTGAATTAATTGTTCAATTTTCTGGGTATCTTCATCTTCTAGCGGTTTAATTAATTCCTTTGGAAAATCGTGTTCTTGCTTAATTCCGGCATAACCAATGAATTCTGTTGGACTAACATTGATGCGACTTAACAAGGCTAATACCTTGTTGAATTCAAGTGCAATTTTGCCGTTTTCCCAGCGAGAAAGAGTAGAAGTTGCACAAATACCGTGTGCAGCTTGCTTTAGCGTGATAGATTGTTCTTTTCTTAGTTTTTGATATTTTTCGCCAATTGAAGTCATTTCATTTTTGCCTCACATTAATATTGCATATATGCAATTTATCATTTTTAGCGAGAAAAAGCATGTAATAATGTTTCCAACATCGAAAGGGGAACGATTCATATGCTTTACAAATACTCCAATCACTTCAAATTTATCTCAATGATTTTTACAGGCTTTATCGCCAGTTTTACCACAGTTGTATCCGCATATATGGTGCAAACTCTGACCAATATTGCGATTCAAAAAGATTGGAATCAAGTTGCTAGTTTTTTAGCTATTGTCATTGCGGGATTTGTGATTACTTTTATAGCAGGTTTAATTTTTAATCGGATGAAAACTTCAGTGATTCAAGAAGCTAATACCACATTAAGAACTGGCATTTTTAGCGGGATGCTCAACCTTGATAAAGATGAGAGTACTGAAGGCTTAAGTTTTCTAACCAACGATTTTAAGTTGTTAGAGACTAATCGCTTCGATGCTCAAGTTGAAATTATTATGCAGGCGTGTACTTTAGCATTAGCACTGGGTTATGCCTTGATGGTTAACTGGCTAATTACGATCTTATTTTTAATTGGTTCGTTTGTTCCAATGCTTGTGTCTAATTTATTTCAAAAATCAATCCAAACTGCTTCAGAAAATTGGACTAAGACTAACGGAAAATACGTAAATCAAACCAAGAATTTCTTAGCCGGCAGCGAAACGTTGCATTTATACAACGGTCAAGAAAAAGCTGCTCAAAAGAATTATGAAAGAGTACAAAAACTTGAAGCAGCATTAAGAAAGATGAACTTGGCAAGCTTAGATACCAATACATGGATTACTTTAATCGGCAATCTGGTTACATTCTTAGTTCCGTTTTTAACAGGGATCTACATGGTAATTCACGGCATGACGACTTTAGGTTCTTTATTTGCAATCGTGCAGTTAGCTAACTCTTTTGTAAATCCAATCTTGACTATCTTGAACGACCGTAATGAATTATCAACTACTAAAAAGATTGTCGAAAAAACTAAGAAATACTTGGCATTAGCCGATCAAAAAGAAGAAAAAGCTGTAGATAAATTCAAAGATCTTGTTTTAAAGAATGTTTCATTAAATAGAAAAAGCAAGCAATTAGCAGAAAACCTTACTTTTGCAATTAAAAAGGGCACCAAACAAGCAATTATCGGCCCATCAGGTACGGGTAAATCAACCTTATTGCAATTTTTGTTAAAGGGTAAGTATGGCGAAACTGAAGAGATTCTATTAAATGGTCAAAAAGCAAAGGCTGGTACATTTGAAAATCTTTTTGCTTACGTAAGCCAAGCACCCGTAATTTTTGCAGATACCTTGTGGTTCAACCTTACTTTGGGTGCTGATATTGATAAAAATGAAGTAGAAGAAGTATGCGAAAAGCTTGGTTTAACGCAGATTGTTCAAGAGAAAGGTTTCGATTATTCCCTGGGTAATAATGCGGATCAATTATCAGGCGGACAACTTGCAAGAATTGAACTTGCTAGAGCAATCTTGGCTAAACGTCCAGTATTGTTGCTTGATGAAATTAATGCATCCCTTGATAAAAAGACTTCAGACTTGATTCATGACTACTTAATCAGTTCTAATTTAACTTTTGTGGAAGTTATTCACCACTACGAACCAAGTGAATTACAACGTTACGACGATGTGATCGATTTAGGAAGAGCATAGGAGAAGGGAATGAAGAAAATGTGGGTTTTAGTAATTATTTGTGTACTGCTTGCAGGTGGGTACTATATGTTTAAGCAAAATAATGTAGATGAAGCAATTACCAAAGAGTATCCAATAGAACCATTTAATCAATTAGAAGTTGATAGTTCTGCAGACAATATAAGAATCGTAACGGGCAAATATTGCAGTGTACGTTACATTGGTCAAAAGAAGTTAAAGCCATCAGTAAAGGTAGAAAATCATGTTTTAACTGTTAAGTCACCAGAAAAGTCAGTAGTAATTAACGGCAGTCTTTTTAATATAAAAAGTCTAAAGCAGGAATTAATCATTGAAATGCCGGCAAAAGAATATAAGTCTGTATCGATAGACACTTCAAATGGCAATGTCTCGATTGATAATTTGAAGGTACAAAAAGGGTCAATTGATACTTCGAACGGCAGGGTCAATCTAAATAAATTAACTACTAAAAATGGTTTTGAAATTGATTCTTCTAATGGCTCAATCAGGGTCGGAAAAAGTAATGCGGAAGGATTTGATTTATCTACTTCAAATGGTCATGTAACTTTTGGAGGAAAGAATGAGTCCCAAGATTTTGAAAAGAATGCTGAAGCAGATAACACTTTAAGCATTGATACTTCAAACGGAAATATTGCAGTAAATTAAAAAAGCTGAGCATTGCTCAGCTTTTTCTACATAAATTCGGTATCTTGTGTGCTCTTCTTAATGAAGTGGTTCAAGATAAATGGTGAGATCACCGTTGTCACGATAATTACTAGAATTAAACTTGAGTAAATATCTTCTGGGAATAGATGGTGCGTAATACCGATTTGCGCAACAATCAAGGCTACTTCACCACGTGAGACCATTCCGGCACCTACGATGTTACCTTCGTTTTTGGTGAAGCCGAATACCTCACTGGAGTATTTACCAGCCCAGAACTTAGATAAAACGGCCAAGACAGTCATTGCAATGATGAACCAGATATCTTTGAAGAAACTGGCAAAAGTCATTGAAAGACCAATATCAGCGAAAAATACAGGGATGAAAATTGAGTAACCAATTGCGGAAACTGAAGATTGAACTTCTTTGTGTTGCGGTGTTTGTCTAATTGCTAAACCGCCAAAGAAGGCACCCACAACAGCTGATAAACCAACAAAGTCTGCAGCCCAGGCCATAGTTAATGCCAAAACGAGAGAGCCGATAACGACTGAATAATCAACTGAAATCTTTTCAGAAACCTTCATGAAGTATGGCGCAACAAATTTGAAGATTACCCATACAACGACGAAGTAAACGATCTCGATTAAGATGTTGATAAAGAAGTTGTTGGTTAAACCGCTCTTGCCGCCTTCGTGGCTGAATGTAGTGAACAAACTTAAAACTACCACAGCTAAGATATCATCAACCACAGCGGCTCCTAAAATGGCTGTACCGGCACGCGTATGTAGCTGATGTGCTTCTTGAAGTACTACAACCGAAATGGAAACACTAGTTGCCGCAAAGACAATTCCGATAAAGAGTGATTCAAGTGGCTTCATGCCAAAGAAATAGCTGGCAAGTCCCATAAATACAACTGGTAAAATGACGCCGACACTTGCAACAGTGAAGCTTAATTTGAAGTATTTCTTCAGTAGGTCTAAGTCACTTTCAAGCCCGGCTAAAAACATCAATAAGATGACGCCAAACTCAGAAAATAAACTAATGATTTCATTTGGATGAATCCAATTTAAAATAGCGGGTCCGAGTAAAATTCCGGACAAAAGCTGTCCGATAACTGCAGGCATGTTAAAACGAGCAAATAATTGCCCAAGCAATACTGTCGTTAAAAGAATTAAAATAAGTTCTCCTAGAAAATGCATAGATCAATCCCCCTTATGAAAGCAAAAAAACTTTCAAGCGCTTCTTGACCCAAAGAAGCAAATCTTGAAAGTTTTTATTGTGATAAAAACCCAACCACTAAGTAAATATTTAGTTGAGTTTAATTTTAATTGTTTTTTAAACTTGATGCAAATCTAAGTAGTAAATCTTACTATTCTTCAAGTCCAAATTGTTTTTTGCTTGGTGTAGTCTTAGCAAGAAGTCCCAAACTGATAGTAATCATGTCGACAACTTCCTGTAAGATAGCACCCCAAAAGGCAGGGATGACACCAGTAAAGGCAATCAATTCGATGATGATAACAATACCGATAGCAGTTAAAACGTCGATGTTGGCAACCTTCATGGTGTGCTTAGAAATAGCAACAGCATCGTTAATCTTGGACAAATCGTTAACCATGATAACGGCGTCAGCACTTTCACTAGCAGCGGTTGCACCCTTAGCACCCATAGCGATACCAACGTCAGCAGCAGTTAAACTTGGTGCGTCGTTAACACCGTCACCAGTCATAACGACAGGACGCAAGTCTTTTGGCACTTCTTTAATAGCCTTAATTTTTTCTGATGGCAAAAGATCAGCACGAACATCGGTAATGCCAGCTTCTTTACCAACCTTCTTGGCAACTTGTTCGTGGTCACCAGTAAGCATCATGATATCTTCAGCGCCTTGCTTACGAAGCTTAGCAATAGTATCAGGAGTTTCTGGACGCATCTTGTCCATCAAGGTAATGTAGCCAGCGAATTCATTGTTGATTGATACATAAACTGCAGTGGAGTTAACATTGAGTTTTTCATGATCAGGTGCAACGAATTTAAGTTTACCGACCATAACGTGCTTGCCATCAACATCGCCTTCAACACCTTGAGCGGTAGTTTCCTTTAAATTGGTTACAGGCTTGATTAAGTCTTTGTTAGTTGCCTTAACAAGTGAACTAGCGATAACGTGACTAGATTGTTGTTCAACACTAGCTGCAAGGCTTTGCAATTCATCCTTAGAAATAGAATCATTTGCAGGAACAATTTGATCAACAACCAGTTGATTTTCAGTTAAAGTACCAGTCTTATCAAAGGCAAAAGTCTTAGCACGAGCCAACTTTTCAAGAGTTGGACCTGACTTAACAATAATGTGGTGAGCTGACATTGAACTCATACCACTGACTAAGGCAACAGGTGCAGCAATCAAAAGTGGACAAGGTGAAGCAACAACCATAACTTCTGCGAATCTTGTTGCATCCCCAGAAACGGCCCATGCAACACCACCAATAATCAATGAAATAATTGTAAATGGTACGGCATAACGGTCAGCCATCTTAACAAACTTAGCAGGTTGAGCTTGAGAAGACTTAACTAAAGCAACAATAGACTGATATTCAGAGTCCTTAGCTTCCTTAGTTACTTTCATTTCTACTGCGGCATCCCCGTTGACTGAACCTGACATTAAGTTGTCGCCAGGCTTTTTAGATACAGGAACGGATTCACCAGTAAGTGATGATTGGTCAAAACTTGAAACACCTTTAACAATTTCCCCATCAACAGGGACTTGTTGGCCAGGTTTGATCAAAACGGTATCGCCGACTTTTAATTCATCAACGTTAACTTCAGTAATTTTGCCGTTAATGAGTTTGTTAGCGATACGAGGAGTGTTGTTCAAAAGTGAACGCAATTCCTTGCTGGCTTGACCTGTAGCATAGTCCTCAAGTGTTTCGCCACCAGTGGACATTACCAAGATCATCCATTCAGCCCAGTAATTATTAATTAGAATGGTAGAAACAATTGCGATAACAGCAAGGATATCAACACCATAACGACCGGATTTCCAATCTTCGAATATCTCCATTAAAAGAAGAACGGAAATCCAAATACCAAGGATATCAACACCATAACGACCGGATTTCCAATCTTCGAATATCTCCATTAAAAGAAGAACGGAAATCCAAATACCAAGGATATCGATAATAATTGCTTGAGGATTCATCTTTAAACCCAAAAGTGGCGTGGTGAACAATGTTGAAGCGTGCATGCCAAATTCTAGGATTAAACTTATTACCCCGGCAATTAAAACGACAATAAATTTCCATTGACGTTTCATAGTTCAAACCTCCAAAAAAGCTTGTAATAATACTCTACTCAGCACATTGTAACATTCTTTTGAAATATGGAACAGTTTTATGATGTTTCACAAATGAAAACGGCTTGAACCCTTTATTCAAGCCGTTTTTCGTTATTTTATTTTTTTAGATTCGTAGTGCTTATCATAAGTGTGAACTACATAGTTAAAGGCCTTGATCCATTCACGTCTAGTGAGAAGTCCTTGGAAGACGCCGCGATCATCAACAACCGGTAAAAAGGCATTGTTAATCAATAAATGCAGCTGAGTTTCAAGCGTAGTCTCAATATAATTTATTTTATCAAAGTCTGTTTGCATCACATCTTTTACCTTTAAAGTATCAAGTGGTGCGGTAGAAATTGCGTCGTTTGTCAGCATCTTGTCTGTAATCATAGATAAGCTAAGCAAACCGACTACTTTTCTATCTTTGTCTAAAACCGGAATTTTGGAATATTTTACTTTGGTTAGAATTAAAAACGCGTGGTAGAGCGGGTTGTCGTCTTGCACAAAGGCAATCCGACTAGCAGGAATCAAAAACGATCCTGATTTTTCTTCAATTAAATGTTTGATGGATGGTGAAAACATGAAAGCGCCTCTTTTCTACCTAAAATTATACTAGAAAAAAGGAAAAGGCTCGCAAAATTTTGCGAACCTTATTAGTTTCATCTACTTTGGAGGAGTAAGAATGAATGAAATAAAAAAGTGGGAGTATTGTAGCAAGTTTCTACCGCCTTGCTACGATTTATATACTACAGAGTAAATGTGAATTAAAAATGTTCAAATTATTATGAAAAGGTAAAGATTTGCTTGCGAACTATTTAAGAAGGCTTTTTTAGGCATAAGAAAAGCCCACGCAACGCACGTGAGCCGAAAGGGATAGATATGAAATTGACTAATTGGAGTAAGTCAATTCTTTTTATTTTCATTATTTACTTGGAGGAGTATGAATGAAAAACAAAAAAGTTGAGTTGTAATGGATAGATGTTTTCTACCTCACTACATTTAGTAGTATAACCTGAAATTGTGAAAAAAGTGTGACGAAATGCACTTTATTTATAAAAAAGTCTATATTTTCTTTAAAAAAGCCTGATTTCATGCGCTTTTCCGGAAAAATAATATTTTTTAGTTATAATGGAAAGCATGATCAAAAAGAAAAGTAGAAGGGTGTAGTTTTTTGAAGAGAATAGGCAGATTTATCTTGCGTCTGTTTTTAGTATTCCTTTTGTTAGCTGGAGTTGGCACAGGTGGCTATTTTGGCTATCAATGGTGGCAAAAACAGCAGATGCTTAAAGAAAGACCAAAAGTGGTTAAAGCAAAGGATGGCACTAGTACGAGTGCGGCTTGGCACAATTTTGATAATTACCAAAAAGCCTTGCGTCAAAATTATTCTTTCATTAATAAGGTCTCAAATTATGTTCCGCCAAGAACGTGGGATGGTAAAGACTTCGTTATTCCCGGCTTAATTTCAACTAAGAGCTATGATTTTTCTAAGAAAAAATATGATACAGCAACTGCAATGACGCCGCAGGGGATCGCTGTTGCTAGCAAGTATATTTTGCTTACAGCATATGATGGTGACCACCAACATGCCTCAGTAGTTTATGTATTAGACAAAAAGACGGGCAAATACATCAAGACAATTCAGATTTCTGGCAGACCTCACTTAGGTGGAATTGCTTATGATCCTGTTGCAAAAAATATTTGGGTAACAAGCAAAATGGGTAAGTCATCGGCTTTAGCATCATTTTCACTAAAGGAAATGGAAGCCTATAAAGACGGCAGCCGAATCCCGATTAAGTATAATCACCAAATTGCTATTCCTGCTGTTGAAAAAGCATCTACTGTTACTTATTATGACGGTCAACTGTTCGTCGGCTTTTTTAACATGTATGGTCGCGGCAAAGTTGCCGCATATTCAATTGCGCGTAGCGGAAAAAACAAGGGTTCAATTACTAATAATGAAGTAAAGTCAGTTACTGGTACTTTGCAGTGGTCTGATCCAACTGGTGAAACATCAATGGACAAGCAGATTCAAGGGATCGCTATTTATCAAGATAAGATCTTTTTAAGTCAGTCTTATGGTAGCGATAATTCTAAGTTGTATGTTTTCCCAACCTCAGCACTAAATGCGCTTGATGAAAAGAATGCGGAATTAGTTGTAGAAATGCCGCCATATTTAGAGCAAATTACTGCTTATAAAGGACAACTACTTTGTGTATTTGAATCTGCTTCAAGCATTTATGCTAGACCAGGCATTACAGTAATGGATAGAATACTATCGATGAATATTAATGCCTTGTTTGGCAGCTAGTTTTGAAAGGAAAAATAATGAACGTAGATTATCGAAAAAAAGAGCTCTTCCTTTTGCGCTTTTCTGGCTGGTTCTGCTTATTTCCAGCGTCGACTTACTTATATTTGTATCAAGTAACCCATTCTTTATTTTGTTTAGGTGAATTAATTATTATCGTACTTTTCGCTGTGTATTTGTTAACTACAGCTAAAAGTGAGCGCTGGACTAAACCACAAAATGTAATGCGTTTAATGCTTTTTGCTCTTATATTTGTAGCCGTTATAATTTTTATTCCATTATATTTTGCATACCGAGATTGTAAGAAAATGCAAGAAAACGGTTTTTGATTTTTCATTGTATAGATTAAATTCCCAAAAAAGTTTAAATTTGTTAAAATGTATGGCGATAGTGCGTTGATTATTACTATTTGTAGTAATATAAGGCAAAGTAAAAAAATATATTACTTGAGGGAGAGAAAATGGATAAGAAAACGAAAATTGACTCTCGGGGCAAATCAATAGGTAAATTTGTCCTAAAGACAATTGTTTATTTTGCAATCCTGATGGCCCTTATTTATTTGTATGAATACAGTGGACTTACATCGGTCCATTTCATTTACAACGAATTTTAAGGTAGGTGCTGTCAGATGATTCAAAACGTTATTAAAAAGATTGACGAGATAGCCGAAAACGAACCAGATCGTGTAGTTTACGATTATCTTGGCGAAATTAATACATATGGTGACCTCAAGAAGCGTTCAAACGCTTGGGCACACAAGATTGCTAGTATGGATATCCCAGAACATGCTCCAATCATGATCTGGGGTGGCCAAACGTTTGAAATGATCGCTAGCTTCTTAGGCTGTGTTAAAACAGGTCACGCTTATATTCCAATTGCTAGTTACTCAAACGCTGAACGTTTAACAATGATTCAAGACGTTTCAAAGTCACCATTGGTTTTGGAAATTGACCCATTGCCAAACGTTAACTTAGACAGCGTTAAGGTGCTTAAAGCTAGCGAAGTTGAAGACGGCGACTTCACAGTTGATGAAAACAACTTCGTTGAAGGCGATGAAAACTACTACATCATCTTCACTTCAGGTACTACTGGTAAGCCTAAGGGTGTACAAATCAGTCATGATAACTTGCTTAGTTTTGTAAACTGGGAATTGTCAGACTTCAACTTGCCAGAGCACCCAAGCTTTTTGGCTCAAGCTCCTTACTCATTCGACTTGTCAGTCATGAGTCTTTACCCTGCACTTGTTTCAGCAGGTAAGCTTGTGGTCTTGCCACATGATGTTACCCAAAACTTTGGTCAATTGTTCCAAACTTTGCCAAAGATGCAATTTAATGTTTGGGTATCAACTCCATCATTTGCACAAATGTGCTTCTTGGATAAGACCTTTGATAGCGAACATCACCCAGACTTAAGTCACTTCTTATTCTGCGGCGAGGAATTGCCACACAGTGAAGTAGATATGCTTAAGAAGAGATTTCCTGACAGTCATATCTTCAACACTTATGGTCCAACTGAAACTACAGTTGCCGTAACGCAAGTTGAAATTACTGATGAAGTGCTTAAAAAGTACGACCGTTTGCCAATCGGTAAGGTTAAAGAAGACACTAAGATTACTATTGATACTTCAAAGGGTGACAAACCTGGCGAAGGTGAAATTATTATTAGTGGTCCTAGCGTTTCAAAGGGTTATATGAACAACCCTGAAAAAACTGAAGCTGCCTTCTTCCAAGAGGATGGCGACAAATACCGCAGCTACCGTAGTGGGGATGCAGGATTCTTCGATGGCGATATACTATTTTATCGCGGTAGAATTGACTTCCAAATCAAGTTCAATGGTTACAGAATCGAACTTGAAGAAATCAACTTCTACTTAACTAAGAACAAGTATGTCCGTTATGGCGTTGCAGCTCCAAAATACAATAAAGACCACACCGTTAAGCAAATCGTTGCAGAAATCGAATTAAAAGATGGTGTAGCGCGTCAACACTCTGAAGCTGCTTTAACTAAGGCAATTCGTGAAGACTTAGCTAAGAACGTTATGCCTTACATGCTTCCACAACGCTTTGTCTACCAAGATAAATTACCAATTTCTCAAAACGGTAAGGTAGACATCAAGGCGGTTATTAAGGAGGTTAATAAGTAGTGAATTTTAATTTCATTAACTTACAGCCTTATTCAAATCCGCAATACTTTGTCTATTTGATGATCGCATTAATTCCAATTATTATTGGACTTTACTATGGTCATCGTCTTAAGACATATGAAGCAATTTTCTCAATTGTCTTCTTGTTCTTGATTTTTGATGGTAGTCACTGGGAGCAAGGTGTAAACCTGCTGATCTGGCTGGTTTATGAATTTATTTTGACGTTTGCTTATCAGTATTATCGTCATCATGGTAAAAATAAGACTTGGGTCTTTTGCTTAGCTGTAATTTTGGCAATTATCCCACTAGCTGCAGTTAAGTATTTGACAGCATTCCCTGATAATTCAATTGGATTTGTCATTGGATTCTTAGGTATTTCATACGTAACTTTCAAAACAGTGCAAGTTATCATGGAAATGCGTGATGGGGCAATTAAGAAGGTAGATCCTGTAACTTATGCAAGATTCTTACTCTTCTTCCCAACAATCTCATCAGGTCCTATTGATCGTTACCGTAGATTTAAGAAAGATTACGACAAGGTTCCTACAAGAGACGCATATATTACAGATTTACAATATGCTGTAAGATATTTGTTCCAAGGATTTTTATATAAGTTTGTAATCGGTTGGTTCTTTGGTACTTATTGGCTTCCAAAGATCAGTGCTGCTGCTTTAGCAGTAGGTAACGCAAATGGTGGATTGAAGTTATCCTGGTGGCTCCTTGCTTATATGTACTGCTACAGTATGTATTTGTTCTTTGACTTTGCAGGTTATTCATTATTTGCGGTATCAATTTCATACTTCATGGGTATTCATACCCCAATGAACTTCAACAAGCCATTTATTTCTAAGAACATCAAAGACTTCTGGAATCGTTGGCACATGACGCTTTCATTCTGGTTCCGTGACTACATCTACATGCGATTTACTTTCTTTGCAATGAAGAAAAAATTGTTTAAGAATCGTATTAGATTGTCACAGGTATCATATTTCCTATTATTCTTGATAATGGGATTCTGGCATGGTTTAACATGGTATTATATTGTTTATGGTATATTCCATGCCACTGCTATCTGTGTCAACGATATGTGGCTAAGATTTAAGAGAAAACACAAGAAGCAAATTCCACATAACAAGTTCACTAAGTGGTTCGCCATTTTCTTAACTTTCAACGTGGTATGTTTCAGTTTCTTGATTTTCTCAGGATTCCTTAGCCAATTATGGTTTGGCTGGAAGTAAAGAATAGCGTAGATTTTTTTGAGAGGTATTAATTATGGACACTAAACAAGGCGTATTAGACATTTTAAATGATTTAACTGGTGAAGATTTATCAGACCAAATGGATGAAAACATCTTTGAAAATGGTTTGATGGACTCAATGGCAAGTGTACAAATGCTTTTGAGCTTACAAGAAAAGTTTGACATCGATGTTCCTGTATCAGAATTTAACCGTGCTGAATGGGACACTCCTAACAAGATTGTTGCAAAGGTGGAAAGCTTAGAAAATGAGTAATAAACGCCGGCTGTGGCAAATCTTTGGCCCAGTCCTTTGCGCTTTTATCCTTTTAATAGTTGTATTTCTTATTCCCTGGGAAAGAACTTTTTCTAAGCAAACCATTTATGAAGCTGCAGCTTCACAAAACACTACTGTCTTTAAAGGCAGCACAATGAAGCAAGAAGCTTTTGACGATGGTTATGTACCTTTCTATGGTTCAAGTGAATTGTCTAGATTCGATCCACTTCACCCTAGTGTAATCGCAGAAAAGTACCACAGAAATTATCGTCCATTCTTACTTGGTGGACCAGGTAGTCAATCATTGGCACAATTCTTAGGGATGCAAGGTACAGCTAAACAGCTTAAGAACAAGAAGGCTGTAGTAATCATTTCACCACAATGGTTTACTAAGAAGGGCCAAGATCCTAATGCCTTTGCTTTGTATTATTCACCACTTCAAGCATGTAACTTCTTGTTAAATGCTAAGAATAATAAGACTGATCGTTACGCCGCTACGCGTCTGCTTGATATGCCAGACGTAAAGGGTGAAATCAGAAATAGTCTTAAGCAAATTGCTGCAGGTAAAAAGTTAACTGGCTTCCAAAGATTTTACTTAGAAAATCGTCGCAGAATGTTGCGTAACGAAGACAATTTCTTTAGTTCATTCCAATTGCGTGATCGTGTAAATAAGATCCACAATAAGACTAAAGTTTTACCTAGTGCTTATTCTGTTGCTGCTTTGAATAAGGTAGCTGAAGAACAAGCTGCGGCACATACTACTTCAAACAACTTGGGAATCGACAATACTTTCTATAGAACTCGTTTACCTAAGAAAGTATTGAAGAACCTTAAGGGTAGTCAACGTAACTTTGACTACGTCAAGTCTGTTGAATACGCTGACTTCCAATTAATGCTTGAACAATTTGCTAAGCAACATACTAATGTTTTGTTCATCATTCCACCAATCAATGGTAAGTGGATGAAGTACACTGGTTTGTCATCAAAGATGTACCAAGAATCAGTTGCTAAGATGGAAAAACAATTGACTAGTCAAGGCTTTGAAAATATTGCTGATCTTTCTAGACGTGGCAATGAAAAGTACTTCATGGAAGATACTATTCACCTTGGTTGGAAAGGTTGGGTAGCAGTTGATCAAGCCGTTAGACCATTTATGAAGTTGCCTAACGAGCGTTACAACTACGATATGTCTAACTACTACTACTCAAAGAAGTGGCAGAATAAAGACAACGTTAAGAGAGTTAACTTATCTAATAAAGACCGTTTAAAAGTGAAGTAGTGCGACGGGCTATTAATAGATTAGGCGTTAAGGGCTCCGTATTAGTAACAAGCAATATGAAGCCTGTGCTGAACTATGCAACAAACAATAGTACTGACACTAGCTACTTAATAAATTCTGTTCAAAAGTCCATGACGGCTGCAATGCTGATGCGTGAGGTGCAGAAAGGTAAGCTTAAATTAAATGATAAGCTTTCTAAGTATTATCCAAATGTTGATGGTGCGGCTTTAGTCAAGATTAGCAATTTGCTAGATATGACTTCAGGACTTGATTTACAGAGGGGTCATGAGTTAGGCACAAAAGTATTTATTTCTGATAAAAAGAATATTGAACATGATCAGAAATATACTGTGTTTGATGCAAAAAAACTTGGTAAATGGCACTACACTTCAGTTAACTACATTTACCTCTGTGGTATTTTATCTAAGCTTGAGCATAAGACTTATGAGCAATTGTTCCGTGAGACTTATATCAAGCCGCTTGGCTTAAAGCAAACCGAATTCTTGTGGTCAGATAAAGCTAAATTGCGCGCCGCTAAATGGGTGCCTGGCTATGAGATGAAGGATGGCCAATACGTTAAGGTAAATCATAAGACTGCAGTAAGGGATGCACATAATGAATTAGGTGCTGGATCAATTGTGATGTCAAACCATGATTTGGCTAAGACAATTGAATATATTTTGCATGGCAATATGTTAACTAAACATAGCAAGCAAATCCTGTTTAAGGGTAAAGCTCCTACATTCTATAATGGTGGCTTGTATAACTTGAAGAATTACAAGTCAGCTAATGGTGCAGGCGAAGGTTATTACACCTTCATGCGTAGTACTAAAGACGGGAAGAATATGATTATTATCCAAGATAATCACACTGCTCCTGGTGAGTTTAGTAAAGCTAAGAAAAAAGTTAACCGCATCATGGCAATGATGTTGGAATTTTAAAAAAGAGGTCTGATTCCGATTCAATTCGGGGTCAGGCCTTTTTTTGGTATGGATACTACTCTATAATATGTAATTTTTTAGCTAGATTAATGATATAGATAATCCCCTTGTTTCCATCTTCGAAACAAATATCTAAATTTCGAAAAGAAGGATTAACAATCAAAGTTTGATCGTTCCATTTACAAGAGTAATATGGCAATGTTTCAATATTTTCTTTTATAAAATTGTTATATTGCTTATCGTGACAAATATCTGCGTATTGTAAGAGCGAAAATATTATTCCACTTAATCCCCGCATTAATGAAGCATTTTGGGGCATAAAGTTTTCAGTTAGGGTATTGATAATATCATGTATTTGATCATCATAAATATTTTTGTGAAATCTACGTTTAAAACTAAGAAGGATTACTAGCATACCCGCTGAACCATTAGATAAATATGGTGATAAATGATTAGAAAGTAAATTAGGTCTGTAAAAGATCCCTTCCGTAGGTGACTTATACTGGTATAAATTATTAATATTATCAATTAATTTACTTATATCTGGTTCGTCATTAGTAGTTGCTTGTGAAATAGCACAAAGAAGTAAAGAAAATATCTTTGCAATATCTAACTTTTTGATAAATGTATTATTTGTATCATTAGTTAACAAGTAATTTAGACGATTTACTGAGGCAAATACTTTACTTTTTACTTTATCAGGAAGGATTACGTCCTTATTTTGCAAGATTTTGATTCTTAATGCCAATAATTTATCGCCAAAAATAAAATCATCACTTGAAGAAAGTTCCACTGGCACTATTTCTTTGAAAGGTATTTTATTTATTTGAGATAAATATATTGTCTTTTGTAGGCTAGACTCGAAATCTTTTATATGTTGAGTTGATAAAGTTTTTTCGGTAATAAACGGTGTATCATTTCCATGTTGTAGGCTATCGATTAATTTCGATAAGTTCAGACTTGGATTCTTAATAAGTTTATTTGCAGTTTCTACAAAAAGACGTGGGATTTTATTTATAGAAGCATATTCCTTAAAAAAGTTAAAGGTCATTTCACCGGTTTTATCTACTAATAAAAACATATTTGCTCGACAAAACATAGAAATTATCAGGTAACCTAATTGCTGATTATCCTGCTCAAGAGGAGGAAGGTTAGATATATTTTGGTTGTAAAATCCAGGTGTCCTAAAGGATGAAAGTGTCTTTCCTTTATTTTCTAATACATTGAAGCTTTGACTTATATCAATAAAACTAGAGCTTTGAGTATTTTCATCAATTAATATATTTGTACTAGAAATATCACCTAAGAAAATATTGTTTTGATGTAGCTCGTGAAGGTTAGATATTAAATTAATAATTGTATTTTGGTAAAGTTTGAATAATTCTTTTCTTTTAGTAGAACTTAGAAAATTCTTATCTCCACTCGCTCTAAATGCATCTACATCTACTCCACTCATTTTTTGCTCACAAAGCAGAAAATCTTCATCTTCTTTAAAAGAAGTAATGTAATTTGGAATAAATTTAAATTTTGCCAGTTTCTTTAAATTTTGCTTTTCTTGTTTTAAAGAAGCAATAGCACTAATTCCTCCTTCTGAAAATCCAGGTTTAGAGTCTTTGAGAATAAATTTTTGATTATTTGTTTTATCAATAGCTATAAAGGTTGAACCGGATGCCCGTGAATGCACAGCTTTTAAAGGAATGATTGTCTTAAATAGCAATTTACTTTCCTTTTTGTCATCTATGTTGTTAGGAAAGGGTTCTTTCAGACCTTCAGGTAATCTGTATTTACTATGGACATAGTCTTTATATTCAACATCTTTGGAATTCAATTTGTAAATATTTGTATCTGGACCTGTAATTACTCCATAGCGATAGAATAAAACATTTGAATCCTTAAAACGTCTATCAGATAAGATTGCAATTCCTTCATGTATTTCATGCAAAGCAAATAATGAATAAAGCTTAGCAATTATCTTTTTGAAAGTATGAACGTCTTTAGGATAGATAGTAATAAACTTTCCACTACTCCAAATAGAACTTTTACCAGAGAGATTGGTAAGTAAATTTCTATAATTAGAGATATATTTGAAGGTTACTTTGTGTTGAATACAAAATTGATAAACCATATTCAATATATTTTGAAAGTTTTGCTCAGTACAAGAAACATGTATTTTAAAACCTTGATGAGGCAATTGTTTATTAGAGAAATTAAATTG
Source organism: uncultured Lactobacillus sp. (assembly GCF_902491705.1). Taxonomy (GTDB): domain Bacteria; phylum Bacillota; class Bacilli; order Lactobacillales; family Lactobacillaceae; genus Lactobacillus. The sequence goes on along the minus strand of NZ_CABUIW010000003.1, from coordinate 38,436 downwards.
AAGATAATAATGTTTTGCATCACGAGTAATATGAGATAAAGAAGATGAAATAGGGTTATCTGGCAATATATCTGTAGGAAAAACATCATTTTGTAAATTTAATAAGTTTATATCATTAAACATAGCTAATGTCATACTGTTTCCTCCTTATATAAGCTGAACTTTTACTTAAAATACTATAATTTAAATTACAAATCAATAATTTCTTTATGAAAAAAATGTTGACTTATTATAAAATCCTCATATAATAAAATCAAATATTAATTAAGCAACTTACCTATCTAAGCTACCAAGTTAATATTTCTAAAAAAATATTTTATTTTATGGAGGTATTATCATGGAAGAATTAAACGAATTACAAGAAATGGCTGAAGTAGAAGATGTTGTAGACGGTGGACCTTGGTTCAGTTACAAGTGCACTATCAACAATTAATATTTAAATAATCGAAGTTAAAAACTTCGATTTTTTTTATGAAAATATGTGTGATTCATATTTGCGGGGGAGGTAGAAGAATGACACTAAGTGGGTTAATTAAAAGTAATAAAGGGAGGGCATTACTAACCTTTATACTATTAATTTTGGTAGCAGCATTGAATACTGCAGCTAGTTATTTGTTTAAGCCAGCAACAGATTATTTGGTAAAAGGCAATTTGAAGTCATCGTTGATTTTCTTTGTAATAATGATCTCAGCAGGCATTATTAGTGTTGTTTTAGATTCTGCTACTCAAACAATGTATTCACGTCAAGTTCAGAATTACATTGGAATTATTAGACAAAAAATTGTAGCTCATTTCTATAATCAGAATGATCAAACCTTGGATGAAATGCAAAATGAACTAGGAAATAATTTTGATATCTTAACAGATAATTATGCTACTCCAATCCTGACTATTATCAGTAATAGTCTTACTTTAATTTTTACTATTGGTATCTTGTTTCAATTAAACTGGACTTTAGTAATCTTGACAGTCATCTTAGCAGTGATTAATCTGCTTACTCCACGAATTATGGAAAAAGCCACTGATAAGGCTAATGAAGAAATTTCCATTGAAAATAGCAAATTATTGAAGACGATTAATTATTGGCTAGGTGGAATTCAAGAATTGAGACGATACAATTCTTTTACTTCACTTTTTAAAACTATGAATAAAGCTGATAAGAATTTTGAAGATAGTAACATTCATAGTGCGAAAATTAATTCACTCTCATTTTTTATTAGTAATCTTGCCAATACATTGTCTCAAATTTCCATTTCATTATGGGCAGGCGTTTTGTTCTTCCAAGGAAAAATAACAATAGGTGCTGCTCTAGTAGTAGGGGATTTCGTTAGTCAAATTTTTAACGCTATTTGGGTTTATGAACAATCAATAACTCAATTTAATTCAATTAAATCAATTAACCAAGAAACTAAAGATTTAGAAAAAGACGTAGTTAAAAATACTGCAAAGCTTGATGATGACTTAGCAGAATTAGAAGTCAAAGATGCATCAGTCAAATATGAACACGGTGAATTGATTCAATATCCTGACATCAAAGTTAAGCATGGAGAAAAAGTCTTACTAACAGGAGATAGTGGGGCAGGTAAATCAACTCTCTTTAAGTTGGTTTTAGGACAATTGAAGCCAAACTCTGGAGCTGTAATTTTTAGGGATTCGGCTGGTAAAGAAATTAATCCAGACCTAAGTAAAATAGGCTATATTGCTCAAGATTCAACTCTTTTTCCAGATACGATTAAGAACAATATCACTATGTTTGACTCAACTTTAAATAATAAAGTTAAGAATTTCGTTGAAAAAGTTCAATTAAACAATGATGTACTTAAATTCGCTGATGGTTTGGACACTGTAGTCGATTTGGATAATGATAATTTATCAGGTGGTCAAAAACAAAAGATTGTTTTGGCAAGAACTCAAATTCACAAGAGTCAATTTGTTTTAATGGATGAAGCTACAAGTGCAATTGATAGTAAAGCTACTAAGAAAATTTTAGATGAGCTTTTAAAATCAGATATTACTTTAATTTTGATTGCACATAATTTTGATCCAAGTTTACGTGCAATGTTTGATCGTGAAATTCACTTGAGAAAAGGGGGAAAAGAACAATGACAATTAAGGAATTATATAAAATCAATCCTTTTGGTTTTATCTTAACGATAATTTTTAATGTTCTAATTCCCTTAACAGCTATTGGACAATCTTATTTATTGATGTATGAGGTAACGGCTCTGGCTAATAAAAATTTAGCTCTATGGCTTTGGCTAACTTTAGGAGAATTTATTCTTCTATTAATTAGTGGCATTAGTCAGTCAAGTAGTAGTTATTTAGCAACTAAGCAAATTCAAAGATATAATCACCAGGTTCGGGCTAACACTATTAAGCATTACTATTTTGATAATCAAAATCACACTGTATCTGGGATGCAAAATAGGTTAACTACTGATTTGAAAAATACTAATGAGAACTACCTAAAGAAATTCTTTAGTAGTATTCAAATGAGTTGTTACATCTTATTTGCAATTATTGTTCTGTTGTTGATACATTGGAGTCTATTATTAGTAACTGTGGTCCTAGTAGGTATTTCTATTTATTTACCTCAATTAATTGAAAGACCAATTCAAGCAGCATTTTCAAATATTTCAAATTCAAATAAGAAATACTTGGATGTTGCCGAAAAATGGCTAAGTGGACTGAATACTTTACAAAGATATATGGCTGGTGGTCACTTATTTAAAGTGATGAATGAAGCTGCAAAGAAAGTTCAGAATGCTAAAGTTCAGCAAACTAAAATTAATCAAGAATTAGCCGTAATGAATGGCGTGATTTCTAGTTTGCTAATGCTTGCTCTTTTTGCTTTTACTGCTGTATTAATTGCTAATAAATTAGTAGTTTTTGGGACAATTACCACAGTTGGTAATTTGCAGTTCTACATGGCAACAGGATTACAATATTTAGGCAATAACAGAGGACAAATGAAATCAACTGAGCCTCTTAACGAAAAGATTAAAAATGATAGTAAAGTGATCCCTAAGAAAGAAGAAGATAATTTAGGTTTAGCAACAGCTATTAGTAGTAAAGATCTAAGCATTGCCTTTTCAAATGGTGAGAAAATTTCTTTCCCTGATTTTTCTGTTAAAACAGGAGAAAAGGCACTTTTAATAGGTGATTCAGGCACAGGTAAGTCCACTCTCTTTAAGTTGATTTTAGGTGAATTAAAACCTACAACTGGTAAGATTTTGTACTTTGATAAGAATCAAAAAGAAATTACTCCTAATTTATCTAAAATAGGTTATATTGCGCAAACGCCAAGGCTTTTCCCTGCTACTATTTCTGATAATATTACTATGTTTGACGATGGACTACGAAATAGAGTAGAGCAAACTGTCCAAGATATAAGTTTAGGTGAGGACATTAAGAAATTTGATAAAGGGCTAGAAGAAAAAATTAATTTGGATCATCTTAATGTTTCTGGCGGTCAAAGACAAAAGATAGTTTTAGCCCGTGCTAAAATTCATGATAGTGATATTATGCTCATTGATGAAGGAACTAGCGCAATTGATCAGAAGAGTACAATTGATATTTTGGAAAAATTGGTAAAAAGTAAAGCTACTATTATTTTCATTGCACACAATTTTAATGAAAAAATGCGTGGCATGTTTGATAAAGAAATTCATTTGAACTAGCTGACGTGCAAGGTTTGCAGTATCAATAAAAAGAGGTCTGATTCCGATTCCGATTCGATTCGGGGTCAGGCTTTTTTTAGTAAAAAATTATAGTTATATATATCACTAAGGCCAAAAAAGACTATAATGGGGGGAATGAAAGAGGTTACAAAAATAGAAAGTGCAAAGAAAATGGAAGATATAATTATTGCTGTAGTTTTTGTTGGCTTAGGGATATTGGAATTATATTTGACTTATAGATACTCACAAGATATTAAGAAATTAAAATATCAACCAGCAACAGCACCACTTGCTATGTGGAGCGGAGTTTTTATTGGTGCAGTCTTTATTATTGTTCCAATCATTAATTTATTTGGTGATCTAAGTAATATGGGTAGTACTGGCCGCATAATATCAATCATTGGCAGCATCTTGTTCTGGATTGCAGCAATTGCCAGCTGGCTTAGAGCTGAAAAAATGAGAAAGCAGAAAAATAAACCAGCAAATAGTTCTTGGCAATTGATTGCTACATATGTAATTATGGCGGCTGCTTTGATATCTGGAGTATGCACAATAATTTAAATAATTTTGTTATTGCCATATCGCTTGTTTTTTATTTTTTTGAATGCTAAAATCTTCATGTACCGCCACTGGTAGTAGTCATTTTCTCCGGTAGCGAAAATGTTATCTTCTATATGTGGTCAGAGGTGGCGGTCAACACTGTGTGAGCCTAGTTCCGTTGTTGGTGGAATTAGGCTTTTTTTGATGCTCTTTTTATTAATAATCGTATATACTTGAATAAGAGTTTTTATAAAAAGGTGGAGAGAAAAATAATGACTACTACACGAAAAGAATTAAAGGATAATGCCAAAGCTACTCTTCGTGGTAACTGGACTTGGGCAGTTATTATCGTTTTGATTAATGAATTAGTTGTATGGATTTTGTCTGCAGCTGGTCACAAGGTCGACGGCATGTATATTGACTACAGCGGAAACAACGTATTTTTTCAATTGATTAGTCCATTAGGTGGCATCTTAGGTTGGGTTGCTGATTTCATCGCAATAAGTGTGGGACTTTCATTTTTACACTTAATAGATAATGAAGATACAACTGAAGAAAAGCCTTATACTGCTGCTTTTTCAGTTTTCACTGGTAATCGTTTTGGCCCAGAATGCATCAACTTCGTAATGACCAGTATTTTCACATTCTTGTGGACTTTGTTGTTGATCATTCCAGGAATCGTTAAGAGCTACTCATACTCAATGACGTCATACATCGTTAACGATATGGTAGCTAGCGGCAAGTCAGTTGGTGCTACAGATGGTATTAATGCCAGCAAGGAACTAATGAATGGCCATAAGATGGATTTGTTCATCTTTGATTTAAGCTTCATTGGTTGGTTCATCTTAGGTAGTATTCCTGCCGGTATCGGTTTATTATGGGTTATCCCATATTACCAAACTGCTAAGGCTAACTTCTATCGCAAATTAGCTGGCGACAGATTCTTGAAATAAAATTGAGCGCAAAAAACACCAGGTAAATTTCTTACCTGGTGTCTTTTTTATAGGTATTAATTATTAGTAGAGGTTAGCTGCCTTAACGTAAGCATTCTTACCAATACGGTAGTACTTAACACCGTTGATGGTCTTCTTCTTGCCGTAAGTAGTAACAGTAGTGTTCTTCTTTAAAGATTTACGGTTTGCCTTACGGTTACCATTCTTATCGTAAACGTGAGCTGTGTGCTTTAATACACGAGCCTTAGTGGTGCTCTTCTTAGGAGCCTGTGAAACGGCATTACCTGATGAAGTAAGTGGTAAAATATTGATGTTACCATCTACGTTAAGACCACGCCAGTTATCAGTGAATTGCCAAATTGAAACGCCCTTCATTGATGGGAAGTAGCTGAAGTTTGGCTTGTCGATACGACCTGAGATTGCGTATGAAGCAACCCATAAACAGTTAGGGAATTGGTTAACAACAGCGTTAGTATTAATGTTGTTTCTCAAAACTGATGAACTAGCGTACAAAAGTGGCTTGTAGCCAGCTGATTTAACTTGTTGCATGAAGGCAATGATTGCGTTAGCAGTAACGCCTTTACCCATGTTGATGTTGTTGCCGTCGCCTGATTCGTAGTCACAAGCAAGGTATGAACCTGGTGCAAGACCAACAGCCTTAGCTGAAGCGATAGCGTAGTTAGCTTCGCGCTTAGCGGCAGCGCTGTTAGCACTGAAAGTAGCGAAGTGGTAACCCATAGGCATCATGTTTTGTGCACGTGCACTAGCAATTTGGCTGCTTGCCTTTGGGTTTCTGTAGCTGGTACCTTCACTTACCTTAACTACGGCAAACTTAGCACCTGATCTTGCGTGTGCTGACAAATCAGCGCTTTGGTAACTAGCAACATCAATACCAAGTGAACGTGCAGCAACTGAAGTAGTTGAAGCTTTAACAGCCTTTGGCGCATTCATGGTGTTAACTGCAGCAACTGAAGTAGTTGATAATGCAGCAACAAGTGCTAATTTTGTAATAAATCTCTTCTTTAATGACAACTTTATTCCCCCGAATATTTTTTATAAATATTTTTAATTCAATAGCTTATCTTTATAGAAACATTTTAAGGATAATAATAATAACGTAATGGGTCAATAGAACTAACGGTAAATTAAACTAGAAGTAACACTATAGTAAATAATGTAATCAATTTGTATTATTTGAACTCGAAATAAAGCTAAATTTTTCTAAAAAAGTTCGGCTTTTGTTCACTTTATTCCCCAAAAAATAAAATTCCACGTATAATAAGAAGGCAATATGAAACTAACGTAGATTTGAGGCTTTTCTCTTGAATAAAAAAATCTTATCCGGCTCTTTCTGGCTATCTTTCGGTAGTATCGTATCGAGAATTCTAGGTGTCGTTTATTTAATTCCATGGCTGATTATGCTAGGCAGCTATCATAATCAATTAAATGCACAGGCTCTTTTTAATTCGTCATACACGCCGTATGCACTTTTTTTGTCTATTGGTACTGCAGGACTGCCATCAGTTATTGCCCGGGAAGTATCACAATTAAATTCTCAAAATAGATACAAGGATAGTTTGTATATTACAAAACTGGGCTTGATTATCATGCTGATTATGGGACTGGGCTGTGGTATTTTGCTTTATGTGACAGCACCAATCATTGCCAAAAATAGTCCGGTAGATTCTGTAGCTAGTGCTACTATCTCTATTCGAGTATTGGTTCCAGCAGTAGTAATCTTGCCATCAATGAGTATGGTAAGAGGGTGGTTCCAGGGAAATAATGATATGAAGCCATATGGTATTTCTCAATTATGGGAACAATTTGCCAGAATCCTTTTTATTCTTTTATCTACGTTTTTAATTATTGAAGTCTTCCACCATGATTACGTAACTGCCGTTTACTTTAGTGTATTCGGTGCTTGTGTTGGCGCTATTGCCAGTTATTTGTACCTATTTGCGTACACACGTAAGCAATGGGATCATTATAGGGACCTAATCGAAAAAAGCAAACCACGCGCTTTAAACAACGTTTCACGGAGTTTGCTTAATTTATGGTATGCTTCAATTCCATTTGTCTTGCTTGGTTCTTTTATTACGGTAACGCAATTAGTTGACCAACTTTTGTTCAAACAAATTTTGATTAACTTCAACCACATGAGTACTAACTATGTTAGCTATTTGTACACAATTTTTTCAGCCAACCCAAGTAAGATCACTACGGTGATTATTTCACTTGCTACAGCCGTTTCTGAGACGAGTCTGCCGCTTTTAGCAGGGCTTAAGTATAAATCTAAGGATAGCGTAGAAAGCATTAGAAAACTGCTCCTAGAGAACTACAGACTGCTTCTATTTGTTTTGCTTCCAGTAGTAGCACTTGGTGCATTTGCTTCATCGCCAGTTTATTCAGTGCTATTTTCACATGATAGCCTTGGTGCATATTACTTGGTAGAAAACATTGTTCAAAGTTTGTTAGCTGGTTTGGTCATGAACTCGTTGACTTTACTCTTGGCTTTAAACATGAATAAATTGGCTGTGATCTACATGATATGGGGCATTTTAGTTAAAGTCGTTTTACAGGTGCCAATGACATTCATGATGAGTGCAGATGGGGCAATTCTTTCTACCGATATTGCATTCTTAATCGTAATTTTACTTAGTTACCACAAACTGGATAAAACCTATGGTGTTAAATTGCGGAGTCTATTGCCAATTATCGTATCTAATGAAATTTATCTAGTTTTATTATTTATTTACCAGATCTTCATCGGCAACCGCTTCAATAATTTAGGCCGAATGGGAAGCTTTATCTACTTAGCAATCTTCGGTGTAGTATTCTTAGGAATCTACGTTTTATTGGCCAATATGATGGGAACGTCAGAGACAATATTTGGTAAAAAGATTGGCTATCGTTATTACCGCTACAAGCATTATCAATAGAAACAAAAAATGCATTGCAAACGCAATGCATTTTTATTTAGGCTAGATTTAAAATCTTCCATTTATATCTCCCATACTTGAGCGCATGGTTTCATCGATGTACTTAGATACTTCATCGTCTGCATCCCGCAAAGCATCTTTGACATCTTTATAGTTCATTTGGTTAACAAGATAAAATTTCAAAGCCTTGTTGACTAATTCGCTGAAATCAACATCATTGATTTCTTCGTATTTGTTAATTAATTTACTGACATCGTTGTTTAACTCAAAGTGTTTTCTTGCCATTTTTCATTCACCTTTTCTATAGGGGTATTATATCATTAATCAATTGATGACAAGGCATCAAGCATATTAATGCTCTTAATTTTGTGATGGACTACAATTGCTAAAGCCGCAGTAATAACTGCTGGAATTAGTGCAGAGATTGCAAAATTAAGTGGGTACATGTTCGGGTCGAACATGGCAATATCTGGCGGCAAATTAGTAATAATGAAGTGATGTAGCCACCAACCGAAGCCAAAGCCCACGATAATACCAATTGCAGATAAAATGATTGTCTCGCGGTAAATGTACATCGTGGTTTCGTTATCGTAGAAGCCCAGCACTTTAATTGTAGAAAGCTCACGAATTCTTTCTGCTACATTGATGTTAGTTAAGTTGTAAATTACGACGATAGCCAGCATCCCCGAAATCAAAATCAAGATAAAGATAACTTCGTTTAAACTGCCAGTGAAGCTGCCTAAAAGATTCTTGTTTGATGAGTTAGAAACTACCGTTTCAATTGCGGCAGTTTTGACTAGTTGGCGACTAACTTTGTTAATCAAACTGCGTTTGCGCATTGTGACTAGGTAGGCGTTAACATGATAGCTTCCAATCGTCTTGCGGTACTCTTTTTGATTCATGAAAATGTAGTGACCTAAGTACATTTCACAGATTGCACTGACTTTGAAGCGATAATTTTTACCGTGACTGTTAGTTAGCGTAATTGTTGAACCTTTTTTAGCATGCAAAATATTGGCTAATTTTTCGGAGATAACTACACCATCATTTGGCAAAGATATTTTCTTTTTGCTTTGACGTTCTCTTAAATTGATTGATTTACGGAATTCTTTTGTTGATTTTGGTGCAATCAACATTACGTTTTCAGTTGAACCAGATGATTTAATATGCTTTGTCAGTTGCTGGTACTGAACTTCATTTGTCTGCTTGATATCTTTTTCTTTAAAAAGTTTGTCTAATTTTTGCTGATCTTTTTTGGTAACATTTGAATTCTTTAAGGCAATCACATCATTTTTTTGAATGGTGGAGTATTGAATGCCGCCAATACCTTGAAGAGAATCGCGGATACCGAAGCCCATTACCAAAAGCCCCGTACAACCTGCAACGCCGAAGATTGTCATCAGCATTCTGCTCTTGTAGCGGAAAATATTGCGGGCAGTAACCTTGGATGAAAAGTTCATGTGCTTCCAAATCCAAGGGATGCGTTCAAGCAAGATTCTTGAGCCATTTTTAGGTGGCTTAGGTAAAAGCAATGCTGAAGGCTTTTCTCTTAAAGTCTTTTGGAGCGTAAACATTGACACTACAGTAGTTGAAATAAGCGCAATAGCTAACGAAATAAGTAGTGGACTCCAAGCAAAGTTTAGTTGATAGCCGGTACCCAGAGTTGAACTTGCTAAGTAAGCCTTAATGATTAGGTTAGGCGAAAATGTGTAACCTAGGCTGGCACCAAGTGCGACGCCGATAATAGCTGCTGACGTACTGTAGAGCAAAAACTTAATTGCGATAGCACCATTGCCGTAACCAAGTGCTTTTAGCGTACCAATATTTGTTCTCTCTTCTTCTACAAAGCGCATCATAGTGGTCAAACTGACCAATGCGGCAACTGCGAATAAGAAGACAGGGAAGACATTAGCTAAGACTTCAACACGCTCGGAATCGGCTCTGTAAGATGCATAACCTTGGCTTTCTTCACGGCTGTTAATAGTGTAACTAGGGTAAGAAATTTTGATCTTATTTTTAGGCACTTTAATCATAGCCGGATTAACAGGGATGCCACGCTTCATCATTTGTTCAGCTGCTTTTTTACGGTACTGATTTTGATAAAGCTGGACGTACTTTTGGTATTTATCAGCACGATTCTTATTTAAAGCATCCTGCAATTTGTTTTGATCGCGGTAAACACGATTACGGTAGGTCACGCTAAATGGACTCAAATTTTGAGTGTTTTTAAAAGTTACACGTGAAACTTGATAAACAGGAGACGCAAATGCATTGTGTGTCGTAACTGCAATTCCAGTCAGACGACCATTGCCGATGTTGGTTTGTCCAATCTGATTCTTGTCCAAAAACTCGCTTGATTTAACAAATCCTACTATCTTATAGGTTTTGTTTTTCAAAATACCAGGTTTAGTAAAAGTGATTTTTTGTCCGATACGGTATTTCTTATTAAGCAAATAAGATAGGGCGATTTCACTTTTATTAGCTGGAAACTTTCCCTTAATTAATTCATAGCTGGAAATATTGTTTGATTCAGAAAAAACGCGTAACGTATCATTATTGCGTTTATTTTTTACATCTTGGAAATAGCCAAAACTTGCTTGCTTAACTTCAGGTAAATTTCTGATCGTCATCCGGTCGGTTGAATTAATTCCGTAGTTAGAAGTAACTGTAACGTCGGCAAGATTATGCTTGGCAAAAAAGTCGCTACCAGTTGCTCGCATGTCAGGCCCAGTCATCTTTAATCCGATGAAGGCAAAAGTTCCCAGCCCCATAAGCAAGATGATCGCGATATAACGGCCAAGCGAATGCGTTATAGCTTGAAAAGCATCTTTCCACAAAATAGTTTTACGCATTGTGATCACCTACCATTCGATCGTACTAATATCAGCAGGCTTTTTATTAATGTGAATGTCTTTAATGCTACCGTCGTGGATACGAATTACCTTGTCAGCGATTGGCGCAATAGCGGCATTGTGAGTAACGATTAAAACGGTTGAGCCATGCTTGCGGCTCATGTTTTGCAGGATTTTTAAAATTCTTTTACCTGTTTGGTAGTCCAAAGCACCAGTTGGTTCATCGCATAAAAGAAGGGCAGGCTTCTTGGCGATCGCACGTGCAATTGCGACACGCTGCTGTTCACCACCAGATAACTGCGCTGGAAAATTATTGGTTCGATCTGATAAATCGACTTGCTTTAGAGCCTCATCAGCACTCATTGCGTCAGGTACGATTTGTGCGGCAAGTTCCACATTTTCTTTAGCAGTTAGGTTAGGAATTAAGTTGTAGAATTGGAAAACAAAGCCGATATCGTTTCGCCGATATGTGGTCAATTGTTTGGCGTTATAACCAGCGATATTTTGCCCAGCTACAATTACATCTCCGCTCGTATTAGGCTCCATTCCGCCCAAAATATTAAGCAAAGTAGACTTTCCTGCACCAGATGAGCCAAGGATAATGACTAGTTCACCTTTATCAACAGAGAAAGAAATATCCTTGTTAGCATAGATAGTTGTATCGCCAGATTGATAAGTTTTAGTATTGTTTTTAATTTCTATGTAAGCCATGATTAGCAACTTTCTAGCATAATTGTATAATGTCTTTAATTAACTTAATTAAATCATAATTGCGATAGCGAAATAAAGGAAAATACTATGGTAGATAAGCTAGCAAATTTACTACTAAAAATAAGAAGATTATCAATATTTAGAGTGTTTCAAAGAACATTGGTCATGTTGATGCCGATTGCTGTTATCGGGGCATATTTTAAGTTGCTTCAAGATGCAGTATTTTCACCAGATAGTTTTATCTATAATATCTTCAATTTTGATGAAACAATGTCTGATCACATTTGGTATGCGGGTGCATTTATCAGCAGTGGCTTTACTCGAGTAACTTTTGGTTTGTTCGGACTCTATGCTGCTTATTTTTCTGCGCGTTATACAGCACGTTTATATAAAAAAGACTCAACACTGGCAGGGATGACAGCTGTAATTGTGATTATGTTTTGTGCTTACGCTAGTAATATAGGAAATAATATAGAAGATCATTCACCATTTTCGTCGAATTTACTTAAAGTTAATGCCCTATTGTTAGCTTTATTAGTCGGTTATGGTGTTGGACAAATTTTCCACTGGCTAGGTAAAGATCATGAGCCAATAGAGTATGAACATACGCGGCGCATAAAGCATAGAGCGTGGAATGCACTTTTGCCAGCTAGTGTTTCTATTTTGTGCGGCATGATTTTAGGTGTAGCTATCTATGAATTGCAGATCAAGATTTTAAGCTCAGATACGTTTAAATCATTGGTTGCACAAGTACAAAGATCAAATAATTTGTTAGAAATTATTCCTTTATTAATAGCAGTTATGTTGTTGAGCTGGCTGGGAATAGGTTATCCTTTAGCTTCTATATCTAGATCAGCAATGACTCCAGCAGCTACTGCTAACTTGAATTACGCCTTAAAGCATGGTGAAGCATGGAACGTGCCACACAGATTTTTAGGTAGTTCACTTGTTTATCCATATGCAACAATGGGTGGCGCCAGCATTGTTTTGGCCTTGATTGTGATTATTCTTTTAACAGAGCGCAAGAATAAAGAAGATGAAAATCTTGCTAAAATAAATTTGTTGCCAGTAATGTTTAATTCTAATTGGGGCTTATCAATTGGGATGCCAGTTATCTTAAATCCAATTTTCTTTTTACCATTTTTAATTATTCCAGTGATCAACATTTCTCTTGCGGCTTTAGCGATTTGGCTACATCTTATTTCCCCGTGTGTTTACCCAGTGTTAAAGGGAACCCCGGGAATTCTAGTAGCCTTTTTTGGCTCAAATGGTAATTGGATGAATCTGATCTTTTCAATTGTTTTATTTATCCTTGATGTGTTGATGCTAGTTCCTATTCTGAGATTGAGTCAGAGAATTGAGAAAGGGCTAAAGGTTTATGAACAAAAGAATAAGTAGATTGCTAAAAAATCCCAACTTAAAATGGCTAGCATTTATTTTGTTAGTTGTGATTGTCTTATCGATTCCTGGCTACAATTGGATGAAAGAAGATAACCGTGCAAGAGCGCAGAGACAAAAGTCAGCTTTGTCACCAGTAATTATGGTACCGGGCTCTAGTGCGACAATTCAGCGCTTTAATCAACTGGTTAAACAATTAAATAGCAATACGCCAAATAAACACAGTGTTTTAAAAATTCAAGTTTCCACAAAAGGTGAGCTGTCATATTCTGGTTCAATTGATAGAAATGATAATGAACCCTTTATCATTATTGGTTTTCAAAATAATCATGATGGTTACAGCAATATCAAAAAACAGGCGGGGTGGCTTGATCAGGCTTTTTATGCCTTGATTCAAAATTATAATTTCAATAATTTTAAGGCGTTCGGTCACTCAAATGGTGGATTAATTTGGACTTATTGGCTAGAGCATTACTATTCAAGCTATTCTGATGAAATCAAAATGAAGCGCCTTATGACGCTTGGTACGCCGTACAACTTTAGTGAAAATAATCTAAATTATAGAACGCAGATGCTAGAAGACTTTATCAAAAATAAACGGAGATTACCTAAGAGCTTAGTAGTCTATTCACTTTCTGGTGGTAAAAATTATGAGTCAGATGGTATTGTGCCAGAAGCCAGTGTTGCAGCAGGTAAATACATTTTCCAAAATCAGGTAAAAAGCTATACTGCAATGACAGTAACTGGTTCAAAAGCCGATCACTCAGACTTGCCGCAGAACGAACAAGTTGTCCAAGTAATCAAACAATATTTGCTAGAAAAAAGAAGATTTAATAACACCCAAAACCCTAGACAAGATAATCAAAAAAAGCAATAATGTAGGTGCCATAAGGTAAAGTTTATATTTATTATCTGTGGATAACTGTCTTGAAAACTCAACATAAATTAGTAAAAAACTGATTATCTTAAGAAATTCTTTATAATTTGTGAAGTGCAATAAACGTTGATATACCAGCGATTATTGTACTTTTATTTTTGTACATCACAAAAAATAAAGAAAATGTGGAAAACTTTTAGAAAAAAGCTTGCATTCTGTGGATAACCTGCTATACTAATAAATGTAATGAGTTAGCACTCAAGAGCATCGAGTGCTAAAAGACTTAAATTTATTTATAGGGAGTGTTTGCATAGATGGCATACTTTGACAATGATTTTGACAACTTATTTAACGAATTGAACAGCTCATTCTTTAATGACGACTTCGGCACTAGAAGAAGCGGCAACGGGAATGGCAACGCAGGTTCTATTCCAATCAACTACTCAAGTAATATGGGATCTGCTCCACAAACTATTCAACAAAATCCACAAAACCCAAATGAAAAGCCAATTGGTGTAGATTTAGTTGAAGAAGCAAAGAACAACAAATTTGACCCAGTTATTGGTCGTGATGAACAAATTGATAACGTCATTGAAATCTTATCAAGACGTAAGAAGAACAATCCTGTTTTAATCGGACCTGCTGGTGTTGGTAAAACCTCTATCGTAGAAGGTTTGGCTGAAAGAATTGCTTCTGGCAATGTTCCAGCTAAGATGGCTAACATGCACGTTATTTCAGTAAACATTAACGACATGGTTGCTGGTTCAAGTCTTCGTGGTAGCTTTGAAGAAAGATTAAAGAAAGTTATCGACAAGGCTAAGAGCGATCCAAACATCGTTTTATTCATCGACGAATTACACAACATTGTTGGTGCAGGTTCAACTGATTCTGAAAACAACAATGGTGACGCTGCTAACATCTTGAAGCCAGCTCTTGCAAGCGGTGAATTGAAGTTAATCGGTGCTACTACTACAAGTGAATTCCAAAGAATTGAAAAAGACCCAGCTCTTTCACGTAGATTCCAAGCAGTTCAAGTTCCAGAACCAAGTACTGATGTAGCTATCAAGATCTTGGAAGGCTTGAAGAAGAAATACGAAGACTACCACCACGTAAAATACACTGATGACAGTCTTAAATTAGCTGTTGAATTATCAGAAAGATACATTCAAGGTCGTTACTTACCAGACAAGGCCATCGACTTGATGGATGAAGCTGGTGCTAAGAAGGCATTGCTTGTACAACCAACTGACGAAAAGAGCTTGAAGAACCAAATTAGTGCTCTTGAAGCTAAGAAGTCAGAAGCTGCTAAAGCTGAAGACTACAGCAAGGCTAGCGAAATTAAAGACAAGATTGCTGACCTTCAAAAGCAACTTAAGAACGTAGACAGCAAGAATACTCCAGAAGTAACTGAAAAAGATATCTACGAAATTATTGAACAAAAGACTAAGATTCCTATGAGTGAACTCCACGCTGACGAAGCTCAAAAGAACTTAGACCTTGCTAAGAAGTTAAAGAAGAACGTTATTGACCAAGACAGAGCAATCGATGTAATTACTGACGCTATTGCTCGTAAGCAAATCTTCAAAGACAGCGATCGTCCTACTGGTTCATTCTTACTTACTGGTCCTACTGGTGTTGGTAAGACTGAACTTGCTAAGCAATTAGCTATCCAATTATTTGGTAACAAGGAACACTTAATCCGTTTGGACATGAGTGAATACCAAGACGAAATGGCTGTTAACAAGTTAATCGGTTCAGCACCTGGTTATGTTGGCTACGGTGAAGGTGGACAATTAACTGAAAAAGTTCGTCACCAACCATACTCATTGATTTTGTTCGATGAAATTGAAAAGGCTAACCCACAAGTCTTCAACGCACTTCTCCAAATTATGGATGATGGTCGTTTGACTGACGCACAAGGTAGAACCGTTTCATTCAAGGACACTATCTTGATCATGACTTCAAACGCAGGCTTCTCAGACAAGCTTCTTGAAGACGGCAAGGTTGACCAAGACAAGTTAATCTCAGCTCTTGAAAACTACTTCAGACCTGAATTCTTGAACCGTTTGGACGCAATCGTTCCATTCAACTCACTTACTGAACAAGACATGGGCAAGATCATCAACATTTACTTGAAGAACATGTCACACGTACTTGCTAAGAAGGGTGTAACTGTTGAAGTTTCAGACGAAGCTAAGGCATTCTTGGCAGAAAAAGGTTACGACAAGAAGTTCGGTGCTCGTCCACTTAGAAGAGTTGTTGAACAAAACCTTGAAACTCCAGCTGCTAAGTTGATCTTAAGAGAACCTGACACTAAGAAGATTGAATTTACTGCTGATGACAAGCACTTGTACTTGAACGGCAAATCAATCTACGACATTTCTCCAAAGATTGAAGAAAAGGTTAAGGAAGACGAAGCTAAAGCTGAAGACAAAAAAGAAGACTAATTTGATTAGTTAATTAATAAAAAGGATATTCCCTCGGGAATATCCTTTTTTTGGTATCATCTTTTGCTAAATTCTGTGATTAGCAGTATTCTAAGTACAAAAACTATTGGAGAATTTTATGGCTAAAGAAAAAGAAGAAAATGAATCATGGGGCAGATTTGTCCTTGATATAGTAATTATTTGGGCTGTTTTGATGGGGATCTTTTTCTTGCTCTTCCGTTTTGTATTGAGCAACGATACAGTTTCCGGTCCATCAATGCAACCAAGTTTTGAAAATGGACAACGTTTGATTTCCGTTCGTCATGCCGCAATTAAGCGAGGCGAAGTAGTAATCGTTAAGGCACCAGATGAACCGGGCGCTTTATACATTAAGCGAGTTATTGGTCTTCCTGGTGAAAAAATTGTCAGCAAGAACAACCAGATTTATATCAATGGTAAAAAGCTAAATCAACCATGGCTGACTCAAGGCAGAAAGATGGAAGATTCCGCAACAGATACTAGCTTTGCTGCTACACAGAATTTCACGATGGCTTCACTTGCTAAGTCGCGACAATTCCAGCAATATTACACCAAGTCACAATTGAAATACATTAATCAATATAACCGAATTCCTAAAGGAACATATTTTGTAATGGGTGACCACCGCAGCGTTTCAAAGGATAGTCGTTATATCGGAACGATTAAGAGGAAGAATATTGTGGCTGTAGTTAAATTAAGATATTGGCCACTTAACGAGTTTAAAGTGTACTAGGAAAAAAGGATGTTTCTTCGGAAATATCCTTTTTGTTATAATGAAACTAATACAATTCGAGTAAAGAGATAGGAATATGAACAAGAAAACATTTGATTTAATTATCAAGATAGTTTTGACAATTTTAGCTTTGGCTTCGGGCGTATTAGCATTCACTTTAAACTGGCCTAGTCATTCAACTGTTGGTGCAACTATCTATGGGATTACGTATTTAATAGCTGCTGTTTCATTTTGGCTAGCTGATAAAAAGTACTGGCTACGTGTAGTGATGCTTGCGGCTTTAACAGTGACAATTGTATTTACAATTTCGCAGGCTTTGTCAGGGGAGCCGCTTGGCGTAAATCAGGGAAATGGAACATTGTTTTCACTACTTCTAGTTTTGCTAGCTTCACCTGCTGTTTTGGGGCTAATTTACTTTAATTTAGATGCGAATCATAGCAACATGGAACTGCTCTTAGTATTCATGCGCATCATTCTTAGTTTTGAAATCGGCATTATTTCATTTATGTTGATTATCATACTAGAAACAAATGGCGCATTGATCTGGTCGCTACCACTTTGGGGACAATATTTATTTGTCTATGGCATTTTGCTATTGGCTGTTTTGGATGTTGTTTACGCAGTGATCAATTGGCTTAAGTTTTATCGCGGAAAAGTAACTTGGATTACCACAGGCTTGATGGTAATTGAGATAATTGCTTGTTTCCCAATTTTGGGGATGCAGGAAATAAGCGTAATTATTTTCATGCTAATCGCGATTGCAATTTTAATTTTTACCGCTTACTTGAATAATTATGATAGAAAAGAATTGCACAAAAAGTAAGTTGGCTTTATAATTCAAAACAAAAAGAATTTTGATGGAGCGTCCGTTTCATTACCGGCCGCTCTTTTTTTCTACTTAGGGAAGGTGACACTGTGGACGAGAATAAAAAACTAAAACGGGGCTTGAAGAGTCGACACGTTACAATGATCGCAATAGGGGGCGCCATTGGTACAGGCCTATTCTTAGGTTCAGGATCAGCCATTCATAGTGCTGGCCCTTCAATTATTTTGTCGTATTTAATCGTTGGGGTTATTACGTTCTTTATGATGCGTGCGCTAGGTGAATTGATCTTAGCTGATCCTGATAGTCACTCGTTTTTAGAATCAATTAAAAGATACTTAGGTAAGCGCGCCGAATTTGTAGCGGGCTGGGCTTACTGGGCTTGTTGGCTTAGCTTAGCTATGGCCGATTTAACCGCTACAGGAATTTACTTGCGTTATTGGTTTCCATGGTTGCCTCAATGGGTAGGACCATTGGTAATCGTCGTTTTATTAATGTTAATTAACATGGTAAACGTAGGATTATTTGGAGAACTAGAAAGCTGGTTCTCGATGATCAAAGTAATTGCCATCGTTGCGTTGATCGTTACAGGTGCTGTAATGATCGTTTTACAGACTAAGGTTAAAGGCGGTACCGTTTCATTAACTAATTTAGTTAGTCATGGTGGCTTTTTCCCAACAGGTATCTGGGGATTCTTACTTTCATTTCAAATGGTAGTCTTTGCCTTTGTTGGCGTTGAAATTGTGGGTCAAACTGCTAGTGAAACGGCTGATCCTCATAAAGATATTCCTAAAGCAATTAATACTTTGCCAGTAAGAATTGGACTTTTCTATGTGGGATCAATGCTGGCTATCATGTCAGTTTATCCATGGAATCAAATTAAAACTACGTCTAGTCCATTCGTACAAGTATTTACAGGGATCGGCATTACAGCTGCAGCTGGAATTTTGAACTTTGTTGTTTTAACTGCTGCTATGTCTGCTACTAACAGTGCGATTTTTTCAACTAGTCGCTCATTATATTCACTGGCTCGTAATGGTCATGCTCCAAAATATTTGGGCAACCTGACTAAAAAGGCCATTCCAATGAATGCACTGATGACCTCATCAGCAATTTTGTTTGTAGTGGTAATATTGAACTATGTCATGCCAGCCAAGATTTTTGATGTGGTATCGACTGTATCAACGATTTGTTTCATTATCGTGTGGATCATGATTATGGCTGCGCATGTTGTGTACCGTAAGCAAAATAAGGATAATCTTGGTGAATTTAGAATGCCTGGATATCCTTTTACTAGCTGGCTTACAATAGCCTTTTATGTAGCAATTTTAATCTTGCTATTCTTCATTGAATCGACAAGATTGGCATTAATTATTTCGATTATTTTTGTAGTGATTTTGGCAATTAGTTATAGCTTTGTACGAAAAAATAAAAGTATTTCCTAGGGAATGAAATACTAAGAAAGGGAGTTGTGTATGGCGAAAAAAGCGCCTGAATTAAAGCGGTCGATGACGGCCGGACAAATGGAAATGATCTCGCTCGGGGGAGCGATCGGTGTTGGGTTGTTCATGGGGTCAGCTTCAACTATTAAATGGACTGGTCCATCAGTATTACTTGCTTACATGTTTGTAGGGCTGATCTTATATATCGTAATGCGTGCACTTGGGGAAATGTTATACGTTGATCCAGGTACAGGTTCTTTTGCGGATTATGCTTCAACGCACGTTCATCCAATTGCAGGATATTTAGCAGAATGGGCTAACGTTTTCCAATATATTGTTGTTGGTATTTCAGAAGTTGTTGCGACGACTGAATATTTGCGCTTCTGGTGGCCGGGAACAAGCGACTGGATCGCCGGTGTAGTCATCATTCTATTCTTGCTTTTAGCTAACTTAGCTAGTGCCCAGGCTTATGCAACACTAGAATTCTGGTTTGCAATGATCAAGGTAGTCACAATTATTTTGATGATTGTTTTGGGCTTTATGGTCATCTTGTTTGGCTTTGGTAATGGTGGACACCCAGTTGGTTTTTCTAATTTATGGAAAAATGGCGGTTTCTTCACTGGTGGTGTAAAGGGCTTCTTGTTCTCCATGGCAATTATCGCTGGTTCATATCAAGGAATTGAATTAATTGGTATTTCTGCAGGTGAAGTAGCCAACCCACAAGAAGCTGTTGTTAAAAGTGTTAAATCCGTTTTATGGCGAATCTTAATCTTCTATGTCGGTGCCATTTTCGTTATCGTAACGATTTATCCATGGAATGAACTAGGCAATATCGGTTCACCATTTGTTAATACTTTTGCCAAAGTCGGAATTACTGCAGCCGCATCAGTCATTAACTTCGTTGTTTTAACTGCTGCTTTGTCAGGTGCTAACTCTGGTATTTATTCATCAAGTCGTATGCTTTATAAGCTAGCTCACGAAGGTGAAGCTCCTAAGACATTCAAATATGTATCTAAGAGAATTGTGCCAAGTCACGCAATTATCGGAATTACTGGTGGTATTTTCATTGGCTTCATGCTTAATGTGTTAATTCAGTTCTTTAACAAATCCTTAGCTAATGTCTTTGTTGTGGTATATAGTTCATCAGTTTTACCAGGGATGGTAGCTTGGTTCGTTATCTTGCTTGCAGAACTCCGATTCAGACGTAAAAATCCACATTTGATGGAAAATCACCCATTTAAGTTGCCACTATATCCATATTCAAATTACTTTGCATTGTTCATGTTGACTTTAATTGTAGTCTTCATGTTCATTAACCCTGAGACTCGTTTATCAGTAACAGTCGGAGCAATTGTTTTGATTGTGGCAGCATTAGCTTATGTGATTAAGCATCGAAAAAAAGCATAATAAACAAAAAAACAGCACAGTGGTGCTGTTTTTGTTTGACCTAATTTTTGACTAAATGAATTTCACGATCAAATAATTGTCGCATTTCTTCGTTGAAGTTATGGGCGATAAAGACGATGGTGGCTGGTGTTTTAACTAAATTATGCAAGATATTCATTGTGGCTTTTTGATCAATTGCGCTTGTACCTTCGTCGATTAAAATGATCTCACTATTATGAATTTTTGCTCTCGCCAAAACGATCTTTTGTCTTTGTCCACCCGAAATATTGAGTTTGTCCAGGTTTAATTGCTCGTTGACGCCATCTTTGAATTTGGCAATATCATCGCTGAAGTTAACAGAAGAAATGACATCATTTACCTTAGAATCAAGTTTTTTGTTGAACATTGTGATGTTGTCTTTAATAGAGGCAGGGAAAACAACAGGATCTTGAGGGATGTAGCCGATTTTACTTAAATCAGGAATGATAGTTTTCCCATTTTTATCTTGAAAATCAACTTCTCCAGAACTTGGCTTTAATTCGCCTAAGATCAATTTAAAGAGAGTAGACTTACCAGCGCCTGAGTCACCAGTTAAAAGAATTTTTTCGCCGGTTTTAACTTGTAAATCTGGGTAAGTGAGCTTTTCACCATTAGGGAACTGTAGTTGCAAATCTTGAGTTGAAAAAGCCGTAGGAGTTGCCAAATCTAATTTTTGCTTAGAAGAAACTGGAACAAGTTCTTGATCAACTTCATTAATTAATTTTTCAGTTCCTTTCATCTGGCCGCGAGAAACGGTGATCAATTGGATACCTTGATTTAAGTAGAATCTAAAGTTACCAATAATTAAAAGCACACCAATTGATGCTTGACCATTAACAATGAGATAACCAGTTAAAATGAAGAGCAGTAATCCGAAAATTGCAGTTACGATACCGTTAACTGCTTTTAGTAATTGAGTATAAGTAGTTTGTTTAACGGTAGCGTCTTCTAGCTTCTTTGAAGCATTTTCTGTGACTGAGAATAATTTTGCTCCAGCTAAAAATTGGCGAATTTGATCTAGACCTGATAACCAATCGTTTAAACTGTCTAAATATACTTTGTTGCTGTCTGAAATAAATTCTGTTGCCTTTTGTAGTGGCTTTTCAGTAAGCTTAGGTAAAAATAGTGTGATTGCTACTAAGATCAAGATAGCGAGCAATAATTGCCAGTTTAATAAGATTAAATAGACAATAGTTGAGATAACTAGTCCAATACCGTAGATCAGATTAAACAGCATTTCATAGTAACTATTGTTGATTAACTGAAGGTCGTTGGTTAAGCGGTTTTGCATTTCGCTAACTTTATGCATTTTGCCATCATTGTAGTAGTTTTGAACGAGTTGCTGACGAACTTTGTCGTTAAGTTCTTGTTCTTGAATAGTGTTTGAATATAGTGCAAGACCCTGAAGTGCATAAGCTAATATACCGCAAATTCCGTCAAGTATAAGAATGATTAAAAAGCTGCGCCAATTCCTAGTCAAAACAATATCAGCTACTAATTGAGTAAAGTAACACATTCCAATGATTATAACTGCCATTAGAAATGTGGAAAGCGCAAAGACAACAAATCTAAATGGATTAACTTTTACATATTCCTTGAAATTCATTCGGCTGCCTCCTTTCTTACTGCTGTTAACTTAATTTCTTGATCAAATTTTGCTTTCATTTCAGGCGTAAAGTTGTGGGCGATCATTAAGATCGTCTTTTTAGTTTTGAGTAAATTGTCCAAAATCTTCTCGGTACCTGCTTGATCGATTGCACTAGTAACTTCATCCATCAAAACAAATGGCTGATCATGAAGCAGACTGCGAGCCAGTACGACCTTCTGCCGTTGCCCACCCGATAGATTCTCAGTTTTCAAATTAACTTGAGTATCAAGGCCGGCAGGCATTTTAGCTAAATCACTAGTCAGTTGAACTTGATCAACTGCAGTTTTAACTTGGTCTTTCAATTTTTGATTAAACATTGTGATGTTGTCTTGAATTGAAGCGGGAAAGACAACGGGATCTTGAGGAAGATTGCCAACTTGAGCAGGTGTTTTAATAGATTTTCCGTCTTTATCTAAAAAGACGATTTGACCATTTTTAGGAGATAACTTATTAAGTAGGAGCTTAAACAAGGTGGATTTTCCTGTACCTGAATCACCAGTGAGCAGGACTTTTTGACCAGGCTTAATTGTGAAGTCAGGGTAAGAAATTGTTTCACCGTTGTCGTATTTAGCAACTAAATTAGTAGCGGTAACTCCGTAGGCTGGAGTAGGAGTAGTAACGGACTTTGCTTGACGCAACTTAGCTGTTTCTTCACGTAAAGTCTTAGTAGATTTGATTTTAGTAAGAGAATCCGTGATGTCCCAAATACCACCAAAAATGGTAAAGGCAAAGCTAGAAGCTACCCCAAAATCACCAAAAGAAATAGTGTGGTTAAAAAATAAAATGGCGGCAATTAAAACCATGCCTAATTGAGCAATAGTATTGCCCAGACCGTTAATGACATCGGACAAATTACGGTACAATATATTATTTTTGTTAGCTTCAACGTATTGATTACTTGCTTCTTTTAGTTTTTTATTTAAGCGAACAAAAGCGTTGTAGCGACGCAATTCTTGAAGTCCACCGAGCCAGTGGGCAATTGCATTAAGCAGATACTCATTTTTTTGGTTAACTACTGCATTTGCTTGAGACATCTTTTTCTCAAGGAGTTTAGGTAAAGATAAGGTAATTACTGCCAAAACTGCCGTAGTTACAATCAAAATCCAGCTCATGCTGATCAAGATGCCAATTGAAAAAATAATTGAAAGTAAGCCACTAAAGATTGTGATCAATGGCGTAGCAAAGTCTGTTGATAGAATTTTTAAATTGCTGGTCAGATCATTTTGCATTGTAGATACTTTTTCATCATCGCCGTTGTAGTAATAATGCATGATATCTTTTCTAATTTCATGCAAATAGTCTTGAATCTGGCGAGTAAAGGCAACAGTTGCAATTGGCAATAATAGAGCAGTAGCTAATTCTGTTGCAGTTGTTAATATTTCCCAGAAAATAAAACTATTTAGGTTTTTGGTTGTAAGGGCATTTAAGGAATACTTAAAAAGGTAGGTTCCAAGCGTTCCCACAATTGCGTAGAGCACATATACAAACAAAATCCAAATAGAGCGCGGGATGTTTGTTTTCAATAGCTCCTTTGTTGTCATAGATTTTCCTCCAAAGTAGTTTAAAAATATTTTAATATTATGTTAATTTTACCCCCCTGTTTTTAATAGTCAACGTGGGATAAGTAAGTAGCTGGGCAAATAATTTTTAAATCTAGCTTAAAAAGTTTGTATAGTAGAATAGAATATTTTAAGTGTACAATTGCATATTAAATAGGTATAATAGTCCCATACAAAAAGTAAGTGAGGAGGAGCATGTATGAATAAACCAATTATTGGTATTTCTGGCTCAGTAATTATCGACAATGGCGGAATATTTCCCGGGTATCGTCGTAGTTATGTGAATGAGGATTACGTTGATTCAGTTGTTCAAAATGGAGGTGTACCATACATCATTCCGTTTACTGAAGATGACGAGGTAATTAGAGAGCAGCTCAACAATGTTCAAGGCTTGATTCTTTCAGGTGGACACGACGTCGATCCACGCTTTTATGGAGAAGAGCCTTTGCAAAAGATTGGCGCAACTTGGCCTGAACGTGATCACTTTGATATGTGTTTATTAAAACTAGCAGAAGAAAATGGAATTCCTGTACTAGGTATCTGTCGCGGTGCTCAAATCATCAATGTTGCACATGGTGGCACGCTTTATCAAGACTTGTCATACCGTGATGGCTTAACTTTAAAGCATATGCAAGGACATACTCCTAGTTTGCCAACTCACGGGATGAAGGTAGATCCAGGCAGTAAATTAGCTGAAATTTTAGGTAAAACAGAATTCAGAGTTAATTCATTCCACCATCAATTGATTAAGGATGTTGCTCCAGATCTTATTGCTTCTGCCACTGCTCCAGATGGCGTAGTTGAAGGATTAGAAAACAAAAAAGGCAACGTGATTGCGGTTCAATGGCATCCAGAAATGCTGCACCGTAATCCTGACGTTGCTTTCATGAATAATTTATTCAAATTTGTAGTTGATAACGCAAAATAAAAAAGAGAGTTTAAACAATGAATGAGAAAACAGGGGATAAATTAGGTTTTTGGTCCATTGTCTTGCTTGCTATTAACGCAATCATTGGTTCAGGAATTTTCCTAACACCAGGTAGCGTAGTTCAACAAGCTGGTTCAAAAGCTTTAATCGTTTATTTTATTGCCGCAATTTTTGCTTCTATTTTGGCGATTTCATTTGCGGCCGCATCAAAATATGTAACTAAATCAGGTGCTGCATATGCCTACTCAAAAGCTGCCTTTGGTGATAAGGTTGGTTTTTATATGGGCGTGCTTCGTTACTTCTCTGCCAGCGTTGCATGGGGCGTAATGGCTGTCGGAGTTATCAAGTCAACAATTTCTATTTTTGGTGGCGATCCAAATAAAGCATTGAATGTAACGATTGGTTTCTTAATTTTAATGGCAATCATTACGATTATCAATTTATTTGGTCAACGTGTAGTGAAGTGGGTTATGAACTTAGCTACTATTGGCAAACTTGCAGCCTTAGTTTTAATTATTATTGCCGGGGTAATATTATTGATTACCACAGGTGCTTCAAGTAATTTGTCAGAAGTTGATCAAATTACTCAAAACGGCCAAAAGATTGTACCTACTTTGACTACAACTACTTTTGTAATGGCTATTGTGTCAGCCTTTTATGCATTTACCGGCTTTGAATCAGTTGCTTCAGGTTCAGATGATATGAAGGATCCTGAAAAGAATTTGCCACGTGCGATTCCTTTAGCTATCTTGATTATTGCGCTTGTATATATCGGCGTTGTAGCAGTTGCCATGGTGCTCAATCCTAAGGCTCTTATGACCACCAAGCAGGTTGTTGCTGTAGCTGCTATTTTTAATAATGAAATTTTGCGTGACGTTATCTTGGTAGGTGCACTTATATCTATGTTTGGTATCAACGTTGCATCCAGCTTTAACGCACCACGTATTTTGGAAGCGATGGCTCGCGAAGGTCAAATGTCTGAGGCACTTACTAAGAGAACGAAGAATAACTTTCCAATTAGAACCTTCTTCATCTCAGTAGGGTTAGCAATCTTAATTCCAATGGCATTTGAATATAATATGGTAAACTTGATCACTTTAAGTGCGATGGTTAGATTCTTAGGCTTTATTGTCGTACCTATTGCGGTTATTCAGTTCTATCGTGGCAAGACCAAGGAAGAAGTTTTAAAGGCTGATAAGAACGTTTGGACTGACGTTGTTGTGCCAATTTTATCAATCATTATTGTGGTCTTCTTACTAGTTGAATATAACTGGCAAGCACAATTTGGTGTAACCAATGCGGCAGGTAAAGTTATTGGCGTTAACTGGTACGCTATCGCAATGATGATTTTTGGCTTTGTAATTTTGCCATTGATTATGTCTTGGATTTCAAGAAGAGAACGTAAGTAAAATAGACAAATAAAAAAGTGCATCAGCTAATTGATAGCTAATGCACTTTTTTTGTGCGGTTATTATAGCAAATGAATATGGTCTGCTTCGCAAGCTTCAACCATTTCTTTAGGCCAGATGCTGGCTTGAACTTCACCGATGTGAGCTTTACCAAGTAAAAGCATGCACAAACGTGATTGTCCGATACCACCACCGATAGTGTATGGTAATTCACCCTTTAAAAGCATTTGGTGGAATGGTAATTTAGCACGATCTTCGCAGTGAGCCTTCTTAAGTTGTTCACGCAGGCTTTCCTCGCTAACACGGATACCCATTGAAGAAATTTCCAATTTCTTTTGTAATGGTTCATACCAGAAGACTAAGTCACCGTTTAATTGCCAGTCATCGTAGTCAGGTGCACGACCATCATGTGGCTTACCGCTACGCTTTAATTTGTCACCGATCTTCATAATGAAGACTGCCTTTTCTTCCTTAGCGATTCTGTCTTCACGCTCTTCTGGAGTAAGGTCAGGCCAGCGGTCTTCCAATTCTTGGGTAGTAATGAATGAAACGTGGTCGCCTAAGCGGTAAGTAGAACCAGGGTAGCGAGCTGAAACTAATTTTTCAGTTTCTTTAATTGCTTTAAAAATCTTGTTAACGGTAATTTCCAAAGTATCTGTGTTACGTTCTTCTTTACGGATGATCTTTTCCCAGTCCCATTGGTCAACGTAAATGGAGTGGAAGTTGTCTAAATCTTCGTCGCGGCGAATAGCGTTCATGTTAGTGTAGAGGCCTTCATGCATACCAAAGCCGTATCTCTTAAGAGCTAATCTCTTCCATTTAGCAAGTGAGTGAACAACTTCGATTGTGTCGTCTTTTGGCATAGCCTTCATGTCAAAGGCAACAGGACGTTCAACACCGTTTAAGTTATCGTTTAAACCGGTGTTTTTTTCAACAAACATTGGTGCAGACATTCTTTGTACACCCAAAATAGAAGCAAGCTTATCTTGGAAAGTCTCTCGAATGTAGACAATTGCAGCTTCGGTATCACGAACAGTTAAAGTTGGACGGTAATCTTCAGGTAAAATAAGTTCCATAAAAATCCTCTTTCTAAAAATAATTTTTGTTTTTAGTTGAGAGTAAAGAAAAAGCCCTTCGCTCCCTAATTGCTAGGGACGAAAGGCTTTTTCCGCGGTACCACCCATGTTGTCTATAATAGACCTCCTCATGAAGCACTATCATGCTCCACCGGCGTGGTAACGTACCGGAGACGTCTCAACCTACTATAAGAATTATTATTTCGGTGAGCTGCTAAAAGTGTTTTTCAATAATCCAGGGTCTATTAGTTTCGCACTAGCACTAATTCACTGTAAAGAATTAGATTATTTACTCGTCTTTTTCATAGCTTTTTAATTTATTTATATGTATTTAACAATATTTTGAACAAAAAAGCAAGAAAAATTTGTGCTATGATAATTTAGAAAGCGTTTTACATATAGACTTAAAAGAATTTAGAGGATAAGAATGTTAGGTTTTTCAGTTTATCTTGGACATGACTTAACGTCTGAGGATTACAATTATTTATTAGCGATGAGAAACAGTGGTTTTACATGTGTATTTACTCAACTTGAGGCAGCAGATACCGATGGTGAAACTATTTTAAAAAGATTAGCCAACTTAACTGATTGGTGTAAAAATTTAGACTTAAAAATTATTGCGGATGTGTCAGAAACTATCCTGCAAAATTTGGATATTAATGCTAACAGTGTTCAACAAATCAAGAGCTTGAATTTAACTGGTATTAGAGTAGACGAAGGCTTTTCAGTTGAATTGATTGCCAAGTTATCTAAGGAGATGCCGGTAGTTCTTAATGCCAGCACGATTACGCAAGATGACATCGATAATTTGAAATACAGCAATGCTAACTTTGAAAAGCTTACTGCAGGTCATAATTTCTACCCACGGCCTGAAACAGGACTTGAAGCGCATTGGATGCATGAGAAAAATAAGTGGCTACACAAGTATAATTTGAAGACAGCTGCTTTTATTGCAGGTAATGGCAAATTGCGTGGGCCAATTTTTGCAGGATTGCCAACACTAGAGAAGCAAAGATATGAAAATCCATTAGCTGCGATTTTGGAATTGAAAAAGTATGACTGTGATTACATCTTTGTAGGGGATCCACAACTAACTAGGGATGCAATTGAGACTATTACTAATTATGAAAAAGAAGATGCGATTACGTTGCACCTTGATACCGAGATTCCAGAATTATTTGAAAATGATTGGCATAATAGACCAGATGTTGCACGTGATGTCGTAAGACTTAAAGAAAGTAGGGAAAAGAGAAGTCTGCCTACTGAGCCACAAGATAATATTTATGCACGGCCAAAGGGTAGTGTGACGATCGATAATAACTTGTATCAACATTATGAAGGCGAAATCGAAATTACTAAACGAGATTTGCCATGTGACCAAAAGGTTAATGTTTTAGGACAAGTTAAAACGTATGATTTAGCTTTACTTGATTACATTGGCTCAGATACGCGTGTGATTTTTAGAAAAGCAAATAATAAACAAGAATAAAACAAAAGAAGCATTTCCTAGGAAATGCTTCTTTTAATATATATCGGGAAAACAGGATTCGAACCTGCGACCCCCTGGTCCCAAACCAGGTGCTCTACCAAACTGAGCCACTTCCCGAAGTGTGCACCCTGAAGGATTTGAACCTTCAACCTTCTGATTCGTAGTCAGACACTCTATCCAGTTGCGCTATGGGCGCGTCTATCAACTCAATTAGTATAACATAAATATAGATGATGTCCAATATTTTTTATATTTTTTGAAAAATAAGGAATAACTGGTAAAAATAATAAAAAAAGCCTAGTTACTGTCTACCCTCCAGTAACTAGACCTATACTATTCTATCGAAAAAATGACAATAAAACTATACTATCTTAAAAATATTAACAGGAAAATAACGAAAATGTAATCTATTCGATTAATGTCCGCTATTATTTGTCACCGTCAAAAATATTGTCTTTTACAATTACGTAGTCGACTAACTTAATGGAATTAAGATCACGACCACCTGCGTAAGAAATTGAAGATTGTAAGTCTTCTTGCATTTCACGCAAAGTATCTTTAATTGAGCCGCGGAATGGTACTAACATTTGCTTACCTTCTACGTTTCTGTAAGCTCCCTTTTGTACTTCAGAAGCTGAGCCCCAATATTGTTTGTAGTTTTTACCGTTGATTTTAATAATATGGCCTGGGGACTCTTGGTGTCCTGCGAGCATTGAGCCGATCATTACCATTGTAGCGCCGAAACGAACGGACTTAGCAATATCACCGTTATGACGAATACCACCATCAGCAATAAGAGGCTTTGAAGCAACCTTACTACACATACGAAGTGCAGCAAGTTGCCAGCCACCTGTACCAAAACCAGTCTTGAGCTTAGTGATGCAAGCACGACCTGGGCCAACACCAACTTTAGTAGCATCTGCACCAGCATTTTCAAGATCACGTACAGCTTCTGGTGTAGCAATGTTACCAGCAGTTAAGAATGAGTCAGGTAATTTTTCCTTAATATACTTGATCATTTTAATTACATAAACTGAATGACCGTGAGCTACGTCGATTGTAATGTATTCAGGTTTAAGATTTTGCTTAACTAATTCATCGATAAAGTCGTATTCGCTATCTTTAATTCCAACTGAAATAGAAGCAAAAAGGCCTTTTGCATGCATCATCTTAATGAAGGGGATACGCTTTTCTGGTTCAAAGCGGTGCATTACATAATAATAACCATTTTGAGCTAACCAAATAGCTAAATCATCGTTAATGACGCTTTCCATGTTAGCTGGCACAACTGGTATCTTAAATGTTCGGCTTCCGAACTTAACGCTAGTATCCGCGTCACGACGGCTTTTGATGATACCTTTATTAGGAATAAGTTGGATATCATCATAATCAAAGGCTTCCATACTAAAATAATTACTCAATTTGATTTGCTCCCTTTATTTTTTGCTTACCAAACGAGAAATACTATATTTGATAAAAACGTTTTTGTCAATATAGAAATCGAACTATGACTAAAAATAAAAATAAAATAATTCGGATTTCACATTGACTAATAATTATTAAATTGCTAGACTATCATACGTAATATTTATAGAGATTTTTTTATGAGGTGAATTTCAAATGACAGCAGTTGCAGTCGTAGGTAGTCAATGGGGCGATGAAGGTAAAGGAAAGATTACTGACTTTTTGAGTAAAGATGCCACAATGGCAGTTCGCTCAAATGGTGGTAACAACGCAGGCCACACAATTGATATTGATGGTAAAGAATTCAAGATGCGTTTAATTCCTTCCGGTATCTTTGCTGCTTCTAAGGGTGCAGTAATTGGTAACGGTGTAGTTATCAACCCAGAAGTTATGTTCGGTGAACTTGAAAACTTGGAAAAGAATGGTATTGATACCAGCAAGTTAAGAATTTCTAACCGTGCTCACATCATCATGCCTTACGACATTAAGCAAGATGAATACCAAGAAGAATCAAAGGGTGCTAACAAGATTGGTACTACTAAGAATGGTATTGGACCAACTTACATGGACAAGGCTTCAAGAATTGGTATTCGCGTTTGTGATTTACTTGAAAAAGATACTTTCGAAGAAAAGTTACGCGCTAACTTAAAAGAAAAGAACGAATTATTTACTAAGGTTTACGGTAAACCTGCACTTAAATTTGAAGACATTTTTGACAAGTACTATGAATATGGTCAAAAGATGAAGAAGTACGTTACTGATACTTCAGTATTAGTTAACGACGCACTTGATAATGGCGAAAAGGTCCTCTTTGAAGGTGCACAAGGTACTATGCTTGATATTGATGAAGGTACTTACCCATACGTAACTTCTTCAAACACTATCTCAGGCGGTATCTGCTCAGGTATCGGTATGGGTGCTAACCGTTTGAACACTGTAATCGGTGTCTGCAAGGCTTACACCACTCGTGTTGGTGAAGGTCCATTCCCAACTGAACTTCTTGATGAAGTTGGTGACAGAATTCGTGACACTGCTCATGAATACGGTACTGTTACTGGTCGTCCACGTCGTGTTGGTTGGTTTGACTCAGTTGCTCTTCGTCATGCTAAGCGTGTATCAGGCATTAACGGCTTAAGTTTGAACTTGCTTGATGTCTTCTCAGGCTTTGACAAGATCAAGATTGCTACTGCTTACGAACTTGATGGTAAGAAGATTGATTATTACCCAGCAAGTTTGAAGGAACTCTTCAGATGTAAGCCTGTTTATGA
Organism: uncultured Lactobacillus sp.; assembly: GCF_902491705.1. Classification (GTDB taxonomy): domain Bacteria; phylum Bacillota; class Bacilli; order Lactobacillales; family Lactobacillaceae; genus Lactobacillus. The sequence continues at coordinate 6,757 of NZ_CABUIW010000003.1, read as the reverse complement.
AGAACTTCCAGCATGGGATGAAGATATTACCCAAGTTAAGAACTATGAAGATCTTCCAGAAAACGCTAAGAAGTTCTTAAAGGAAGTTGAAAGAGTTACTGGTGTTCCATTGGTAACTGTTTCAGTTGGTCCTGACCGTGAACAAACTATCGTATTAAAGAATCCATGGGAAATGTAATATATGCTTGAACGTTATACTCGTCCCGAAATGGGAAAAATTTGGACTGATGAAAATAAATACGCAGCTTGGCTTGAAGTAGAAATCGCAGCTACTAAGGCTTGGGCTGAACAAGGTGAAGTGCCAGAAGAAGATGCAGAAAAGATCGCTAAGAACGCATCATTTACTGCAGAACGCGTTGCGGAACTTGAACAAGTAACGCATCACGACGTTGTAGCGTTCACTCGTACGGTTTCTGAAAGCCTTGGTCCTGAAAAGAAATGGGTTCACTTTGGCCTTACTTCTACTGATGTAGTAGATACTGCACAAGGACTTTTGCTTAAGCAAGCTGATGACATTATCAGAAAAGATTTGCATGAATTAAAAGAAACCATTGCTGAAAAGGCTAGAAAGTACAAGTACACTGTTGAAATGGGTCGTACTCACGGCGTACAAGCTGAACCTACTACTTTTGGTTTAAAGCTTGCTCGTTGGTATGCCGAAATCAACCGTGATATTGAACGCTTTGAACATGCAGCCAAAGGGGTAGAATCAGGTAAAATTTCTGGTGCCGTTGGTACTTTTGCTAACGTTCCACCTGAGATTGAAACTAGCGTTATGAAGCAACTTGGCTTAACGCAACAACCAATTACTAGCCAAGTTTTGCCACGTGATTTACACGCAGAATACATTGCTATGCTTGCTCTTATTGAAACTAGTATTGAAAATTGGGCTACTGAAATCCGTGGCCTTCAAAGAAGTGAAATTCACGAAGTTGAAGAACACTTCCGTGCTGGTCAAAAGGGTTCTTCCGCAATGCCACACAAGCGTAACCCAATTGGTTCAGAAAACCTCTGTGGTATGGCCCGGGTAATGCGTGGTCATATTGTTACTGCTTATGAAGACGTTGCATTGTGGCATGAACGTGACATTTCTCACTCAAGTGCTGAACGTGTAATTTTGCCTGACACAACTATCGGTATTGATTACATGTTGCACCGCTTCAACCGTATTTTGAGTAACTTGGATGTATTCCCAGAAACTATGCTTAAGAATATGGATCGTACTTACGGTTTAATTTACTCACAACGTGTTCTTCTTAAGTTGATTGATGAAGCAGGCCTTTCTCGTGAAAAAGCTTACGATATGGTACAAAAATTGACTGCTAAATCATGGAATGAACAAAAGCAATTTAAGCCATTAGTAGAAAATAGCGAAATTATGAACTACCTTTCAAAAGAAGATATCGATGATGCATTTGATTATCACTATCACTTGCGTCATGTTGACGATATTTTCAAAAAGTGTGGTTTAGACTAGAATATCTACCTAAAAATAAAGGCGTTTGGAGAAAATCCAAACGCTTTTTTGATACAATGGGAACATGTTAGAGGGGAAAATTTATGAATAAATTTGTTTCGTTTATTGTTAGATTAATCGTGTTACTAGCTGGAATTGCTTTAGCAGGTTTTCTTGTTTGGCAAATGTTTACTGATGCAACGCTACTTGATGTTGATGTGCTGACTAAGGGACCAGTTATTGTTGTGGTTTATGGTTTAATTGCTTTAATTTCCTTAGGTGCAGGGGCCAGCTTTTTTACTGATAAAAACTTGGGCTCAACCATCTTCTTAGGTGCACTACTTGCAGTGATTGCATTAATTCTATGGATGCAAAACCAAGACTTAGCGAATATTTACCGCTGGTACTTCATTTACGGCCTATTAGTTTCACTGTTAAGCCCATTTTTTAGAAAAGAAAATTAATAGAAAAACGCTTAAAGCAGGACTGTTAAAAGTTCTGCTTTTTTTATTAAAAAAGGCTAGACATATCAAAAAAACATAATATAATTTTAATCAAATCAACGATAAAGGGAGGTTGAGAGTATGAATGGACATGTAGATGACCATATGAATGACAAGGAATTAGCTCACTGGTTACGTATGCGTAGATGGAGAAATAAGATTTTAATTGGAGAATTAATTTACGTCTTCGCACTATTAATGGCCTTAATTTACGATTTTCCTGTCTTCATGCACATGGTTGTTATTCAAGGGATAGTAATATTTGCATATTTTGTAATTGGTTGGATTTTTGATAAAGGCGATACAACTGTTAAATTTAAAAAACGTGATACTTTATGGGAGACCATAACTAGTATTAAATTTAATAGATTGTTTTTCATTCGTGTATTTGAAACACTTGCCTTCAGCGCAACGATTGGTGTGGCAGTTTCATTCTGTTTTCAATTAGGAAATGACCTTTTTGAGCCAGGGCAATTTTTAAGATTTAATAATTGGAGTGAAAATATTGCTCTTTATGGTGAGTTCTTTGCAATTCTTTGTTTAGGACTTGCTGCAATTGGAATTGTATTAACCTACAAAAAGCAAATGAGAATTTTCAGTGTAGTAGCTGCTGTTGTACTTTTGATTATTGTAGCTGCTCGAATTGAAATGTTGGTGCCAGTCATCATTGGGATTCTTGGTTGCGCCGGAACATTTGCTTTATCATTTCAACCTAAGCTCTAACTTCTATTGAAGTTTCACTTAGGGCTATGTTAGAATTGGTCACATTAAATTTAAAGGGATGTGACAATGTGAATCAGCGCTATCGCGGGATTACTTTAGCTGTAGTTGGTGCATGCTTTTGGGGAGCATCAGGAACAGCCGTAGAATTTTTGTTTTCTAATACTAATGTAGAAACACCATGGCTAGTTGGATTAAGATTGATTTTTTCAGGCTTATTACTAATGGCCTATGCTTGCTATAAATACTTAGATAAAGTTAAGGCAATGCTACATGATAAAAAAGCAGTGATTATGCTTATATTATTTGCTTTTTTAGGAATGGGAAGTTCTCAACTTTCATACTTTGTAGCCGTTAAATATAGCAATGCTCCAACTGCTACCGTAATTCAGTTTTTAGCACCGGTTTTTATTATCATTTTTTCTTCAATTAGAAGTAAGATGCTACCAAGACGAATTGATATAATTTCTATCTTTGTTGCGGTAGGTGGAACGTTTATTTTGGCAACTGGTGGACGCTTTGATCAATTAGCCTTGTCGCCAATGGCGTGTCTATGGGGCTTGATTGCAGCGTTATCTGAAGCGGTAAATACAATAATGCCAGGAAACTTGTTTAAAAAGTATGGCACTATTCCAGTAGTTGGCGCAGCAATGCTAATAGCAGGAATTGCCTTCATACCAATTTACTTTACTCAGCCAATGCCTAAACTTACACCAGTTGATATTTCAGTAATTGTGTATATTATCATTGGTGGTACGCTACTTGCTTATACAATGTACTTATCAAGTGTGCAATATATCGAGCCAAGTACGGTAGGGATGCTAGGAGCATTCGAGCCACTGATTGCTACAATATTATCGGTTACTTTATTACACGCAGACTTTGGCCTAATGGATATGCTGGGTGGCGTGTTAATCATCGTTGCAACATTTATGCAGCTGATGCCAACTAAAGATATGGTAAAAAATGAATAAAAAATTAACGGACTAGTTCAAGCTAGTCCGTTTTTGTTATGATATAAGTTGCTAGTTTAAATGATGGGGATTTAAGAAGAATGGTTACACAAAAACAACGTCGTCTTTGGGCATTTTTGGCCGGATTAGCCTGTGTGATGTGGGGCATTTCAGGCTTATTTGCCAAAAGTTTATTTAATGTTAGTTCAGAAATTACGCCAATGTGGCTTTCACAAATTAGAATGGTTACATCTGGTGTTATCCTGCTCATCGTAGCAGGTTTTTTGAAGCAAAAACCAATTGCTACAATGAAGAATAAACATGATGCCTGGGTAATAATTGCCTATGGTATTTTTGGGTTATTACCCGTGCAATTATTTTATTTTATCGTGGTTCAACAAGCTAACGCTTCAATTGCCACTATTTTGCAGTTTATTGGGCCATTTTTTGTAATGGGCTATCTTGCCATTACGCATAAACAAGTGATGCGCCGTATTGATGTGATCGCTGCTATTTTTGCTTTTATCGGCGTTGTTCTTCTTGCAACGCACGGTAGATTTAACCACTTTGCAATTACACCTAGCGTTTTATTCTGGGGTCTTCTTTCAGCTGTCGGTGTTGCAACCAATACTTTGATTCCGATCAGCGTTTTAAAGCGCGTTTCAAGTTTAGTTGTTACCGGCTGGGGACTTTTATCTGCAGGAATTTGCTTGATCTTGGTTCACCCACAAATGCCACATATTCCTAATACGCCACATGTTTGGCTTGATGTAGCTGCCGTTATCGTGATCGGAACTTTGATTCCATTCCAATTGATGACTAATTCATTGCGTTTCATCAAGGCGTCCACTGCAAGCTTGCTTGATGCTTTTGAGCCATTTTCTGCAACAGTGGGTTCAGTACTCTGCTTTGGCTTAGTAATGACGTCAATGGACTGGATTGGTTCAATTTTGGTAGTTTTGGCCGCAATGGCTTTGAATCTTTCTCCCAAAAAGAAAAAGAGGAGTTAAAAAATGGTTGATCCAAAAACGCGCAGATTGTGGACGTTTCTAGCTGCATTAGCTGCTGTAATGTGGGGCATCTCAGGACTTTTTGCTAAGGGTTTGTTCAATATTAGCCCTAAAATCACGCCAATGTGGTTAACACAAATCAGATTAATCGTTTCAGGAATTGCACTACTAATTTTGGCAGGGGCACTTAAACAAAAGCCAATTGCTACATTAAAGAATAAGCATGATGCACTAGTGATTTTTGCCTACGGGATCTTTGGATTATTACCTGTGCAATTGTTCTACTTCATGTGTATTCAGGTAGCTAACGCCTCAATTGCCACAATTTTACAATTTATTGGACCATTCTTTGTATTAGGATATTTAGCTTTTACGCATAAGCAAATTATGCGTAGATTAGATATCATGGCCGCAATTGCAGCCTTTATCGGCGTTTTTTTACTGTCGACACATGGGCAATTTGATCATTTAGCTATTACGCCAGTTGCATTATTCTGGGGCTTGCTTTCGGCAGTAGGAGAAGCTACTTATACTTTGATTCCTGTTAATATTGTTAAAAGGGTATCCAGCATGGTTGTAACGGGCTGGGGGATGCTCTTTGCTGGAATCAGTTTGGTAATCATTCATCCGCAATTTCAAGCTATTCCTAATAAGCCGCAAGTATGGCTTTATACTAGTGCCGTAATTATAATTGGAACAATTATTCCGTTTCAGATTATGGCTAATGCCTTGCGTTATGTTGTTCCTTCAACTGCAAGTTTACTTGATGCGTTTGAACCATTTTCTGCAACGATTGGATCAGTTCTTTGCTTTGGCTTAGTGATGATGCCAATGGATTGGGTAGGCTCAGCATTAGTAGTATTAGCTGCAATGGCTTTAAACTTAACGCCAAAACAAAAGAAGAAAAATAAGATACATGAATAAAAAAGAGAGGTTTTAATCGACCTCTCTTTTTTTGTAATAGATTAAATTGGTTAAACACACTAGCATTGTAATAATGCCGTAAACGATGAAAATGCTGATGATTAAAGCAAGTGAAGAAAATCGAATCCAAAAGAAGATGGATACCAAGATTAAAAGGCTTGCTAAGATGATTGTTACTATATTTAGCTTTTTAAACTGGACGGTGATTCCTGAAGCAAAAGTACAAACTGTTGCAATAGATAGACAAGCTAAATTGATCATTGATGGGGCGTAAGACATTAAGTCACGAAATTCTGAGACTAGAGAAAGCCCTAGAATTAAAGCGATGAGTATTAAAAAATGTCGTACATAACTATCTATTTTATCCATAATTTGTGTTCAACTCCTGTAATCAATGTTCTAAGCATATAGAAAACTGAAAAATTTTTCAAGTTGATTAAGATTACAAAAGAAGATATTTTCTGTAATTTTGATTAATTTAATAGTATTTGTTTTAAAACAGAACTGTAATATTTCTCCGGTAATATATAAGACATTGAAAGACGAAAATTAATTAAGGAGAAATATCAATTGAGTTTTAGACGTAGTTTAGTTAAGTTTGCCGCAGTTTTATCAGTATTTTTCACAGGAATTTCTTTTATTAATGTTCCTAACCAAACACAAACTGTGCAAGCAGCCAGCAAAAGTAAAACAGAAAAACGTGAAGCAGTTGCTGAACTTGCTAAAAAGCAAGTTGGTAAGCGTTACGTTTACGGTGCTACCGGTCCATCTGCGTTTGACTGCTCTGGCTTAACTCAATACGTTTATAAAAACGCAGCTAACAAGTCATTGCCTAGAACTACTTACAGCCAAGTTAACAGAGGTAAGCGCGTTTCAATGAGACATCTTAAGAAGGGCGACTTGTTATTCTGGGGTTCAAGCTCAGCTCCATACCACGTAGGTATCTACGTTGGTAATGGTCAATACGTTCATGCTGCAACACCAAGTCAAGGTGTAAGAAAGCAAGCTATCAGCTCATACTTTTACCCATCAGCAGCTAAGCGTGTGATTGACTAATTGGAAATAAAGAAAAGACGGTTTTTATAAACCGTCTTTTTTTCTACGTAAAGTCAAGTCTCATCTAGGGTTAGACCTGATATTTTTAGATAATTGTCCTTGATTGTTTTTTGAGGGCCGATTTATTTTTCGTTG
>NZ_CABUIW010000002.1 GCF_902491705.1 uncultured Lactobacillus sp. | reverse complement strand
ACGCCGAAAGTAGTTGGTGGGCAACTGCCTGCGAGGAAAGGAAGCTGCCGTGCTCTTTTTTAATATTCCGGCTTAGCTCAGTTGGTAGAGCGCTTGACTGTTAATCAAGATGTCGTCAGTTCGAGTCTGACAGCCGGAGTACTTTGTATGGAGTGTTGTCCGAGTGGCTTAAGGAGCATGATTGGAAATCATGTATACGGGCTTATACCTGTATCGAGGGTTCAAATCCCTCACACTCCGTAAATATAATGAAGAGAACCGTTTTAGATAAATATCTAAGACGGTTTTTGTTTTGTGTCCATATATTATTAAAACTGTTTTCTCATAATCCTTTATAATAGTAGAAAAAGGAGCAATTTAAGCATGAAGCTAAAAAAAGCATTTTTACTGTTCACATTTTTATTAAGTATTGTTATTACTCTAACTGCATGTTCTACAAAAAGAGAATCTAATACTAAAAATCATAAAGTCGATATTGTAACTTCAACTAATATTTATGCAAATATTGCCAAAAATATAGTAGGTAAGCATGGTAAAGTTCAAGCTATCATTACTAATGGGGACACAGATCCACATGATTTTGAGCCTACTACCAATTCTGCTAAAGAAGTTGCCAATGCTAATATCGTAATAGCTAATGGACTAGGATACGATGATTGGATGGCTAAATTGGCTGATTCAAATGATATTCATGTAACTAAGGTTGGCGAACAGCTCATGGGGCTAAAACAAGGCGATAATCCTCACATTTGGTATAACCTTAATATGCCTAAAAAGTATGTAGATTATATTGTGAAACGAGCAAGCCAAATTGATCCTAAGGATGCAGGATACTTCAGAAAAAATGCTAGAAATTACCTAAATAAAATTCAAAATATAAAGCAAATTGCTGCGAAGATTGATGGAGTCAAATCTAAGCCAGTATATGTTAGTGAACCGGTATTTGACTATGCACTTGAACGGTGCCATTTTAAGATCGGCAATCCTGCTTTTGAAGAAGCTGTAGAAAATGAAACAGATCCTAGTGCACAAGTAGTCCATACCATGCAACAATCAATTAAACATAGAAAAATTGCTTTCTTTGTAAATAATGTTCAAGCTTCAAGCAGTACAGTTAATGGTATGGTCAAATTGGCGAACCAGAATCAGATCCCTGTCTTAAAGGTAAGAGAGACTATGCCTAACGGCACAAGCTACTATGAATGGATGAAAGACAATTATCAAAAATTATTTGATATTTTTTCAAAATAACCCTTGCATATTATCAAGTTATCTAGTAATATAATAAACGTTGTGATTGAGATGTCACTCAGATAACTAAGTTTTAAAAAAGTTGAAAAAAAGTTCTTGACTTTTAAGACTGAATTAGTTATTATAATAAAGTACTCTTGATTAAGAGATATGACCCGTTGGTCAAGTGGTTAAGACACGGCCCTTTCACGGCCGTAACATGGGTTCAAATCCCGTACGGGTCACTTATGGAGGATCAGCTCAGCTGGGAGAGCATCTGCCTTACAAGCAGGAGGTCACAGGTTCGAGCCCTGTATCCTCCATCGTTCGGGACTACCGCAGAGGCGGTAGTCTTTTTTTATGCAAAAAGAGCGAACGAAAGTAATAATTTTATCGGTTCAAGTCCTGAGAGGATTCATTAGTTATATCTAGTGAAGATGCCTTGTAACCGAATAGCCAATGTCTATATAGGGGGACTAATATGGAAAGACGTTTGTTTACTTCAGAATCTGTTTCTGAAGGACATCCAGACAAGGTTGCTGATCAAATTTCAGACGCAATTTTGGATGCGATGCTTAAGAAAGATCCTAATTCACACGTAGCTTGTGAAACGATCGTAACTACAGGTATGGTTTTTGTATTTGGTGAAATTTCTACCAATGCATATGTCGACATCCAAGATGTTGTCCGCAAAACCATCTTGAGAATTGGTTATGACCGTCCTGAATTAGGTTTCGATGGCAATAACTGTGCCGTAATGGTTGATATTGATGAACAATCACCAGATATCGCTGGTGGTGTTGACCACTCACTTGAAACTAGAGAGAACAAGTCTGATAAAGACGAGTTAGACCAAATCGGTGCAGGTGACCAAGGTTTAATGTTTGGTTTTGCCATTAAGGAAACACCTGAACTTATGCCATTGCCAATCTCACTTGCTCACCGCTTGATGAGACGAGTAGCCGCACTTAGAAAAGATCATACCTTGGATTGGCTTCGTCCAGATGCTAAGGCTCAAGTTACTGTAGAATATGATGAAAACAACAAGCCACTTCGTGTGGACACTGTAGTTATTTCTACTCAAACTGATGCGGAAGTATCAAATGAAGAAATCCGTCGTGCAATGATCGACTTAGTAATTAAGGAAGTTATTCCAGCTGAATACTTGGATGAAAAGACTAAGTTCTTAATTAATCCATCTGGTCGTTTTGTTATTGGTGGACCAAAGGGTGACTCTGGTTTAACTGGTCGTAAGATTATTGTTGATACTTACGGTGGTTACGCTCGCCACGGTGGCGGTGCCTTCTCAGGTAAGGATCCTACAAAGGTTGACCGTAGTGCTAGTTACGCTGCTCGTTACGTTGCTAAAAATATCGTTGCAGCAGGTCTTGCATATCGCTGTGAAGTACAACTTGCTTACGCCATCGGTGTAGCTCACCCAGTATCAATCATGATCGATACTGCTGGCACAGGTAAAGTTGACGATGAACTTTTAACTGAAGCAGTTCGCAATGTATTTGATCTTCGTCCAGCCGGCATTATTAAGATGCTTGACTTGCGTCGTCCTATCTATGAACAAACTGCCGCATATGGTCACTTTGGCAGAACAGATGTTGATTTACCATGGGAAAAGACCGATAAGACTCAAGATTTGCTTGATTATATTAAAGATCATCAATAATAAATAAAATATGCGAGGAGTAAATAAATGAAAAAAACAAACGTGCCAATAGTCACGCTTGCGATTTTTATGACAACATTTATGACCGCTATTGAAGGAACGATTGTTTCTACTGCAATGCCTACAATAGTTTCTGATCTTGATGGATTAGAAATTATGAACTGGGTTGTATCAATCTTCCTCTTAATGACGGCTGTTTCAACTCCTTTATACGGAAAACTGGCGGACAGCATTGGGCGGAAACCAGTTTTTTTGTTTGGAATTGCGCTATTTGTCATTGGATCGTCATTGTGTGGCTTAGCCCAAAACATGATTGAACTTATCTTTTTTAGAGTAATTCAGGGATTAGGGTCAGGAGCAGTTCAGCCTGTTGCGATTACCATTATCGCTGACCTCTATACTTTACAAAAACGTGCCAAAATGTTGGGGCTCAACTCTGGTTTCTGGGGAGTAGCCTCAGTTATTGCTCCACTTTTAGGTGGTTTTATTGTGCAACATTTGTCTTGGCATTGGGTTTTCTATATCAATGTGCCAATTGGAATTATTGCATTTATATTAGTGCTCATCTATTTAAGAGAGCCTAAACATAAAGCCAGCTCGAAATTAGACTTACAGGGAACAATTTGGTTAGTGTTGCTGCTTTTAGCTGTAATGTTCTTCTTGCAAGACTTAGGAAGCAATATGAATATGCTTGTTATGGCGGCTCTAATCGTTTTGATTGTAGTCTCTACAATCTTATTCTTTAGAGCAGAAAAGCGTGCAGCGGACCCAATAATGCCTCTCTCGATGCTAAAAGATAGGGAGTTCTTTGCTCTAAACATAATTACGTTGCTTATTTCAGGTGTGGTTATCGGATTTGAATTCTATATTCCAACCTGGATGCAAGGAATTAACGGTACAAATGCTTCGCTTGCTGGTTTTGCTGTAACGCCTAGTTCATTAATGTGGATTGTTGGTTCGTTCTTAATTGGCGGGATGTTAGGCCGATGGGGAATCAAAAAGACGTATGATTATATGCTAGCGATTTTGGTAATTGCCGATATTGCCTTAATAGCTGTGCCAATTTATACTCCATTTTGGGTATTTTGCATCATTGCTGCATTTAATGGGGTAGCATTCGGAGCGATTACTACTGCCTCACAAGTTCGCTCTCAGGTATTGGTACCTAAAGAAGACATTGGTGTAGCTACATCATTTAATACCTTAATGAAATATTTAGGTCAAACAATGATGGTGTCAATTTATGGGATAGCATTTAATACAATGATTTCACGTGGCTTGAATAAATATCCTGGTTTAGATCAAGCGATGATGAATAAAATAGTTTCTGCTGAAAAAGCTAAAACATTAGCAGCTGAAGTTGTACCTCAATTAAGAAATGTGCTTATTGGCGGCTTAAAAGCTGTTTATGTGGTTTCTTTGATCGTAATAATTATTTCTATAGGATTAAATCAAATATATAAAGATCGCACAATTAATAACAAATAGAAAGTTGGATTTTCGCATTCTAAATGTGAAGATCCAACTTTTTTTATTATTTAAAAAAAGCCTCCAAAAGCTTAATCTTACGGTAAAATAAGCTTTGATTACTGAAAACGCATTAATGTTATCTCTTGCAAGTGAAGGAGATGGGAAGTACACTAAGGATGAATAAAATAATATTAGTTATTTTACGCAGAGACTTGTAATGTGATTGATAGATGGAGGCGCTAAGAATGAATATTGTTAGTTTAGCGAGATTCCAGTTTGCAATGACAACGATCTTTCACTTTTTCTTTGTACCATTTTCAATAGGTACTGTGTTTGTTGTAGCGATCATGGAATCGATGTATGTTCATACCGGCAAGTCTGAATATAAAAAAATGACAAGGTTTTGGGGAAATGTCTTCCTTTTAAGCTTTGCTGTGGGAGTAGTTACAGGAATTATTCAGGAATTCCAATTCGGAATGAACTGGTCTGATTATTCTAGGTTCATGGGTGATATTTTTGGTGCTCCGCTTGCCTTTGAAGCATTATTATCATTCTTTATTGAATCAACTTTTATCGGATTATGGATGTTTACCTGGGATAAAGTAAAGAAGGGTTTGCACCTATTCTTTATTTGGATGATTGTATTTGGGACTATCACATCTGCTGTTTGGATTTTGACAGCCAACTCATTTATGCAACACCCAACAGGATTTGCTATTAGAAATGGCCGCGCCGAAATGGTTAACTTTGGTGCTCTTTTAGCTAATAAGCAATTAATGTTTGAATTCGGCCACGTAATTATGGGTGCACTTCTTACTGGTGCAACAATTATTACTGGGTTAGCCGCTTTTCAACTTTTAAAGAAGAGAACATTATCTGATATTAACAAGAGTATCTACCACAAGACAATTCGCCTAGGATTGACATTAATGTTGATCTTCTCTCTAGGTTCAATTGGCATGGGGGACCTTCAAATGCAGTACTTGGTTCACGAACAACCAATGAAATTTGCTGCAACAGAAGCCTTGTATAAGACTACTGGTGAAAAAGCTCCATGGACAGTCGTAATTGGATATGCTGATCCTAAGACCCATGAAATTAAAGGCAAAATTGATATTCCAGATATGTTGAGTATTCTTTCATACCACAAGACTACTGGTTCTGTTAAAGGTATGGAAGAAGTCAACAAAGAGATGGAAAAGAAATATGGTACTCATATTGCTGGCGAGAAGATGAATTACTATGTTCCAGTTAATACTTTATTCTGGAGCTTCCGCTTTATGGCTGGCTTTGGTGCATTAATGGCACTTGTCTCAGTTGTAGGTTTAATTATGACTCGCAAGAAGAAAGTATCACTTTATAATCACCGTTGGTGCTTATGGGTAATAGCCTTAATGACATTTACACCATTTATTGCTAATACTGGTGGTTGGTTAATTACTGAACTTGGTCGTGCACCATGGACTGTTTATGGTTTATTTACCATCGCTCAAAGTGTTTCACCAAACGTTTCAGTAGCTTCACTTCTTACATCAAATATCGTTTACTTCTGCTTATTTACAGGTTTAGCTATTATCTTAATTGGCTTGATTGTCCGCTTCTTACACAATGATCCGGAAGAATTAGCTATGAAGACGCAAGCTAGCGATAAAGAAACAGATCCATTTGCAAAGGGGGCCTTCTAAATGTCATTCTTGCAAATACTTTGGTTTATCTTAATTGGCGTTTTGTTTAGCGGCTTCTTCTTTCTTGATGGTTTTGACTACGGAGTTGGAATGGCAGTTAAAACTTTAGGCCATAATGAAAAGGAAAGAAGTCAAATTATTGCCACTATTGGTCCCGTTTGGGATGGTAATGAAGTTTGGTTAATTACTGCAGGTGGTGCAATGTTTGCATCATTCCCATATTGGTATGCTTCATTATTTTCCGGCTATTACTTAATTTTATTATTAATTTTGGTTGGTTTAATTATCCGTGGCGTATCATTTGAATTCCGTGCTCAAAGTCCTGAGCCACGTAAACCATTTTGGGATAACGCAATGGCACTTGGTAGTTTTATTGCTCCATTCTTTTTAGGCATCATGTTTATTTCCATGATTAAAGGGATGCCAATTGATGCTAAAGGAAATATGACAGCACATTTCTTTGATTACTTCAATTGGTTCTCAATTGTAGGTGGCATTGCCTTAACTTTGCTTACTTATTTACATGGCTTGAACTATATTGCTTTAAAAACTAAGGGCGTTATTAGTACTCGTGCTCAAAACTATTCCAAAGCATTTTACTGGGTCCTTTATGTTGGTGAAGTTATTTTCGCTTTGCTTTTATTATTCCAAACTGATTTCTTGAAAGTACACCCAGTTGCAACTTTAGTTTTATTGGCTTTAATTGTCGCCTTTTCAGTTGCAGGACATGTAGCAACATTTGCTAACAGAGAAGGTTGGGCATTCACTTTTAGTGGCTTAACTTTGGTTTCATTAGTTGCTTTGATCTTTTGTGGATTATTCCCAAGAGTAATGATTTCATCTATTAGTAGTAAATATGATTTGATGATTCAAACTGCATCATCATCTAATTACACACTAATTGTTATGACTGTTGCTACTGTGATTTTAGTTCCATGCATTTTGGCATACACTATTTGGTCATACTGGATTTTCCGTAAAAGAATTGAAATGCCTGCAATAGGAGAAGGATATTAATAATGATTGATCGACACCTTTTTAAACTTGATGGTGCTGGTGCAATTGTAAGAAAGCTTGCAGTGCTTGAAGTTCTGCAGGCTTTTTTAATTATTGGGCAGGCTCTGTCATTAAGTTTAGTTTTAACGATTTTATGGCAAGGAAAAAGGCTGAATATTCCATATTTATTATTATTTGCTTTGTGTTTTACAGGTAGACAGTTAATTGATTGGATTAAAGATAAAATTCTAGATCAATATTCAAATACCGAATCGGAAAAATTACGGCAGAAATTATTAAATAAAGTTTTCAATGAAGGTCAAACAATTATTCAAAAACAAGGTACTGGTAGTTTGATTACGATGGCCTTGGATGGAATTGATGAAGTTAGAAATTATATTAAGTTAATTTACAACAAAGTATTAACAATGATGATCGTACCAATATTACTGTTTATCGCAATGCTTTTTGTAAATTGGCAATGTGCTTTAATTTTGCTCATCATGTATCCATTAATTGTTTTATTCATGATTATTTTGGGTCATGCGGCTCAAGATAAGGCGATTAAACAGTTCGGTAATTTTGAAAAATTATCTAATAACTTTATTGATTCTTTGCGTGGAATTGATACTTTAAAATATTTAGGTTTAAGCAAACGCTATTCAACTAGTATCTTTCATTTAAGTGAAGATTTCCGTCGTAAAACAATGGCAGTTTTGCGAGTAGCAATGCTCTCAACTTTTGCCCTTGATTTCTTCACGACATTATCAATTGCTGTCATTGCTGTTTATTTAGGCTTTAACTTGTTAAGTGGCAAAATAATGCTTTTCTCTGCCTTAGCTATTTTGATTTTAGCGCCAGAGTATTTCTTACCAATTCGTAATTTTGCTGGTGACTTCCACGCAACGCTAAATGGTAATAATGCTTTTAAGCGAATTAATCAGTTAATAGCGATGCCTAAAGAGCCAGTAGAAGACGTTAAGCTTACTTCTTGGAGCGCTGACGATGAACTTGATGTACAAGATTTAAAATTCAAATACAACAAGGGTACAACGATTGGACCATTATCTTTAAAAATTAAAGGCTATGAAAAAGTAGGGATTATTGGTACTAGTGGTTCAGGAAAATCAACACTGATCAATTTATTAAGTGGATTCTTAATTCCAGAAGAAGCAAAAATAAAGATTCAAAATCAGACTGCTAAGACTTTAAATATTGCGGACTGGCATAAGCAATTAACTTATATTCCGCAAAATCCATATGTCTTTACAGCAAGTTTGAGAAAAAATATTGCTTTTTATAAACCTCAAGCAAGTGATGAAGAAATAAAACAAGCAATTCATGTTGTAGGACTGGATGATTTACTAAATGAGTTGCCACAAGGATTGGATACAGTAATTGGGCAAGGTAAAAGAGTACTTTCAGGTGGTCAAGCACAAAGAATTGCTTTAGCTCGTGCGTTTCTTGATCAAAAGCGTAAAGTAATGATTTTTGATGAACCGACAGCGCACCTAGATATTGAAACAGAAATCGATTTAAAGCATAAAATGTTGCCATTAATGAAGAATCATCTAGTTATCTTTGCAACTCACAGACTGCACTGGATGAAAGAGATGGATTACATATTAGTAATGGATCATGGAAAGCTAGTTGAACAAGGAACATTTGATGAATTAAAAAATAAGAATGGCTACTTTGTAAAACTGATGCAAGAGATAAGAGGCGATCAAAATGATCAATAAAATACCAATTATTAAATCACTAAAACATGATCGCTGGGTAAAACCATTTTTGCACCATTACAAAAAGACATTAATTTTAGCGATATTTTTAGGAATATTAACCTTCGTGTGTGGAGCCGGATTAATGTTCTGTGCAGGATTTTTAATTAGTAAATCCGCAACACATCCTGAGAACATTTTGCTAGTTTATGTGCCAATAGTTTTAACTAGAGCATTCGGAATCGCTCGACCAGCTATTCAATATTTTGAAAGAATCGTTAGTCATAACTGGGTTCTGAGAATGACATCTAAGTTTAGACAAAAGATGTATGATGCACTAGAAACCGATGCCACTATATTTAATAGCAAATATCAATTAGGGGATGTCCTAGGACTGCTTTCAGATGATATTAGCCATATTCAAAATTTATATTTGCGTTCAATCTTTCCAATGTTTGTGGCATGGGGGCTTTACGCAATTATAGTGATTGGTTTAGGAATCCTGTCTCCTTTAATGGGGCTTTGGATGCTGATCACATTTGGATTAATGATCTTTGCAATTCCTATTTGGTCAATTTTGGTTAATGGTGCTAGACAGGATTATGAAAAAGAAGCTCAAGATAATTTATATGTTGATTTAACAGATAATGTCTTGGGTGTTAGCGATTGGATTTTATCTGGAAGAAACAAAGAATATTTGCAGCTGCACGTAAACAGTCAGGATAAGTTAATCTCAGTTAATCAAAAGATGAAGAGCTTTGAGCGACTCCGTAACTTTTTGATGCAAATGGTCTTTTTGTTAATCGTAATCAGTTTGATTATTTGGGCTGGTGCAAAATTCGGTGGTCATGCTAGTCCTTTAACTAATTGGATTGCAGCCTTTGTTTTAGCAGTTTTCCCATTAAATGAAGCATTAGCTGGTTTACCAACTGCGGCTCAAGAAACCAATGTGTATCAAAAGTCTTTGGTTCGTTTGAATAATTTGCCTGATCCAAACCAAAAGGTGCAAAAAGAAGCTCCGACAATTTCTGCTCCATATGATTTATCAGTTAAAAATGTTCACTATACTTATCCGCAAACAACAAAAGAAATTTTGCGTGGGATTAGTTTAAATATTCACGCTGGTGAAAAAGTTGCGATTTTAGGTAAAAGTGGTGCAGGTAAGAGTACATTAGCAGCTTTGCTTCGCGGAGACCGTAAGCCAACTGCCGGTAAGATTACTTTGAACAATATCGACGTTAGTGAATTTGGTGATCAAATGTCTAAATACTTTAGCGTGATTAACCAAACACCATATTTGTTTAACACGACAATCGCTAATAATTTACGTCTAGGTAATGAAGAAGCAACTGATGAGCAGTTGTGGGATGTATTGGACAGAGTAGGGCTTAAGCAGACAATTGAAGCTTTACCTGAAAAAATGGATACTCAGGTTGAAGAAGCTGGATTACGTTTCTCAGGCGGTGAACGACACCGTTTAGCATTAGCCAGAGTCCTTTTGAAAAATGCACCGATTGTTCTTTTAGATGAGCCTACAGTGGGTCTGGATCCAATTACTGAACAAGCGGTAATCAATACATTTATTAAACAGCTTGATGGTAAAACGTTAATTTGGATTACTCATCATTTGCAAGGCATTGAAAAGATGAATCAGGTAATCTTTATCGAAGATGGCCAGATTGAAATGGAAGGTACTCCTAAACAATTATGGCAAACTAATGCCCGTTATCGTGAATTAAAAAAAGCCGATCAAGGACTTTGATCGACTAAAAACTGCGAGTTAATAATTTAGTTGGCAATTTTTTAAGTAAACTAATTGCAGGATTAGATTCAAAAGTAGAAAGACAGTCAATAGCCTTTTGAGCATATTGATGAGCTAAGCTGCGGCTGTCATCAATAATAGTGCTATTCAAAATGATTTTTTGAACTTCTTGCATATCAGTTAAACTCATTTGACGTTTCTTTTTTAGGAGTGGAAGCAATTCGCTTTTTAGATTTGATTTTTGCAAGGCTAATAAAAGTGGTAGTGAATATACACCAGTTGCTAGATCTTCTAAAGTTGGCTTGTTTAACTTTTTACCGCCGCTGTAGTCGAGAATATCGTCAACGATTTGAAAAGCGATTCCTAAATTTTCACCAAAGTTGGCTAAAGCATTGCATTGAGCAGTGCTTCCGCCGGCAAAATGGCATCCTTCTTCTGCAGCTAACCGAAAAAGTGCAGCGGTTTTTCCTTTAACGTCATTTAAGTAGTCGTCAAAGGTTTGATCTAGATTGAAACGTTCGGCCATCTGACCTAATTCACCATTTAAGATTTTTCGCATTGTTTGGGCATTGCGAACAAGATATTCATGTTCGTTTGTTGCATCAAGCATTAAGTCAAAGAAAACTGTGAATAATAAATCTCCACTGTAAACAGCAACATCTTTGCCAAAGGCGGCTTGAACACTTACGTTGCCACGGCGCTTGTCAGAATCATCGATGATGTCATCGTGAATTAAAGTTGCCATGTGCAAGATTTCAATTGAAGAGGCAAGCTTGATAGTTTTTTCATTGCTCTTGCCAACTGCATGTGCTGACAATAAAAGAAGGCTAGGACGTAAGTATTTTCCGCCATTATCAGCCATTTGCAAGAGAGCATCTTGCAAGGAAGAATAAGGCGTTTTAATCGAATCTTGAATAAGTTGATTAACTTTTTCAAGTTCTTTGGAGATTAAAGGATATTTTTTCCATGGTTTAGAATCGTTCATAGTGAGTTTCCTTAGTTAAAATAAAACTATAATTAATAGTGAGTAAACCAAATTGAGAGGAAATAGATTGTGTCTATAAGTACATTTTTAGAGCTGGTAGAAATTAAGGCCAAGCCAGCAAGTGTAATGCCTTTTGCATTAGGGCTATGCTTTAGTGCATATTATTATCATTCATTAAATTGGCCTGTATCGATAGTGTTCTTCATATCTATGTTCATATTTAATATGACGGTAGATATGCTAGACAATTATAACGATTACTATCACGCAGATAGTAAAAGCTACCAACAGAAAACAAATATTATTGGTCGAGAAAATATTCGACCAACTTTAGTAAGAAATTTGATAATTATCTTTACTGTGATTTCCGCAGCACTGGGAATCTGGCTAGCTAATCAAACTGGTCTTCCTGTTTTGTGGATGGGGATGTTCTGCTTTTTCATAGGATTTAGCTATTCATCAGGTCCGCATCCAATATCTAGTCTGCCTTTAGGCGAATTAGCTTCAGGTTTTACCATGGGCTTTATGATCACCTTTATCAGTGTATATATAAATGCCTATCAAAAATTCGCTTGGAGTTGGATTAGCGTTGGACAAGTTTTTTTATTAACTTTAGCTAATGAATTATGGATTTCCAATTTAATGCTGGCAAATAATATATGCGATGCACAAGAAGATGAAGATAATCATCGTAAAACTATCGTTCATTTTATAGGCAAAAAAGCGGCGCTAATCGCCTATAGCATAAAGAATGTTTTAGCCTTTTTGATCATCATAATTTTGCCGTTTTTGAAATTAGCACCAACTACAATTTGGCTAACAATTTTAATTGTACCGTTCGTTTATAAGCAAAACAAATTGTTATTAAGAAAACAAGTGAAGACAGAGACATTCATCTGTGCCGTTAAAACTTTACTAGTTGGATCGTTATTTTATTCAGTTACTTATTTAATCGGTGTGCTTTTATAGCTAGAAATAGAGGATATCATGAAAACAATCGTTGTCTTAGGTGCAGGCTATGCAGGTTTAAAAACCGTTGTTGCTTTGCAAAAGAAAATGCGTAATGAAGTAAAAATTATTTTAATCGATCAAAATTCATATCACTATGAAACAATGAGATTGTATGAAGTAGCTTCAGGCAGTTACCCATATACAAGCATGTCATATGAAATCGATGATGTCTTGGATAAGAGCATGAGTAAGCTCATCATCGATAAGGTTGAAAGAATTGATATTGAAAATAAAAAGGTTGAACTAAAGAACCATGAGCCAATTGCTTATGATTATTGTGTAGTTGGTTTGGGCTTTACATTAAGAAGTATGGGCATTGAAGGCGTTGAAGAAAATGCTTTGCCAATGGGAAATGTAAAGCAAGCTGAAGCAATTCGTGACCACCTTGAAAATGAAATGAAGGCCTACGCAAAAGATAAGGATCCAATTCATTTATCAATTGTAATTTGTGGTGGAGGCTTCCAAGCAACTGAATTGGCTGGTGCTTTATCTGAAGCACGTCCACGTTTAGCTAAAATTGCAGGAGTTGATCCAAAAGAAATTACTATTAAGATGATTGAAGGCTCTGAACGTCTTCTCCCAATGTTTGATGGCAAGGTATTAAAGTATGCATTAAAACTGCTTAAAAAGCATGATATTGAAGTTTTGCACCCAGCTTATGTTCAAAAAGTTACAGATCATTCAGTTTTATATAAGACAAAAGATTCAGACGATAGAAAAGAAATTGCAGCTGGTACTAGACTTTGGATGATGGGTATCAGTGGCAGTCAAGTAATAGAAAATTCAGGCTTTAAGAACCGCCGCGGGCGTGTAATGGTTACAGATCACTTAACTGCTCCTGAAAATGATGATGTTTACATTTTAGGGGATACATCACAGGTTATGAATCCTGCTAAAGGTTGGCCATGGCCTAATACAGCTCAAATGGCATTATCAATGGCCAACTACGCTGTAGATAACATTAGAAGCCGTATTAACCGTCAAGCTCGTCCTTCTAAGTACGTTTACCATGACTTAGGTGAAGTTCTAACAGTTGGTGAAAGTAAAGCCGCAGGTAACGCATTAGGGCATGGCTATAGAGGATATTTAGCTTCTGCTCTTAAGAAGATCATTATCGATAAGTCATTAATGGAAACTGGTGGCATTAAAGAAACATTGGCAACTGGCCGCTTTGATTTATATCACTAAAAATAAAAAAAAGCTGATTCCAAACGGAATCAGCCTTTTTTATGATCGATTATTATTAACTCTTGGTTCAATGTAGAAATGATATAAGAAAGAATAGCCCAGTAATACAAAGGTGGTTCCTTCAATCCAACCGCCGAATACGTCGGAAGGATAATGAACATGAACGAAGATTCTAGTGTAACCAATTAAGATTGGGAATAATGCCCAAATAATAATTAGTAAAGTTTTCCAGAATTTACTTTTGACTAATAAAATAGTCAAAATAATCAAAACTCCGAATAATGCGGCACTACCAACTGAGTGTCCGGAGGGAAAACTGTAGCCATCAGCATAAACAAGGTGATGAACAGTAGGACGATGTCTTGCAACAGCGTGCTTGATAATCCAATTATAACCGTTAGCACAGATCATTACTCCCGCCGTGAAAAACGCGTAGGCATATTGTTTAAAGACGATTAGAATAATGAATAAAATAATTGTTTCAATCGTAATTACACTAGTATTGCCTAAATTGGTAAAAGTTTTGGCAAAAGCCACGTTAGCCGGATTTGTGTTGCAAACCACACTAACCACTGCATTGTCAAAACTATGGATAAATTGTGAGCCAGATGAAACTAAAATTGCCCACGCAGCATAGATGACCACAAAAATGGCACCTGGAATTAAGGTGTCCTTTGGTGGATTTTCTGTATTAATCAAAAAAATACTCTCCTCTTGTAATTTTTAGCATTTGTGGTAAATTATAATCATTATCTATAAGAAAATAAAGGTCAGGAAGTAGTAACAACGATGTTTTTTCAGAGAGAGGCTGGTAGCTGCGAAGCCTTAAAATGGAATTGTGAACTTAGCCTGGTATAAGAACCTATCGTTGCCATCCGCGTTAAGGAGCATAATTAAGTGTCACATTTTTGTGGAACTTAGGTGGTACCGCGATTGTTTCGTCCTATGATTTATTTCATAGGGCGTTTTATTTTGCAAAGGAGAAATAAATTTGTATAACCATAAAGTTGTTGAAAAGAAATGGCAAGACTATTGGGCAAAGCATGATACCTTCAAGACAGGTACAGATCCCAATAAGAAGAATTACTATGCATTAGACATGTTCCCATTCCCATCTGGCAAGGGCCTTCACGTAGGTCACCCAGAAGGATACACTGCAACTGATATTGTATCTAGAATGAAGCGTGCACAAGGCTACAATGTACTTCACCCAATGGGTTGGGATGCATTTGGTTTGCCAACTGAACAATACGCTTTAAAGACTGGTGAAGATCCAGCAGTTGTTACTAAGAACAACATTGCTAACTTCAAGCGTCAATTGAACAAGTTAGGCTTTTCATATGATTGGGACCGTGAAATTACTACTTCAGACCCTAACTACTACAAGTGGACTCAATGGGTCTTTGAACAAATGTACAAAAAGGGCTTAGCATATGAAGCTGAAGTTCCAGTTAACTGGTCACCAGATTTAGGTACTGTTGTTGCTAACGAAGAAATCGTTGATGGTAAGACTGAACGTGGTGGCTATCCAGTATACCGTCGTAACATGAAGCAATGGATGCTTAAGATGACCGCTTATGCAGATCGTCTTTTGGAAGACCTTGATGGCTTGGATTGGCCAGAACCAGTTAAGGAAATGCAAAGAAACTGGATCGGTCGTTCAGTTGGTGCTCAAGTAACCTTCAAGATTAAGGACAGCGACAAGACTTTTGATATCTTTACTACTCGTCCTGATACTTTATTTGGTTGCTCATACACTGTTTTGGCACCTGAAAGCAAGCTTGTTCAAGAAATTACTACTGATGCACATCGCGATGAAGTTAATGCTTACATCAAGAAGATTGAATCTAAGTCAGACCTTGAAAGAACTGATTTGAACAAGGATAAGACTGGTGTCTTCACTGGTGCTTATGCAATCAACCCAGTTAACGGTAAGGAAGTTCCAATCTGGATTTCAGACTACGTTTTGGCAAGTTACGGTACTGGTGCAGTAATGGCTGTTCCAGCTCACGATGATCGTGACTATGCTTTTGCTACTAAATTTGGTTTACCAATTAACCCAGTACTTGAAGGTGGCGACATTACTAAGGCTGCCTTTACTGAAGATGGTCCACACATTAATTCTGAATTCTTAAACGGCTTGAATATTAAAGACGCTAAGAAGAAGATGGTTGACTGGCTTGAAGAACACAACTGCGGTAAGAAGAAGGTTAACTACAAGCTTCGTGACTGGGACTTCTCTCGTCAACGTTATTGGGGTGAACCAATTCCAGTTATTCACTGGGAAGATGGCGAAACTACTCTTGTTCCTGAAGATCAATTGCCACTTCGTTTGCCACACGCAACTGACATTAAGCCATCAGGTACTCCAGAAAGTCCATTGGCTAACCTTACTGATTGGGTAAACGTAGTTGATAAAAATGGTCGAAAAGGTAAGCGTGAAACCAACACCATGCCTAACTGGGCAGGTTCAAGTTGGTACTACCTTCGTTATGTTGATCCACACAATGATAAAGAATTAGCTGATTACGACTTGCTTAAAAAGTGGCTTCCAGTTGATCTTTACATCGGTGGTGCAGAACACGCCGTTCGTCACCTTCTTTATGCAAGATTCTGGCACAAGGTTCTTTACGATCTTGGTGTTGTTCCAACTAAGGAACCATTCCAACGTTTGTACAACCAAGGTTTGATTTTGAAGAACCACGAAAAGATGTCTAAGTCTAAGGGTAACGTTGTTAACCCAGATGACGTAATTGATGAATATGGTGCAGACTCACTTAGAATGTACGAAATGTTCATGGGACCTCTTGATGCTTCAATTGACTGGGATGACAATGGTCCAGCTTCAACTAAGAAGTTCTTAGACCGTGTATGGCGTTTATTCGTTAACGACCTTGACCTCAAGGCAATCCCGCAAGAAAGAATCGTTAATAAGAACGATGGTGAACTCGACAAGGTTTATGCTGAAACTGTCAAGAAGGTAACTGAAGACTTTGATGCACTTCACTTTAACACTGCTATTTCTCAAATGATGGTCTTTGTTAACGCTGCACAAAAGGCTAAGACTATTCCACGGGAATACGCAGAAGGTTTCGTTAAGCTTTTGGCACCAGTTGCTCCACACATGATGGAAGAAATTTGGCAAGTATTTGGTCATGATGAATCAATTACTTACGCTAAATGGCCAACTTACGATCCTGCTAAATTAGTTGAATCAACTGTAGAAATTATGGTTCAAGTAAACGGTAAGCTTCGTGGTAAGTTCCAAGCAGCTAAGGATGCCGATAGAGATGACGTTCAAAAGCAAGCTATGGCACTTCCACACGTACAAAAATTCTTGGAAGGCAAGGACGTTAAGAAAGTTATCGTCGTACCAAATAAGATTGTTAACATCGTAGCTAAATAAGTTAAGTTTTTCCTAAAAGAACGATAAGTTTTATACTTATTATTTGAATTGCGTGACAATTAATTAGTTAATACTTTTTATTAGGAAAAATTCATGGAAGAAGAAAATAACTTAAATAGCAAAGATACACAAAATACTTTTCTAAAAGGCTCCGCATGGATGACCTTTGGTTCGATTGCTTCAAGAATTCTAGGTGCGCTCTATATCATTCCATGGTATGCATGGATGGGGCAGTACGGTAATATTGCCAATGCCTTAACGGCTCGAAGCTATAATATCTATACCATTTTTATCCTGATTTCGACTGCGGGAATTCCCGGTGCGATTGCCAAGCAGGTAGCTAAGTACAATGCTTTAAATGAATATGGCATTGGGCGCAAGCTATTTCATAAGGGATTAATCTTGATGGCGATTTTGGGTGTGGTATCAGCCGCGATTATGTATTTTGCCTCGCCGCTTTTAGCATCAAATGGTAGTCAAAGTGACCCGAGGCAGGTTGCGGTTATGCGCAGCTTATCTTATGCCATTTTGATTATTCCGATTTTGAGTATCATGCGTGGATATTTCCAAGGTTACGCTGATATGATGCCAAGTGCCATGTCGCAATTTGTGGAGCAGTTTGCTCGTGTAGTATGGATGCTTTTGACAGCATTTGTAATTATGCAAGTGCAACATGGTTCATATGTGCACGCAGTTATCCAATCTAACTTGGCTGCTGCAGTTGGTGCCGCATTTGGTATTGGATTACTTATCTGGTTCCTGTTTTCTAGAAGAAAACAGCTAGATAGTTTAGTTGCTAATTCTAATAACCGCTTGCGAGTTTCAACAACGCAATTATTTGCGGAAATTATTGAACAAGCTATCCCATTATTTATCATCATTGATTCTGGAATTACTTTATTCTCATTAGTTGACCAATATACTTTCCACCCAATGATTGCTAGCTTGGTTCATGCAAGTTCAGATACGATTGAAGACTGGTATGCTTTGTTTGGCTTAAATGCCAATAAGTTGATCATGATTATCGTTTCTTTGGCCAGTGCAATGGCGGTAACTGCTATTCCACTTTTATCTGCAGCACATACTAGAGGCGACTATAGAAGTATTTCTAAACAGATTGCTAATACGATGGATTTATTCCTGTTCGTCATGATCCCAGCTGCATTTGGTATGGCAGCCATTAGTAAGCCAATCTATACTGTCTTTTATGGTCCAGATCCACTTGGTAGCGATGTGCTATATTTATCTGCGTTTACTGCGATTAGTTTGGGCTTGTTCACAGTATTAATGGCGATTCTGCAAGGCTTGTCAGAAAATGGCTTAGCAATTAAATACTTAGTTTTAGGCCTGATTTTAAAAGGAATCTTACAATTTCCAATGATCTTTTTGTTCAAGATCTATGGATCTTTAGTTGCTACTAATCTTGGTTTATTGTTAATTGTGCTTTTATCACTTAAACATTTGGAAGTACAATACGATTTCAACTTAAATAGAACTAGTCGTAGATTAGTTGGGATCACCGCTTTCTCAATCGGGATGTTCATAGTCGTTAAATTGGTAGAAATGGGGTTAGGCAAGTTCCTAAATCCAGATCATCGAATTTCGGCTTTGATTTTGGTGATTTTATCTGTTGGTGTCGGCATTATCTTTTATGGTTTTGCGGCACTTAAGACTGATTTAGCCCAGAAGATTATGGGTAGTCGAATTGAAAATATTTTGGTTAAATTTCACATCCATGGCTAAAAATAATTAGTAAAAAATAAAACATCTCATAACTGTAGTGGTTATGAGATGTTTTTTAGTTGCTTTAATTAAAGTTCATCTTATTAGCTTCATCGATTTTGTTTAAGAAAGTTGGAACATCAATAATATTACTGTTGTAAGACAAATTAATTAAGTTAACGAGGTTCTTTCTAAGGAAATAATCGTCAACATCATATTTAGTTATAGCTAAATAGCGATAACTAATATAGACTAATTCGTTGAAAATTGACTCACGCAATTGGGGATGCATAACGAAATCAGTTAACAAATCTTTTCCTGAACCTTTAACGAAATGAATAAATTCACAATTAATATGTCTAATTGGATGGAAGGGGTAGTAAATATTTTGATCTAGCAATTGATGTTCAAACTGTTTTAATAATTGCTTGTCTTTTACATCTATTGAGTAACTATTATTTAAGTTAAACATGTATATCACCTTATTTGCTTACTTTATACATAAATTATAAAAAGTGAATATAGTTAAAACAATGAATGTATATAAAGGTTGAAAAAGTGAAAAAATTTGATATAAAAGTAAAATATTCTTTTACTTTTGTTATAATAGTTTTAATACATTGGGATGAGAGAAATTGAATAGTGTTTAAAAGAGTTGTTTGGTGAGAATAGAATGGGGGAACGAATTGGCAGATATTAGAGTTCAAAATACCAAGAACAATCTGACCGCTGCACTTTTAACTTGTATAGAACATAAAAGTATCCATGAATTAAAAGTTAAGGATATTATTCAAACAGCTGGTGTAAGTACTAGAACTTTTTATCAGTATTATTCAGATGTAAGTTGTTTAGTTAAAGACACTGAAGATAGTTTTATTGAAGATTACTTGAAGAGTGTAGAAAAAGATCGTAAATTGTTAGCTGACATTGATTTAAATATACCTTTTCAAGAACAGTTAGAAACTATTTTAAATTCCACAAAAAATACAATTGAATTTTGCTTTGAACGCAAGAGAGAAATTCAATTATTATTGTCTGATAATGGCGATATTCGTTTCTATAACTTAATCTTTAAAACCGGTTGTGATGAATTCTTAAAGCGGATGAGTCAAGTAGCGGACGTACGTAACTTAAAGATGACTGAAAAAGAACGAATTACGATGATGATTAATGTCCAAGTATTTGTTCATAGCATGATCGGTGTAGTAAGAGTACTACTTGATAATAGTGACCGCCTTTCTCCTTATGATGTTCGTCAGAATATTTTGGGCTTTTTGCGTGAAGCTCCAATATCTAAAATGAATATTAAGGAAATTAGCAACGGAAATGATTAATAGAAAAGAAAAAAGTCGGTAAATCTAAAATAAGATTTACCGGCTTTTTCTGGTCATGTAGAAAATAATAGGAAGTATATTTATTACACGTTAATCTTCAGGTGTGATTGCTGTTAAAACAAAAACGCCAATTAATTCAAGAGCTAAAAAAGTAATTCCAATAGTGGCTGTCATAATAAGCCATCTCCTTATCTGGGAATAGACATTAGAATGTTTATTCCAATTCATATATATCCTTTACATCCATTACTTTAACATAGAATTTATAATAATTAAAGCGCTTTCATAAAAAGAATGAGAAAAAAGCCGATTTACATAAAATCGACTTTAGTGCCCCTGCCAAGGACTTTAATTATAACATTGTCATAAGCAAAAGTTATAGCTGGCTAGTAATAATAAATATTTTCCAAATAGTAACTGTGAGAATAGAATATTAATTGAAATAAATGATAAGTAATAAATAAAAAAGAAGGATAATAATATGGCTAAGAACGAAGAAGAAGTAAAAAACAGTCCATTTGGTTTTGGTAAGCCAAACGAAGCTTATGCAAAATACTTTACTGGCGAAAGTTACTTAAACCCACTTGCAAACAAAGCTAACTGCAGTATTTCAAATGTTACTTTTGAACCAGGTTGTATTAACCACTGGCATGAACATACAGTTCCACAAACTTTAGTTTGTGTTGCTGGTGAAGGCTGGGTACAAGAAGAAGGTAAGCCAGCTCACAAGATGACCCCAGGTGACGTTTATGTTGTTGCACCAAACACTAGACACTGGCATGGTGCAGCTAAGGATTCATGGTTTGCACACCTTTCAATCATGGCTGATACAGATAAAGCTAAATCAACTTGGTATGAACCAGTAGATGAAGACTATTACAACAACTTGAAATAAAGACTAAAAGTTAGAATTAAGGAATAGATTTTGGATCTATTCCTTATTTTTTTGACAAAATTGAACTGTATCGATTAAACTATGCTCAATATAATTAAAGAGAGATTAAAAAGGATGGTGTAGAAATGGAAAAGATCACTAGCCAGGACTTATGGAACTTGCGGAATATTACCGATTTAAAAAGTTTGAATTCACGTGTGATTTTTACCGAAGTGCAGGCAGATCATACTAAAAATAATTATTTATGGTTTTTATACACCCTAGAGAATAATCAACCTAAAAAATTAATTGAGTGTGATCAAGAGATTAATTTTGTTTTAATCGATGAAGATCATGCCTTGTTTTGCCAAAATAATGATTTGACCAAGATTGATCTTAATACTGGCAAGACGACAGTATTAAAGCACCTAAATGTAGATGCCTCGGTAAGTTTAATCGCAGTTTTATCCGAGAATAGAGTTTTATTACTAGGAAAAATATCTCTAGCTCAAGAAACGAGTGAAAATTACACCATTATTGATGAATTGCCGTCTCATTTTAATGGCTTGGGTTTAATTAATAAAAAGCGTAACCATATTTTTGAATATGATTTCCAAGCTGATAAATTAATAGATTTAATTGATGATAAATACTTTAACGTTCACGACTTTTATTTGGATCAAGATAAATTGTATTTGATTGGCGATTCGTATCGTCACAAGCGTGCAATTATTCCAGGATTAAAAGTTCTGGATTTAGCAACGAAACAAGTTAGAGAAATATTCTCTCCTGAAACTTTTGATATTTCAACTTCGCTATTTTTTAATGAGATGTTTTGTCTCAATCACAAACCATATTTATTTGGAAACGATGATCCGCATAAATTGAATAAAAATCCTCAATTTTATGCGTTACAAGGTAGCTTGCGAAAATTAGTCGCTAAATGGGATCATTCATTAGGTAGCTGGATTGGAACCGATCAAGCGATGGGGAGAGGCAATGTTAGCCAAGTTTATCAAGGCAAATACTATTTTGTTTCGACAATAACTGATCATGCAGAAATTTTTGTCTTTGATGGGCAACAGGTGAAGCCGTATTTTAAATTCTCTGGAAGCATTACCGCTTTTACCTTTATTAATGAAAATGACTTTTATTTCATTGGCTTGGCAGCTAACCAAACTCAACAACTTTATCATGTTCAAAATGGTGAAATTGACAGTGTCGATGATCCAAATGAAGAATTATTAGCTCCAAAATATATCGCTCAAACTAAAGAGATTGTATATACTGCAACGCATAATTCTAAGCAACATGGTTGGATTTTGTATCCCAAAGATTATGATCCAGGAAAACAATATCCAGGAATATTAGAAATTCATGGTGGCCCTAAGACGGCGTATGGCAAAGTCTTTTATCATGAGATGCAGGTGCTGGCTAGCCGTGGATATTTTGTGTTTTTCACTAATATTCATGGCTCCGATGGACAAGGTAATAAATTTGCTGACATCAGTGGGCACTGGGGAGAAGACGATTATCAAGATTTGATGCTGTTTACTGATCAAGTTCTTGCCAAGACTCCAGCATTAGATCCTAATAGATTAGGTGTTTCCGGTGGTTCTTATGGCGGCTTCATGACTAATTGGATAATTGGACACACTGACCGCTTTAGCGCTGCATGCAGTCAGCGAAGCATTGCAAGTGAATTCTCACATAGTTTCTTATCAGACATAGGACCAGCTGATAATTTCTTTGAAAATAAGGCTACAATAGCTAAAAATCCAGAAATTTTTTGGCAACATTCACCTTTGAAATATGCTGATAAAGTGACGACACCAACTTTGTTTATTAACTCAGATCAAGATTATCGTTGTCCATTGCCAGAAGGGATGCAAATGTTAAATGCACTGTTATGGCATGGAGTACCTGCTAGAATGTGTCTTTTTCATGGTGAAAATCATGAATTGTCACGCAGTGGTCGCCCAGCTAATCGGATTAAACGTTTAGATGAAATAGTAGGATGGTTTGATCACTATTTGAAATAATTGAAAAATTTTTATATTTAGTATTGACATTATGAAAGAGTGATATTAATATTAAGTCATCGTTAAAAACTAATTAAACAATGAAAAGGAAAGTAAAAAATAAAGCCTTCCTCAGAGAGTTTCCATTGTGGTGAAAGGAAATGCTGGATTTATTTTTGAAAATGGCCTTTGAGCACGAATTTGTGATATTTAGCAAATTCTGGGTCCGCCCATTATCGCGGTAGCATATCGCTTTATGCCGTATGCGAACCAAGGTGGTAACACGAAAATAGGTGGTACAGCGTTAAGACGCCCTATTAGATCAATTCGATCTAGTAGGGCGTTTTTTTTCATTACTTATTTACTAAGAGAAGGAGTAATTAGAATGAGAATATCAAAGAAAATTTTGGGAGCTGGTGTAGTTTTATTTTCTGCTATCACCTTAGCTGCATGTGGCAATAATTCATCTTCATCAAGTGCTAATAAGAAGCAGGTTTTAAACTGGTCAGAAACGACACAATTATCAACTCAAGATCCATCTTTAGCAACAGACACAACAAGTTTTCAAGCTTTGCTTAATACTGGTGATGGATTATATCGCTTAGACAAAAACAATAAACCTAAATTATCTTTAGCAACTAAAGCTAAGGTATCTGATGGCGGTAAAACTTATGACTTTACTTTAAGAAAAGATGCTAAATGGTCAAACGGTGATCCATTAACTGCTAAAGACTTTGTGTATTCATATAGACGTACTGTAACACCAGCTACTAAATCACAAATGGCATTTTATCTGTATCAAATTAAAAATGCCCAAGCTATCAATAATGGTAAAAAGCAGCCTTCTAGCCTCGGTGTAACAGCTGTTTCTGATCATCATTTACGAATTCAATTAACTAGACCATTAGGTTACTTCACTAGATTACTTGCTTGGCCATTATTCTTCCCACAAAATCAAAAGGTAGTTCAAGAATACGGTAAGAACTATGGTACTCAAGCTAAATACACTGTTTCATCCGGACCATTTGTGTTAAAGAAGTGGAATGGTAATAACAAAGTTTGGACGTTAGTAAAGAATAAAAACTACTGGGATGCTAAAAACGTTAAGTTGAGCCGCGTTAATGAACAAGTTAGTGAATCAACAACTACTAGTTACAACTTATTCCAAGCTGGTAAAGCAGATGAAACTCTTCTTTCTGGTGAACAAGTAGCTTCTAACAAGAATAAGGCTGGCTACCATGCTAGATTAGCTTCAAGAATTAACCGTCTTGAACTTAACCAAAACAAAGTTAAAGCATTTAAGAATCTTAAAATTCGTCAAGCATTTTCTTACGCTATTAACCGTAATCAATTAGCTAATAATGTTTTAAAGAATGGTTCTGTACCAGCTAAGGGCTTTGTTCCATCAGGAATGGGTAATAATCCTAAGACTGGCACACCTTTTGAAGATGACGCTTATGTTAAGAGTGCAGTTTCTTACAATTTAAGTAAGGCTAAGAGCTTGTTACGTCAAGGATACAAAGAAGCCGGAATTAATTCACTTAAAGTTACCTTGCTTGTAAGTGATGATGATATTGCTAAACAATCAGTTGAATTCTTGCAAAGTCAATTGGATCGTTTGCCAAATGTAGATGTTTCAGTTCAAAGTATCCCTTACACTCAATTAATTTCACGTCAAACTGCAGGTAACTATCAAGCTACAATTAAAGGCTGGCAAGCAGTTATTGGAGATCCAATCAACTTCTTAGATGTCTTTGAAAAAGGTTCAAGTTACCTTAACAATGGTTGGAATAACAATGAATATAACAAACTGTTAGACGAATCTGAAAATGTTTACGGAAATCAACCGGTTAAGCGTTGGGCTAAATTAGTAGCTGCTGAAAAGGTATTGATGAAGGATCAGGGAACTATTCCATTGGTTCAAGTTGCTAGTCCACAATTACTTAAGACTAGTGTAAAGAACGTTTCATTCAATCCTACTGGAGTACCTTACGATTTCAAAAATGTTTATATTGGTTAAAACAAAAGCGACAATTAAGTCGCTTTTTTAGTAATAATTAGTGTAAGCGAATACAATTAAAAGGTATAATGAAAGTAGAAAGAAGGTCATGATTATGGCTGAAGATGAAGAAAGAATTATTAGAGATAAAATCGAAGAAATTGTTAACCACGATGAAGAGGTTAAGAAGAACCCTGAATTGATGGATATGTTTAGAGTAGCTTATGGCAGAAGGGATGCAGGTAAGCCAATGCAAGAAGTTGCTTTAGCACTAGACAAAGCATTAGCTGGCTACATCTCAAGTCATAATAATGATGTTCCAAAGAGTGTTTTGGATCTGCACCAAGAGATGCAAAATTTATCTGGAATTTAGATGAAATATATAAAGTAATCGTTAATTAGTTCGCATATTTATGCGAACTAATTTTTTTACCTTTTAACTAGCACAACGTGTATCAACCATATGTTCTGAATATTCGCTCAAAATTATAGAACATGTGATCTAATTTGTCACGAAGAATTTGATAAAATATTTTTAAAACATATGTTTGCAAAAATAAAATTACTTGATATACTTAAATCAAATTTAGATCATATGTTTGATCACGGAGGAAAATGCATGAATGATTACAAACTTTTAGCTAGTAGCGTATGCACCAAAGAACTTTTAAAAGAAAAGGTAAATGTAAAAATTAGTCTTCCTAATGGTTATTACCAACAACTAGCCAAAAATATTCTTACAAGGGATGAAGAATTTAATTCTATTTATATCTATGTTGATGAAAGTACATATATTGATGGGTTAAACGATTCAAACTGCTTTTTGACTGGCTTTTACCTGCTACCTGGATCAATAAAAGAAAAGACTTTTGCAAATTATCGTCATGAAATCTACAAAGATATTGAACCGAGAATTGAAGTAAAAAGTTTTAATTCTTCTGATGCTCAGAATCAAGAAGCCCTAAAGCTTGGACGAGAATTTTTCAATGAATGTAGCAATCAATTGATTAGCCCTGGGTTCTTCTTGATGAGCAATAAGGGCGGCGACAAGCTTAATACAGTAACTAGACTGGAGAATTATCTTGTGCCTATTTATCATCACTTAATGAGTGAAATTTCAACTGGAAGGTTAACTGTTCAAAAGCCAATAAATATCAAAATAATCATTGATGCTCGAGACGATTTGAAGCAGGAGACAGATTTTGCAGTAGCTGCGCGATATTTGATGAACATTTGGATGAAAAAATTTAAGGAGCAGGGTTACGACTTCAATTTGACCTTAACAACTGCTGACAGTAAGAAAAATATGGGAATTCAGATTGCAGATATGTTTGTTGGGGCATATCGAAAAGATTTAATGTATGGCACTACAAGTCCTAAGTCACAACTATTAGATTTTAAATTTGAAAAATATGATGCTTCCGTCATTCCAGAAGAGGACGACGATTTCTTGAAATTATTTGGCTTATTACAGTTGGTTAGCATTGAAAAGATGAAAAAAGCTAATAGTAAAGTTCAAAAACCACAACCCGTGAGCTATCCCGCTACTATGACAAATATTCCATCTTTTCTAGAAACTCAAAATAATAATGTGGAAAAAGCAGCGCTGGGTGAGAATGAATCGCTTGATAATATTGGGCAGACTGATATCTTACGAATGCTAATTGAAACGATTGAGTTGGTAAAAGAATCAAGTATTGCAAGGGCAAGAAAGCAAAATATTAATAATTTCATTTTCATGCAATTGTGTCTTGATTTGAAAAACTTTATGCCAAGTAATGCACAAATTAATTTAATCAATATGATTGGCACTAAAGCTGTTAGTTTTAAGGAAAATTGCGAAAAGGTGATCGCTAATTTGAAAAATATTCCAATAATTAATGACGGATTGAAGGAAAGGTTAAAGCAAGTTTTTGATCAAATGATTGCGGCCATTTTAGTAAATTAATTCAAACTGTTAAGCATACTTTACAAGGTAAAAATTGCCCGTACTGTCTAGTAAAGTAGGACTATATCAATTACGCAATTTGAACTTTTTTTATGAAAAATAAGCAAATGAAACAAAAATGTAAGCAAATAGTTTGACAACTATCCGCTTACATCTTTGAAAAATAAATATTTATAAAAATCTCACTTGTGAAACAGTGCTTGAAATGCTGATATATCAACATTTTGAGTGTAAATAAGAGATAAATCCACACATATTATTAACTTTTTTAGTGGCTGTGGATTAATAATGAAATCTAAAAAAAGACGACCAACGGTCGTCTCATTCATTAATCTTGTATGTCGTCAGATTTTGTATCTTCGTCTTTGTTTTCTTCATCATGATTATCAGGCTTGGTAAATTCACCATCCATTGTGTTTGGACGGCCAGTTTGATAATCAGTCTTACTTTTTTCAGCTTTTGGTGCTTCTTCACCTGGCTCAGGCATTACCATTGCAGCAATAATGTAAAGAGCAACACCAGGAATTACGCTGGTAAAGATGATCAAAGCAGCACCGATAATTCTTACCCAAGCTGGATCAAGGTCAAAGTAATTGGCAATACCGCCAAAAACACCAGCGAAAATTTTATTTCTTGATTTTGTCAGTCTTTTTTTCATAATAATAGCCTCGTTTCTAAAACGCTATCGTATACCTTAATTATACCGCAGAAGGCACATATTTAGGGAAACAAAAAGCCTAGCATCCCTGCTAGACTCAACTTATGCCCGCTAAAGGATATTTTATGGATTTTTAAGAGCTTTTAGAAATTAAGAATACTGATAAATCAATAAATGCGTTCTTGATAATTCATAGAAATTTTAAAGTTGTTGCACAAAAGTTGCACATTATAATTTAGATAAAGATTTTAAAATTAGATTGTTTTGCTCATTTTTAAATTCATCTAATAAGTAAGCATAAGTTTGAAGAGTAATACCAATATTTGAATGTCCTAGTCTTTTTGAAATCGCGTAAATATTTACACCTTCTGATAAAAGATAAGCAACATGACTATGACGCAAACTATGAAAGTGGAAATTAGTTTTCTGTATATTATTTTTAGCAAGTTCAGATTTAAGAACTTTATTTACACCATTGCTTGTGGGTGGAAAACCACTATCAGGGACTCCAAAAACAAATTCAGTATGATTTACCTTGAGTGATTTTAAAAGCTCTAAGAAAGAAGAATTAACCGAAATAACTCTATTAGAGGATTTAGTTTTAGGTTTACGCATATCACGTCTATCTTGATTCCATGATTTAGTAATTGAAATAGTTTTATGCTTAAAATCAATATCAGACCATTGGAGAGCAGAAAGTTCACCTAATCTAGCACCAGTATATATTGCTGCTAGAATTAAATATTTAGTAGTATGTTCAGGTTTTAAATCTTGCTTACATGATTTTACTAGAGTTTTTATTTCTTTTAAATTTAAATATTTTACTGGACGTTCTTGGTCTTCATTACCAGAAATTGAAATATGATTAGTAAAATTTCGATTTAGTAAACCATCATCAATGGCATAACTAATGCAAGCTCTAATGGATGTGTTCAACTTTCTTACGGTAATTAAAGCATGATCTTTAGCAAAATTATTTATAAAATCTTGATATTGTTTTCTAGTAATGCTTTTTATTTTGGTATCGTTAAAGTAGTTTTGAATAAATTTATGATTTATTTTATATCTATTTTGGGTAGATGGACTGAGTGAAGGAAATTTGAAGTTTTCATACCAGTCTTGATAATATTCTGAGAAAACAGGGTCTTGAATAACATCAACTCCATTTAAATCAGCAGCTTCCATTTTTACACCATATGCTTGAGCTTCTGCTTTAGTTTTAAATCCACCTTTAGATTTTTGCTTTAAAACAGAAACAGTAGCTTGTTTTTTAGGATCCCATTGATTTATTCTTTTAGAAAATCTAACATACCAGGTTTTTCCACGTTTCTTAATTGATGCCATAATAAAAAACTCCTATTGTGAGCATGCTTAATAGTCTGCTACAATAAGAGAGCAGAGTTATCAAGTATAGCTTTGTTTTAATTCAAATACATTTATTTTGAGCTATTGGCGTAGCTCATTTCAACTCACTTACTGTTGGCGCAGTAGGTGAGTTTTTTTGTTTTTATTTCCACTTAAATTCGTATGAGTTTAATAATTTTGAATGGCCTTCAAATTGTGGTCCATTCCATACGGATAATCTAATACCGAATTGTTCATCTTCGGCCGAAAGATTAATACCGCTACTTACAATTGAAGTTTGAATTAACTTAATTGTTCTTTTACCAACTTCAGTTTTAGCTTCATTACTTAATCTATCAAAATTACCATCTACCCATACTTTAGCTGCAGCTTTGTTTTCTAAATTGATTTTTAAAACATAATTTGCGTAGTCATAATTATTATTACCTTCAGTTGCAAATTCTTGATCTTCTCTTAAATCTTTAACTAACTGTTTATTAATGACTTTCAATTGTTTTGCTGTATAACCATCACTTTTTTGGCTTTCTTCTTTTTTGTTATTAGAAGAACTACTTTGTTTTTTCTCACTAAAAGAAGACTTCTTAGTTACCTTAGCAGTGCTGCTTTTTCTTGAACTATTATTCCTACTAATTGGAGCAAACAATATATTTAAAACTACTCCAAAAGCAAATAGACCTCCTGTAATTGTTAGTGCTTTTTTGAGCTTTTCCTTATTGTCGCTTTTTCTGCTATTAACCCACAAGGCTACAGTCCAGATCAGTGAAGCAACAAATGCAAGCCCAATAATTCCAATAATAAAATCCATCTCTTTTCCTCCTAAAAAACTATATCAGCTTTTAAAATCATCAGTATTTGAACCAAATTAATTTAATAATTTAGTAATAGCAGCAACCACAATACCGGCAACAATTGAAGCTAATATTCCAAGAATCCAATCAACTTTTTTGTTGGCAAAATTAGCGACATTTTTAACTTCATTGATGTTGTTGTTCAATTCAGCAAAATGTCTATTCATTTCAGCAAAACGTTTATCCATGTGGCGATCAAATTCAGAGAATCTATTATCCATATGATGAAGGATCTTTTCATTACTAAATTCTAATTCTCCATGAGTAACATACTTATCTTTATCCATAGGTGGTTCACCTCCATTACCATTATCTCTAAAATTAGAAGATTGGTCTATGGTATTGCCTTTAACTATATGGAGCGTGGTGCTTTTGTTGGTACTCATTAATCCACCTCACTAACTAAAATATTAGTATCAAAAATTTTTTCAAAAGAGTTAGGTTCTAGATTTTCTTTTGTTATATCTTTATCTATGTACCAAATAGAAACATTAACATTGGTTACTAATTCATTTTCGATTTCATTAGGAACATCAAAAACGAAGCTAAGCTCTAAAAAGTTCTTATAACCAATACTTTCAACTGGTATATCAACTGTGGAGGATATCAACGTGGAATTATTTGCTTTTGCTACACAATATAATTGATTAACTGATAATTTCTCCATTTTTTCTTTTTCTTCTTCAGTTATGTAGAAAGTGAGATTAGCACTAGTATTAGTTAATTCATTTTTATTGGTGGGAATAAAATTAACTTTTGCAGTATCGCTAGTACTAATATAGAAAGATGTTAAATTAATTTTTTTCATTTTATTTTTCGCTTTCTAACTAACAAATTATCTTGTAAATAATATCTACATCAGCTTTTCAAGTCTTCAGTTGTTGGACCTTACTATCATAAGATGTCTGGCAAATTTTTATCATAAGGCGTAGTGGTACATCTACAATCATAGTGAATGTATTTTCTGATTTTTCTATAGTCACTAGTTCTGTATATACCTTTACCTAATCCAGTATTTTGTTCTTGAAGTCGCTTGCACACGGGGCAAGGGTCTTTAGCTGTCATCCATTGAAAATGATGTATTTTAGATTCCTTATAAAATTGAATTTCATCATCAAATTGTTTTAAAACATGTTTTAGCATTTCTTTCTTTTTTGCTTCACCTTTTAAAGTAGGGGAATAATCATATTTAACCGGACCAGTTCCAGACCAACTCTTCTTAGATCTGTGCTTTTTAATAATTGAATTATATTTTTTAATCACACACAATCCTTCCTCAGTTGGCTTTTTATTTTGGTTGAGCAATCCATAGTCAATCATTTTATTAATGCTTTCCTCAGTATTAATTCCATAATTTCTAGCAAAGTAATGTGGAATATTTGATGTATTTTTTCGCGAACTTAACCACCACAATAAAACAATGTCACCAAATGTATAGTTTTCATTATTAATTTTTATATTTTCCATATATTCTTTTGGAACTAGAACTGCTAAAGAAATAGAACCTTGAGAATTTTCCCATACAAATTTAGCTGATTCTTCAGATTCAATATAAGGAATATTTTCATAATTTTGAGATTGATAAAATTTTTTAAGCAGGGAAGTAAATTGCTTTCTGTTAGCATTTTTAACTCTATTTTTATTATTGGATGAAAGAGAAATTTCGTTAGTACCAGTTTCTTTTTTACCTATTAACCAATCAAATAGTCCCATGATATACCTCTAATTTTTTAACTAACCATTTTTTCTAAAAGATAATATTTATCACTAGGAATGCCGAAAGCTTTGGCAAAATCATAAATATTATCAAACCAAATGTCTTGATCTGAGCAGTATTCCAAAAATAGATTTATTGCAAATGTATCAGCAATATTTTCTTCTTTACCAATACCATTGATTAAACCATTACATCCGGGATTACCATTCATAACATGTCCGATTTCATGAGCTAACATGAAAGGCTTAGCAATATCTTCATAATACTGATCATTAAAAATAATTAAATTAGGATTTTGATAACTTACAGATGGAGCATCCTTTGGTAAATCGTTTCTATAAACAACACCTATACCATGATCCATACAATAGTTCATAAGCCACCGTATAACTTGATCCATTAATCATCATCATCTTTCTTGACAGATTCAGGGTGGTCTTTTACGTATTGTTGAGCTATGGCTTTGTACATACCTTTTAAATCTTTAGGGATCTTGCCACCATAAGCCATGCCTAGATCACTCCACTCAATGCCAGGAGCATCATTATCCGAAGGGGGATTAGGGTTATCAGTTCTTCCAAGTAAATAATCAGTTGTTGTATGTAGGGTAGTAGCAACTTTTGATAAATCGGTACCTTTTGGATCATAATTTTTCCATTTATAAATAGTATTAATTCCTATATCCGAGTTTTCAGCCACTTTTTGAAGAGATAATCCCTTCTTTTTGGCTAAAAGTTTTATTCGTTCAAATGTTGTCATATCAATATTTTCTCCAATTTCACAAAAATTAATTAGCAAAATTGGATAAAATCTATTGCATATTTTACCCAATAGGGTTAATATAATTTCTGTAAGTTGATTAGTAATAAAAAATGTAATAAAGAAAACAGCATATTTAAAGAGTGGGGACTCGATTAATGCTTTATTTCTTATACACTCATTTTATCCTATCGGGTTAAAAATGCAATACTTTTTATTACTTTTCTACTTACTGTATAAATTTTATAAGTAAGAGGTGATTTTATGCCATCTACATTGCCAGGAAGAGAGTTAGTAAAAGAATATCTAAAGAAAAATGATATTAAATCTACTGATCTCGCAAAGATGTATGGAATGACTAAACAAGAAGTTTCAGATTATCTTTCAGGAAGAAAAAGTAATCCTGCAGCTAATCAGTTCATTTTAAAAGTCATTCGTGATTTCAAAATTTAGAAAGGAAAAGTAAATGGAAACATTAAAAGTTATCGGTCAAGAAACCATCGGTAATATCCATTTCACTGGAATTGAAGGTGGATTTGGAAAAGGTAAGAAAGCAATGCTTGCTAAAGATATTGCAGTAATTCATGGACGTTCAGTAAGAGAAATCAATGAGTTAATTAATCGCAATATTAAAAGGTTTAGAGACGGCATTGATTTGCTTGATTTAAAACAGATCGTTCGGAACGATGTGTTTTCTGCATATGGCTTTACTAAAGCTCAATGGGGTAACGCAAAGAACATTTACCTTTTATCTGAGCGTGGATATGCAAAGCTCTTAAAAATCTTAGACGATGACAAAGCTTGGGATATCTACGATGAATTAGTTGATAACTATTTCAATATGCGAGTAGCAATCAAAGAAAACCAACCTTCTCTTGTTGCTCAA
Organism: uncultured Lactobacillus sp.; assembly: GCF_902491705.1. Classification (GTDB taxonomy): domain Bacteria; phylum Bacillota; class Bacilli; order Lactobacillales; family Lactobacillaceae; genus Lactobacillus. The sequence goes on along the minus strand of NZ_CABUIW010000002.1, from coordinate 75,062 downwards.
GAGCGTCTAAAAATCATGAAAGACAATTCAGCAACTCGTAGAGCAAACATGTTATATAAAATCGCTATGGTTACTGATTCAAACAGTTCTAAACAAACTCTATTAGCCAAAGCTGCTGAAACTTTGACTGGTGAAATGACCATTCCAGTAATGAAGGAAAAAGAATATTCAGCCGGCGACATTGCTAAAAAGCTTGGAACTACTGCAGTGATGGTAGGCAAAACCGCCAATAAATTAGGCTTGAAAGCTGAACAACCTGGGCAAAATAAATACGGTCGGTGGACTAATAGCAAGTCACGTTATTCAGATAAAGAAGTTCCTCAATGGCTCTACACAGAAGCTGGGTACAAAGCAATTAAGAAAGAGGTTAAAAAATAAATATGGTTGAATACGAAAATGTTAGAGATGCATTAAAGCAGCTCGTTCGATTAAATGAACCGGGTACTACTTTTGGCAGAGTATCTACCATCGTAGATAACGGAATTAAAACAGATAAAAGAGAATTTACAATTAGAGATTTACAAGATTCTAATTATGAGCTTCTAGCAAATGTGTGTGATCTTCTAGGGATGAGTGAAGTTTATTTGGAGGATAGCCATGACTGAAAGCATTAAAAAAATCAGTTCTGAAGATTTACTTCAAGAACTGATTGATAGAAAGGTTTTAACTCAAATTCCAGTAGGACTATACAAAAGGTTTGAATTAAAACGCAAATACAGAAATAGGGACAAGTCTGTTACTTATGATGGTGTTTTTCTGCTAAATAGCTCTCAAAAAGATTTTTAGCAGCTTCTTGAACAGCTCCATCATCAGGTAAGTAATTGGATAATTGCTCGAAAGATTTAATTCCTTTAGGAAATTTAGTATCACGTTGAATATCTCCTACTAGATCTCCTTCTGGGGAATTAATAATTTCTAATGAATTAACCCACTCATAAAAATCCATCTAAATCACCTCCTTAGTTGAGATGATTCAAGTGTATCAAAAATAGAGGTGAGAAAAATGCAATTAACAATAAATAATGATGAATTAACCAGCGCCGTTGATCAAATTATGAAGGAACGTGGTTATGTTCCAGAAAATTCATTAATAGGAAGAACAATTGGAATTAAAGAATTCGCTAAAAAATACGCCAAACCACACGGTATTGCGTGGGTTAAAGCAAATATTCTTTATCCATTTGAGCCTGATTGGTGTAGCAATATTCATCCAGGAAGTGGAGGCAAAATTACTATCTTTGAATATCCAGCTGCTATTTGGATGAATGAACATAGAAAGGATATTGATTGGAATGCTAAATAAAAAGTTGCCAGATTGGGAAACTGTCTTTGGCGGAATTCTACTTAGTGTGATGATCGCAACATTCAGTTTATTAAGTTATAGCTTCTGGGATTTAGTATTTCAGATCTTTTAGGAGGAAAACATGGAACTTAGTGAAGAAACCAAAATGAAATTATGGGCTACTACTGATGCCATAAGTAGTGGTCAAGATAAAAAGAAAGTTAACCGCGCCAAAGATTAACTTTCAGAAAGGAATTCATAATGAATGTATTTGAAATAAACACCGCTGTAGAACGAATTAAAGAAAAGGCTGAAGCAGGGGAGATTGAACCAGAAGCTTTAGCAGATACTTTAGAAAGTCTTGAAGATGCAAGAAATGAAAAGCTTGATTCTGTTGCTAATTGGATCAATGAAGATGAATCGAAACTTGATTGGTTAGATAAAAAAATTGAACAACTAACTAAATTAAAAAAGCACTATACAACTCAAAGTAATAACTTAAAAGGCTTTTTAAAGTTGGCAATTGAAAGTAGTGGCAATAAATCAATTCATACCGATAACTTCAATTTTAAATTATCGAATCCTCCTCAAAGCGTAGTGGTACCTAATGTAATGAAAATTCCAATCGATTACGTAACATACCCAGAGCCTAAACCACACGCTAATAAAAAGAAGATCAAAGCAGATTTACAAGCAGGTAAAGATATACCGGGTGCATATCTTGAAAGAAAAAGAAAGGTGATCATCGAATGATTAAAGCAGAAATGATTGAAGATTCAGTCAATGATGCGATTTTTGGATTAAAAGAATTAGCTAAATCAGGTAATCCAGTAATTATTAAGAATTATCTTGAAGCAATACGTTTAGATTTAAAGCAGATTGAGAGTGTTTTATGAAAGTAAAGCTTAAAGGATTTTCAAATAAGGATTTAGCTAAATTGTTTGATCGTGCAGCTAAAGCCGATAATAAGCATTTAGCTAAAAGAATCACCTATAGATTAGCTTATAGACACCATGAAAGTTTTGAAGCACAGCTTCGTTATTTAGGTAAGAGAGCAGTTAAAAGAGAAAATTACCCTAGTTTTAAAATGGTGGCTAAGCTATGGAAGGAGGTGGTCGAGAGAGATGTATGAACTAAGAACTTACCAAAAGAATTTGATTCGCAAAATTGTTAGCTCAATGAAAAATCATCATAGAGTAATTATTGTTCAATCTCCCCCTCGTACTGGTAAGACTGTTGTAATGGCAGAAATTGCCAGAAGAACAACTGAAAATAATAACCGTGTAATGTTCTTGATTCATCGTAAAGAAGTTCTTGACCAAGCTGTTAAAACTTTTAATGAGCAGGGCGTAAATCCTAATTTATTAACTGCCGGAATGGTTCAAACGCTAACTAGAAGAGTTGATAAATTACCGGTTCCTGATGTGATTTTGGTTGATGAAGCTCATAGAGCTTTAGCTAAAAGCTATCAAAAAATCTTAAATAAATTTCCTAAAGCTATAGTTTTACTTTTCACAGCTACGCCACATCGAACAGGACGAATGCAACTTGATCAGATTGCTGATGATATTATTGTTGGTCAATCGATCCATGAATTAACTGAAAAAGGATTTCTAGCACCATTTAAGTACTTTCAACCACCAGGTGACTTCGATAGTAAATTGCTTAAACGCGGCTCAACGGGTGATTTTACCAACGACTCAATGCAGCAAGCGATGAATACTAAAATTTTTGGTCATATCGTTAAGCAGTACAAAAGAATTGCGCCAGGGATGCAAGCAGTTGTTTATACTTACTCAATTGATTCAGCTATAAAAATAGCTAAAAAATTCAATTCTGAGGGGATTTCGGCGGTTGAGGTAGATGGTACTACGCCAAAAGAAAAACGTGATCTAGCGGTGCGAAAATTCCGAGAACAAGAAATTAAAATACTTGTTAACGTGAACTTGTTTACTGAAGGCGTTGATTTGCCAAATGTTGATTGCGTAATTATGGCACGACCTACAATGTCGCTTGCACTTTACTTACAGTTCTCCATGAGGTGCTTAAATCCACGTGAAGGCAAAACAGCTATTATCATTGACCACGCTAACAATTTTAAAAAGTTTGGTTACCCAGATGAGGACCGCGACTGGAAGAAAGCTGTTAAATCAGGCAAGCAGAAAAGCAAAGCTTTATTAACTGATCCTGGTTTGGCTATTGTCACTTGTGATTACTGTTTTGCAGTAGTGAGAGCCAGTGAAGTTAAAGACGGTAAGTGTCCAATATGTGGCAAGCCAATCAAAGTTCATGAAGCTAAGCCAGTAAGTGATGTTGATTTAGTCGAAGCAACTAAAGAACGGCAAAATGCAATTCGTGAAATTGTCAAGAATGATTTGTTGAAAAAAGTAGCTAATAAATCAGTTGATGAACTTCATTCGATGAAAGAGTTACAAGCTTATGCAAAATTGCACGGTTATAAAAAAGGATGGTGTTATTACATTGCGAAGAGAAAGGGAATTATCTAATAAAAGGATGAATCGAATTAGACAATTAAGAGAAAAGAAAAATTTAACACAAAGAAAATTTGTAACAGACTTTAATAAATTCTTATTTAAATGGCAATATGAAAGTGAGGTTATTTAAATGTTTCAATTACCTAAAGTAGAAAAACTAAGTCCAAAATCTGAGCCTAAGAATTTCTTTATCTGGGGGAGCCCTATGACAGGGAAGAGTTACTTTTCAAGTTTTTTTCCTAATCCACTAATTCTTAACACTGATGGAAATTCAAAACAAGGTACTGCACCATCAATTCAATTAAGAAATATAAGAAATGAAAATGGTGGATTAAAACAATCAGTTATTAAGCAACTAGATGATATTGTAATTGCTTTACAAGTTGAGAATCCAAAACGCCCTGAAAATCAACGATTTAAAACAATAGTTATTGATGTGATTGATGACGTATGTATTCAAATCGAACAAGCAATCTGTATTGATGCTGGTGTTCAGGCATTATCTGACATTCCATACGGCAAGGGCTATGCAATGTTTAATACAGCACTTCAACAATTTGTCATGGATTTAAAAGCATTGCCACTCAATGTGATTTATATCAGTCGTGAACTGGCAATTACTGACGAAAATACCGGGGTTACTACTTATGAGCCATCACTTAAAACTAAATATTACAACATTGTAAATGGAAACTGTGATGTGGTCATTAGAACAAAGAAGATTGGTGACGGTCAAAATGCCTCATATTTCCGTGAAGTTAAGGCATTAAGAACTATGTATGATCCAGCCAATATTACTAATCATAGAATCCTGCAGCTACTTGAAAGTTGTAGAGGAATGTTTAAAAGAGAAGATTTAGAAAAATTACAAGCAAAGAACAAGGAGAATAAATAATGAGTTTATTAGATGCATTAAATGAAGTTAAGAAGTCTGGTTTTGATCCTAAAAAGGGTAAGGAATACAACGCTTTTGAAAATATTCCAGCAGGCACTTATAAAGTTAGCCTTGATGGTGTAACTCACAATGCCACTAATGATCGTGATTTCTTGATGTTAAGTTTTATGGTTATTGAAGGTAAATATGAAGGCAAAACTGAATCAGTATTTCCAACACTTGCACAAGTAACTTCAACCGGTAAGGCAACGCCACAATTTGTTATTGCTAGATCAATTTCAATACTGCAAGTAATTGGTGAAATGGTTGGTACTCCTATTCCCGATAGTGACTTCAACCATGATTCTGAAACCGATGCTTACGAAGACTTGAAAGACACTTTAACACCTGCAAAGGGTAAAGTCTTAATGATGACTATTAAAGAAACACCAAACAAAAAGGATCCTGATCATCCTTATAGAAACTATGAATTTAGTAGAGCAGAACAACCTCAAAAGATCGAAGTAGATGATAAACAAGACCCGTTTGCAGGTAATACGGGCAGTGATATTGAAATTACTGATGATATGTTGCCATTTGATAAGTAAGAGAAGAGGATTTCTAATATGCATCCTAACTTAGTTAATTATGCTCTGTCATATGCAGAACATGGTTTTAGCGTAATACCAATTGGAAGTAATAAGCGCCCACTGATCAAGTTTGCAAATAAACCGCCCCTTGAGGGCGATGAAATTAAGCAGATCTGGCAAAAATATCCAACTGCAAATATTGCATTAAAAACTGATAAATTCTTTGTAATTGATGTTGACCGCCACGGTGAAAAGGATGGCATGAAGTCTATCAAGGTGCTTAATCATGATGAATGGTTTAAGAATACGCTCACTGAGAGAACAGCACATAATGGCTTTCATTTCTTCTTTACTAAGCCTAAAGATTTAAAGATTCAACAAAACATTGGATTCTTGCCTTCAGTTGATCTTAAGGCTCATGAAAATAACTATGTTGTAGTAGCTCCTTCAATGCTAGGAGATAAATCCTATAAATGGCTAAACCGTGAACCTATGAGAGAACCGCCACAAGGATTAATTGATCTAATTCTTGAAAAACAGAAGGGATTTAAGCCGGTTGATGATGATCTAAGCGGTGCTTACACTTCAGGTGAAAAATCTGCTACCGCTCAATTATTCGAAAAGATTGTTGATGGGCTAGGTAAAACTGGTGGCAGAAATAACGCACTGGCCAGTTTCATGGGAGGTTTGTTATACCGGGGCATTGACCCCAACAAGGCTTATCAACTTGCAATAATTGCTAACGAGCATACAGAAGGCAAGTTAAATGATGATGAAGTTTATAAAACTTGTGAAAGTATGCTTGATAAGGAAATGAGGCGAAGACATATAATTGAAAGCTCTTGATCAAACAAAGGTTCAACAAATCAATAATAATAATCAAAAACCTAAATTGGATTTTGAACGAACCGATAAAGATGCCATCAGAACTACAAGTGCTAAAAATGTAGCTTTGATTTTACAACACGATAAGAATCTTAAAGGAGTGCTTAGATATAACAGATTTACTAATGAAATTGATGTAGTTAAAACAGTTACTTTGGATTTGACTAAACAAGGCATTCCAAAAATTGAACTTCCAAAAGGTCAAATTAATGATGGTGTTGTTAATGACATTGTTCTATATATTTCAGTAAATCCTGAATATGGTATTAATTTTAAGCCTAACTTAGTTAGTCAGGTAATTGATTCAATTGCTAGAGCGAATTCTTATAATCCAGTAATTGATTATTTTGAGAAATGCTTATCCAAATGGGATAAAAAACCTAGATTGGATCATTTCTTGCAAAAATATCTTGGTGCTGATGAATCTGAAGCAACTAAATTAACAGTAAGATTATGGTTCATGGGTGCTGTAGCCAAAGGCTATAATCCATTAACAAAATTTGATTATGTTCTTGATCTTGTTGGTGGCCAAGGTATTGGTAAAACTACTTTTTTAAGAGAAATTGCTCCTAAAGGCTTTTATACTGATCAATTTAATTCATTTACTGATAAGGATGATAAAGCAGAACTTAAAAATGCTTTGATTGTTAATGATGATGAAATGACAGCTTCAAACCGTTCTAGTTTTGAAGAAGTTAAAAAATTTATTACAGAGCAGGTGTTTAGATACCGCCCTTCATATGGAAAATACATTCTTACTTTTAACAAAGGCTTTGTTATGGCAAGAACTACTAATGAAGTGCAGCACTTAAAAGATAAATCTGGGGATAGAAGGTTTCTATCTATTAGATGTGATAGCAAGCGTCAAGAAGTTCATCCTGTTGAGGGGCTAAAACAAGATGAAATTGATCAAGTTTGGGGAGAAGCAGTTTATTTATGGAAACATACTAAAGATCCATTTAAACTTTCTCCAAAACAAGAAGCAATTTTATCTCATAATCGTCAACAATTCCTTGCTACTTCAGAAGTTGAAGATGAAATCAAAGTTCTACTTGATGGACAATTTAAAGATAAAAAATTCATCTCTAATCAAGAAATGCGTAGAGCTTTAATGGTTAGTTTAGGCAGAGAAATTAAAGGTAAAGAAGTTAAAACAATGCGCTATGTTATGTCTCATGCTGGTTTTGAAGTTGGCGCTCCCGGATGGGACTCAGTAAATAATAAAACCATCCGTGGCTTTAAAAAGATGGAATAAAGCTCAAGGCTATAAAGCAACATGGAAACGCCCAAATTTCTTACGGTCTAAACTGTTGGGGGAGTAAGACTTAGGGCGAAAATGTGAGAAAAATGTAAGGATTGTAAGGGGGCTGAGTCCTACTCTCCCAAGGGATTATATAAGATACCTTACATCTTACACTATAAATAAAAATATAAGAATTATATTTTTATTTATAGTACCTGTATTATATTAATAAGTTGAAAAATAGTGTAAGGATGTAAGAATCTAAAGAAACGTTGATATATCAACGTTTATGGACCTTACAGTTCATTACAATTCTTTACATTTTTGAGGTAAAAAATATGAAAAATCTAGATAAATTTAAAAGTGAAGGATCAGTAATGGTTAATTTGGAAGCTAGTCAAACAGAACTGCTTCCAGATAATGAAGAGAGTAAAAATACTGATGCTAATCAAGAAATAGGTGGTACTTTAATGGCTAGTGAAGAACATGAAATTCAAAAAGAGATCCTGGTGGCTCTATCTCAACATAAATGTAATGCTTTTAGAACCAATGTAGGCAAAGTTCAAACAATTGATCATAGATGTTTTGATACGGGATTGCCTCAGGGGCATCCTGATTTATATGGCTGGCGTTGGGTAGATAATCAAGTGTTTTACATTGAGGTTAAATCTAAAACAGGTAAACCTAGACCGGATCAAATACGCTTTCATGAAATGCTTCAATCTCATAATGTAATTCATGGAATTGCACGAAGCGTTAAAGATGCATTAATGATTGTGGATGGTTCATTAGTTGGATACGGATATGATGATTATAGAGGTGAAAATTAATGGATGAGATTTGGAAAGATATTGTTGGATACGAAGGAAAATATCAAGTATCTAATCTAGGAAGAATAAAGAGTTTGTCTCGTAAAAGATGGAACGGTTTTACTTATGCTAATAAGAAAGAACAAATTTTAAAACCGCGCTTGAATCAACATGGGTATTTACATGTTTGCTTGTATGACGGAAATAGGAACAGTAAAGATGTTGAAATTCAAAGATTAGTAGCACAAACTTTTATTCCTATGGTTATTTATGGAAATTAGTAAAGGTATAGGATATGGCTTTAACTAAATATCAACAGGCATTAATTTATATTCGTAAGGCTGAACTTCAATATGGTTCAATTAGTAAAACTCCTGAAAATGATCCTAATTTAATTAAGGCACGAAATTTATTAGCGATTGATCAAAGAGATGTTAAGATTTTTGAACCAGATGATACTGATTTGAAGATTAAAAGACTGCTGGAATATGGCTATCCTGCACATGTGATTTATGAGAAGCTACGTGTAAGGCAACCGGTTGTACAACGCGTTAAAGAATTTTACGGTTTAACATATAAGCCTCTCTTTAAATATAAATTAACTAAAGATGGTCAACCAAATTTTTATACTACTTATGTTAAGGGCATGACTAGAATTGCAAAAATTTCTAATAGCTTTAATTCCAAAACTATCTTTGATTTAATCCCTAAATTGGGCTATGAAATTTCAGAAGTATCTTTTTATTGGGGCGATTTGCCTGATGACTGCACATATGCTATTAGAAGATCTATTGTGTATGTTAAACATGGTATTGATTCATGGCTGAATGAAGCATGGAAAGGATGATGAAATGAAAATTATAATTGATACGCCAGTTTTTGATGAATTGGCTAAATATTGTAAAAAGATTAATGAACCTATTTCAGTTATAGCTTCAAAAGCAATCAAGGAATATTTAGATATATAAATATGGAGTGATTATGTGGAGTTAGTACCTAAAATTGATGCTGTTAAAACGTATGATAATGTAAGCAACTTTTTCAAAGATGATCTAGAAAGAATTGTTCTTATGAGTGGTAGCCGAATGGTTGATTTGTCATCACCTAGTTTTGAAGAGAATTACAGTTCAAGTAAAGCTAATGGTATTGAAACTAAGTTAATTAACGGCTTAGATGCACAGAACGTTGTTAAATCAGTCCATGATGCTCTATATCATGGTGTGGATCCTGTTTCTCAAAAAATATTAATAGGCTTATACATTAAGCGTCAAAGATGGGTTGATATTCAACCACTTGTTTATAGAGAACATACCTCCTTTGCGGCTTATAGAAAAAGAGCATTACTTACTTTTGCCTATTCTTTTGAAGGATGGCAGATAAAAAATCATTGTGATAAAGTCATAAGATTACTTGCGTACGCTTGACGGAATTTGGACAGATGTACGATGTACGAATTAAGTACGTATTCTGTACGGAGTGAAATCACGTTATTATATTATTGTCGAAAAAATTAAGGAAATACCTCCCCAAAGATTTCGATAAATAACAATTTATTTTTCTTCAAGGATGATATTTGTACGAATATTTTTTAGTAACGAATTGAAGTTCTTTTGACTATAACCGATGTGTACACGGGGCAGGTGGAAATCCTGTATCATCCTTAGTGACGTTAGCAAGCGTCATTAAATAAGTTGCACCTTCGTTTTAAATATTCAGTGGCGCACATGAAAACTCAAGTGAGTAAAAAGACACGTCCGACTTTTAGTTGCGGTGGTGCTGGTGTAAGTCCAGCCTTGTGCATAGCTTGCGACGACCCTCCCGTTTTTACGGTACTGAGGCGAGCAGCAGAGCGTAAACATTGTTGGTGTGCTTATGGCACACCATTCCAGGACACAGCCAGCCAATGGTGAGCTGGACATATGGTGATCACTGCGTGAGAATTAAATGCCCAATGATTCTCTTATCGGTTCGATTCCGATGTGTCCTATACCTGGTAGTTTATGCAAGCAGTCAAAGCTAGCAGTCTGTAAAACTGTTGCCGTAAGGCTTCATAGGTGCAAATCCTTTAACTACCATTTAATTCTTAATACGGAATTAAGGGCCTAGTAGTTTAATTAGAAAAAAACAGTCAGCGATGATGGTGCAAGTCCATCCTAGGTTTAAATATTTTTAAGTCAGCAAAGCTGGCTTTTTTATTTACTCTAAAGGCGGGGGTGAGATAATGTGAAAAGTATAATAAAAGCTGGTAAAGATTCGGCTTTTGATAGACTTACAAAAAAGAAGAAAATAGCGGTAATTCGGCTTTTCGAAGGTGCTACTTTAAAATCTATTTCACAAGAAATTGATTGTCATATTAATACTATTGAGAACTGGAAAAATAACGAAGAATTTCAACAAGCTAGAATTGATTATTCAATCTATGCTTTAAATCATTTATTGCCTGATGCGGTGGCTAGTTTATCTCAATTAATTAATCATTCTAAAACACCAGCGATGGTTAAGCTTCAAGCTATTCAAACCGTTTTAAAACACGCTAATTTGTTATCAGATAATGGTACTCCAGAATTAGATGCTGCTAGAATTCGTAAAGCTAATGCTGATGCTCGTGTTGCTGAAGCTAGAGCTAAAGCAATGGAAGACAATGGGCAAGATATGGAGCAGCTACTTGATAAGATGCTGGATACCTTAACAAAGGAAAGTGACAAAGAAAGCAAAAAGAAAAGTTGATATATCAATAATTTGCTTCGGTTCGATGATATAATATCGTTGTAAACAAAAAGCTCTAGCAGTGCTGGTAACACTCTAGAGCATGGTAATCATATAAAGGTTATAATCACATGATTAATAATATAGAAATATGGAAAGATATTCAAGGCTATGAGGGCTTTTATCAAGTCTCTAATCTTGGCAGAATAAGAAGCTTAGATAGGACTATTACTGATAGTATTGGAAGAAAGCGCCTATATAAAGGCAGAATATTAAAACAAATGATTGATGGCAGTGGATACTTTGAAGTTCTTTTATATAAAGAAACGAATCGTAAACCACTTCATATTCATCGTCTAGTTGCACAGGCGTTTTTACCAAATCTCAAAAAACTACCATGTATTAATCATATTGATGAAAACAAACAGAATAATGCGGTATTAAATTTAGAATGGTGTTCATATAAGTACAACACTAATTATGGTACGTGTATGGATAGAGCAATTCAAACCAGAGGTCGAAATCCAGAATGGCATAAAAAAATAAAAGAACATACTGGAAAAATTGGCAAAAAATATGGTCGAATAAATGGTGCTAAAATGTCTAAACCAGTTTTGCAATTTGATCTTAATGGTGATTTCATTAAAGAATGGCCTAGTATGCGAGAAGTAAAACACAAGCTTAAAATAGATAATAGTAATATTGCTAGGTGTTGTAAGGGTAAGCAAAAAACGGCTGGTAAATATATTTGGAAATTTAAATAAATTAAAAATTGACGTTCAATGAACGTCTTTTTTATTGGAAGAAGGTGATTAAGATTGGTATTATCAGATATTTTTACAGCAAAACAACAAACTGTATTTCAAAGCTATTTACATGATGATTGGCGTTTAATGATTCTGAATGGAGCCGTTAGATCAGGTAAAACTTTCATTGATAACTGGTTGTTTCTTATGGAAATTAGACGAATAGCAAAATTGGCCAAAAAAGATAACATAAAAAAACCATTATATATTTTGGCTGGATTTTCAAGCAATTCCATTTATAATAATGTTATTTCTTCTATTCGTAATCAATTTGGTATTGATTTAAAGCCTGATCGTCACGGACATTTTCACTTGATGAACGTAGAGATAGTTCCTAGCTATACTGGGACAGATCGTGGCGTAAATAGTGTTCGTGGTTTGACAGCGATGGGAGCGTATGTAAATGAATGCTCGTTAGCGACTGAAAGTGTCTTTCAAGAGATATTACAGCGTTGCAGTTATGAGGGGTCAAGAATAATTTGTGATACCAATCCGTAAGGTCTGACAATCCTAATCATTGGCTAAAGGTTAATTATATTGACAAAGCAAGTGATCTAAAAGCTCATATCAAATCGTTTAATTTTACTATCGATGATAATACTTTTTTAAGTTCAGAATATGTAGAAGCTTTAAAAGCTCAAACACCTTCAGGGATGTTTTATGATAGAGCAATTAATGGCTTATGGGTAACAGGCGAAGGCATCGTTTATCAGGATTTCAATAAAGACACGATGGTTATTGATGATGATAAGATTCCTCAAGGCTTGCATTATTACTGTGGCGTTGACTGGGGTTATGAACACCCTAATCCAATTCTATTACTAGGTGATGATGATCAAAGGAATACTTATGTTTTAAGAGATTACACAAAGAAGCATAAATTTATTAATTATTGGGTCAAGATTGCACAGAACTTGCAAGATGAGTTTGGACGCAATCTTATTTTTTATGCTGATTCAGCACGTCCTGATAATGTTAATGAGTTTCAAGCTGCAGGTATCAACTGTATCAATGCCAACAAGAATGTATTGCCTGGTATTGAATGTGTTGCACAGAAGATGCGCGAAGGTAAATTCTTTATTGCTGAATCTTGCTCTCAAGGTTTAATGAATGAAATTTACCAATATGCCTGGGATGAAAATACCGGACAGCCTTTAAAAGAAAATGATGTGAGACATAACGACCGGCTTGATGCTTTACGTTATGCAATTTATTCAAAGAATGCGAAAGGGGGATTTGTTCCTTGGAATTAAAAGCTTTAAAAGATTTAATCAAGAATACAGAAAGCCAACGAAACGCTTTCAATCAAAGGTATTATGCTTCTGTTAAGTACTATAAAAATGAAAATGATATCACTATTCGTACTCGTGGCGAATCTAAAATTAAAGAAGATGGTGGCAAGAAAGATCCCCTTCGAAGAGCTGATAACAGAATTTCTAATAGTTTGCATCAGTTGTTAGTAGATCAGGAGGCCGGATATATTGCTACTGTTCCTCCGAAAATTGATGTAGGTAATGAAAAAGATAATCAGTTAATTCAAACTGTTCTTGGTGACCAATATAATTTAGCTATCAATCGTTTAACTGTGGATGCATGTAACGCTGGTGTTTCTTGGCTTCATTACTGGGTAGATGATCAAGGCAATTTTAGATATGGTGTGATTGATCCTGATCAAATTACTCCAATCTATGACACGACACTTGATAATAAACTGGGTGGTTTACTTCGTTCATATCGTAAATTGGATACTGATAGTGGTAAATATTTCACGGTTCATGAATATTGGAATGACAAACAAGCACAGTTCTTTAGAACTAGTGCTAATGATCAATCAGTTATTGAACCATTCAATAGAATTCCATCTTATGATGTAACAGCTGGTTATGATGCTGGTGAAAGTAATACTTATGATCATAAAATGGGACGTGTGCCATTTATTCCATTCCCTAAGAATAAGTATCAACAGCCTGATTTATTTAAGTACAAAGGTTTAATTGATGCTTATGATCACATCTATTCTGGTTTCTTAAACGATGTATCAGATGTTCAGCAAGTAATCTTAGTTCTAACCAATTATGGTGATACTGATCTTAATACCTTCATGGATAACTTGAAGAAGTACAGAGCTATTAAGTTCAACAATGCTGGTAATGGTGATAAATCTGGAGTTGATAAGTTAACAATTGATATTCCGGTTGAAGCTCGTAAAACATTGTTAGATTTGACTAGAGAAAATATCTTCACTGAAGGCCAAGGTATTGATCCTGCTAAGTTTGAAACCACCAATGCAAGTGGTACAGCTATTAAGATGTTGTATTCAAACCTAGAATTAAAGGCAAGTAACACACAAGCTTACTTCACTAATTCTTTAAACGATCTAGTTCGTGCAATTATGAGATTCTATAATTTGAAAGATCCTGAAGGCCGGAAGATTACTCAAACTTGGAAACGTACTAGAGTTGAAGACAAATTAGCGCAAGCACAAGTGGTTTCAACAGTTGCTAACTTTACTTCAAAAGAAGCAATTGCTAGAGCTAATCCGATTGTTGACGATTGGCAACAAGAGCTTAAAGATCAAAAAGAAGATATCCAAAATAGTGACGGTTTTAGAGCCTCTCAGAGCTTTGATAATCCTGATGAAGAAGATTACTCAAGCGATGATAAAGCCACTCCTGATAAATCAGAGCAGGCAAATAAAAAGGCTTAGTGATTAATTATGAACTCTCAAGAATATTGGAAGAAAAGAGCTTTACTCGCTAAGCAAAAAGAAATGGCTTCAACCGCTGAATATGAAGTAGCTATGAGATCACGTCTTAAGGATCTTGAAAATGAGTTCATTAGAGAATCCAAGAATTGGATTACTAAATATGCTAATGAGAATAATCAATCATTAAAAGAAGCTGCTAATTATTTAAATTCCATTGATACTTCTAAGTTTGATATGACTTTAGCAGAATTTGAAGCTAAGGCTAGAGCTGGTGGCTTTGAAAAAGAATTAAACTCTGCTTACTATAAAACTAGAATTGCTAGACTTCAGGAATTATATAGACAATATCAAGAATTAGCTGCTAAATATGCTGATAATGAAGAAGATAATATGGCTATTGGTTTAGCTAAACGGTATGAAGATACTTACTTATTGGAAAATTACAACAAATATTTAGTGGTAGGTGGCTTAGATGTTAATTTCGCTCATTTTAATGAACAAGAATTAAAAGATATTGTTTACCAACCTTGGAAGGGCGGTAATTTTAGTAAAAGAATTTGGAACAACTACACCAAAGTTATGCCTGAAGTGCTAACTGATACAATGTTTAGATCAGTTGCTTTAGGATATTCTTACAATCGTGTTGAGCGGATGCTAAGAGATAAGTTTCAAGGAGTGGTTAAATCCAATATCCATCGTTTAGTTGTCACTGAAATGGGACATGCCGCGGAAAAAGCTACAGCAAAGTTCTATAATGATTCAGACATTAAGCAGTATCAATACTTAGCAACATTAGAAACTCATACATGTGATGTTTGTGCTCACTTAGATGAACGTATATTTAATCTTAAGGATGAAAAAGAAGGCATTAATTATCCTTTGATGCATCCCTACTGCAGATGCACCACAGTTCCTTACATGAAAGGTTTGCCTGATATTCCAACACGGTGGTATCGTGATCCAATTACTGGTAAAGGCAAATGGACACGGAACATGACTTACAGTGAATGGGCTAAGGCTACTGGTGCTAAAACATTTAGCAAGAAGAAATTTATTGAAGCTAAGCCATAGGCTAAAAGGCTACAAGCTCCTAAGTTATCTTGGAATGGGTTACGCATAAGCAAAATGTGAATTATGGTACACGAACTCAAAGAGCAAATGAAAAAGCTCAAATAGTAAATAGAAATAATGGGCTTTCAAAACCAATTGCACAGTATGACTTAAAAGGGAATTTAATTAAAATTTGGGCTTCTACTAAAGAAGCTGAAAGAAATGGATTTAATCACAGTGCAATTATAAACTGTGCTCTTGGCCGAAAATATCATAAAACATATAAAAACTATGTTTGGAAATATATTTAAATAATTAAGTAAAAGAACTGGATTTCGGTTCTTTTTTATTTTGTCCAATTATTGCGTTAAGACGTAAAACTGTTCGCAGTGGATGCCTTGTGAGGGGCGGTCTCGTATTAAAACGTGTAAAAGGTAAGGAGAATTTTTATGAAAAGAGATCAATTGAAAGAATTAGGTTTACAAGATGATGTCATTGATAAGGTTATGAGCATGAACGGTGCTGATATCGAAAAGGCTAAATCAAGTAATGCCGAAATGGTTCAAGAAAATGAATCGTTAAAAGCTCAAATTGCAGAGCGTGATAAAGATTTAAAGAATTTACGTAAGAATGCTAAGGATAATGAAGAATTATCTAACTCATATAAGGAATTACAAACTAAATATGATAAAGATACTACTGATTTATCTAATAAATTATCGAAGATTCGTCTTAACAGCGCTCTTGATCAAGCTTTAATTAAGTCTAATGTTCGTAACACTAAGGCCATCAAAGGCCTTTTGGATATGGATCAAATTAAACTTGATAAAGATGGTAATTTAACTGGTTTAGATAATCAGATTAGTTCAATTAAGAAAACTGATGCCTATTTGTTCGATGAAGGCACTAAGCAAAACTATGAACCAACCAATGGCAAGCCTAATAAACCTGATGAAGTTCAAGAGATGATTAATGTATTTAAAGGAGAAGGTAAATAATGGCAGAAGTTATTAATTATGCTGACAAGTACCAACAAGCGGTACAACAAGGATTTTATGATGGTCACTTATATAGTGCAGCTCTTTGGAATTCACCATCAAACTTATTAATTCAATTTGATGGGGCAAAACATATTAAGGTACCACGCTTAAAGATTACTGCAGGACGTAAAGACCGTACACGTAGAGCTATCACAACCCCAGAAGTAAACTACAGCAATAATTGGGATTCATATGAATTAACCAACGAACGTTACTGGAGTACTTTGGTTGATCCTTCAGATATTGATGAAACAAACATGGTGGTTTCAATTGCAAATATTACCCGCCAATTTAACTTAGATTCTAAGATGCCTGAAAAGGATCGTGAAATGTTCTCAAAACTTTACCAACAAAAGGTTCACTATGATGGTGATGATGGTATTCATACTGAATCAATTGATGAAAAGAACGTTCTTAAATTGTTTGATGAAATGATGAGCAACTTCGATGAAGCTCGTATCCCTGCTCAAGGTCGTATGCTTTATGTAACTCCAAAGATGAATTCAATCTTGAAGCGTGCAGATGCTATGAATCGAATTGTGGTAATTTCCAATCCTTCAGCTATTACTCGTACAGTTCACTCATTGGACGAAGTAACCATTAATGTTGTTCCATCTGATTTAATGCAAACTGCTTTTGATTTCACTGTTGGTTCAAAGATGAAATCTGATGCTAAGCAAATTGATATGTTCTTGATTGAAAATGGTATTCAAATTGCACCTGAAAAGTACTCATTCGTTGGTTTTGACCAACCTTCAGCATCTACTTCAGGTAACTACCTTTACTACGAACAATCATATGATGATGTTCTTATGTTAAGCACTAAGACCAAGGGTTATGAAGCTGTTGTTAGTGATGCTACTGGTGTTAAAGATTTATCAGATTCATCCAAGTTTGGCAAGCAAACCGATACTGCTGATGTAAAGCCTACAGATGCTAACACTGTTGAGGAAATCAAGGCCTACTTAGATAAGCACCATATTGATTACACCGGTAAGATCACGAAATCAGATTTGTTAGCTTTAGTAAAATAGTAAAGCGGTGATTGAATGGATAAAGAACACATTGTTGATCAAGTTAAATTATTAATTCCTAACGACAAAGAAAATCCTAATTATGATAAAATCATTGATTTTACAGTTAATAAGATCATGAATGATGTTGCTAATTACTGTAATATTCCGGTGGATGAATTGCCTAAAGAATTATCTATGGTGGTAGTCAATATGACACTTCAAACCATGAATACAACTGAATTTCTTTATGGTAAAGATAACTCTGCAACCATTCAATCACTTAATGAAGGTGATACTAGTGTAACTTTTAGGCCTGTGAGTGATGTTTACATGGCTCTGCAGAGTTTAAATCCTATTACGGATAATTACACTAATATCTTAAATAACTTCAGGAGGTTACCAGAATGAACCAATTTGAAGGCTTAAAAAGGGTAGTTTCATTGTTATGGACGGATAAAGTAAAGATCACTGGTACTAAGAAAGTGACTAAAAAACACATTACTAATAGTGTTGAAACCACAATTGTGGAAGATGAGCCTTGCAAGGTGATTCTTAAAGGGCAATCTGCAAGTACTCAAACTATTTTTGGCACTGATGAAGCAGATGCTAAATTATTGATTCGTAATGGTATTGATATTCCTGCTGGAGCGGTTATTTATATTACTGATCAAAACGGTAAAACTACTAAATATAAGCGTTCTAGTAAGGGATATTCTGGCTATTATTCACATCAAGAAATAGCAATGGTAAGGGATGAAAAAGCATGAGTTTGGGAACTGTTGATGATGCAGAGTTTCAATCTTGGGCTAGTCGTGTTAAAGGAAGAATAAATAGTGGCCAACTCAAAGAAGAAATTGGTCAAAGCACTAAGCGTATTGGTGTACAAGCTCTTAAAACACTTAAGAATAATACTCCTGTTGACACTGGAACTTTGCGCAAAGCTTGGACTGTTGAGGGTCCTTCTGTAAGCGGCGGCGGCTGGGTTGTTAAAGTCAGCAATCCTACCGAGTATGCTTCCTATGTTGAAAGTGGCCACAGAACTCGTAACCACAAGAACTGGGTACCAGGTCAATTCTTTATGAAGAATTCCTTGAATGCGATAAACTCCCAACTGCCTGAATTGATAACACCTGGCTTATGGGCTTTTAGTGATTTACTATCATGACAATAATTGAAAGAATAGCGGATGAGTTAGCTCGTATCTCGCCGAATACAACAATTTACACGGAGAATCAACCTGATGGGTTTGATGAACCGTGTTTTTTTATAGGCAGAGCAGGAAATAAAACTCTAAAGCCAGAACTTTTTGATTATGAAGTTAGAAAAATACCATTTCAAGTTGTTTATTTTCCACCAGAAGAAAATGCTAATGAAGCATTAGATGAGATGGAAGCGCTGCTAATGGACAATCTAACTGTATTGCCTGACTTTGCTTATTTAAGAAATCGTGAATTCAGTATAGATACTAATGAACATACGCTGACATATGAATTTGATTTAGTTTTACGGATGTATAAACCAGATCTTTCATTAAAACAAAGGAGTTTAGATTTAAATGCAAGAACAAAAGGAAACAACAGGGAATAGCACTGAAGTTGAGTACACTAAGGCTCAAATTAAGCAGGCTGGTTTATTCCCTGGAACAAACAACATGGCATTGGTCAATGCCGCGTTGGAAGACAAAAAAACTTATACAATTGCTGAAGCTAAGAAAGCAATTGAAGATTTTAAAGGAGGTATGTAATAAATGGCAGGTGGAACTTGGAGAATGCAAAACAAAGTAAGACCGGGTGTTTACATCAATGTTCGTGGTGATGGCAAGCCGGTATTAACCACACCTTTGGGGCGTTTATTGATGTTCCAAAACAAGCCTCTGGGTTGGGGCAAGAATGGCATCATCGCATTAAAAGCTACTAGTGATTTTACTGCGCTAACCGGCCACAAGAATACTGATGAAGTATTGGCTCCAGTTTATGAAGCTTTAAAGGGTGCCGAAACGGTATTGCTTTTAAACGATTTTACTGGTGGCGTTAAATCTACTGCTACTAAGACAGGTGTTTATACCGTTAACGCAAAATATGAAGGTGAACAGGGCAATAACATTAGTGTTAGTTTTGTTCCTAGTCCCTTGGCTGATGGTGCAAACACTCAAGATGTAACCGTAACTACTATCTTTGGCACTAAGCAAGTTGATCAAGTAAAAATCACTTTACCAAAGGCAAACGCCGATGCAATTGCTAAAGCAGGTTTAACTAAAGAAGACCAATTGGAAATTCACAACGATTACGTTGATATTACTTTTGGTACTACCCCAGCAGAAGTAACTAGTGAATTAAATAGCAAAGGAGAATATCCACTATATACCGCAATTTATAATGGCTTAACTCAAAGCCCTACAAACGTTACTTTAACAGGCGGTACTAATGGTACTAATAATGTAGTCGATGACATGCATGACTACTTAGAAAACGAATATTATGCTGTAGCTACTACCGCAGGTTGGGAGGAATCAAGCAACATTCATAAGTTGTTAGTTGAACAAATCAAGCTTTTACGTGAAAACGTTGGTATTAAAGTACGTGCGGTTGTTCCTAATACTAGTGGTGTTGCTTACAACTATGAAGGTGTATCAACTGTTTTAAACGGTTATGTACTTAATGATGGCACTGTAATTAGTCCTAATATTGCTACTGCTCGTTTTGCCGGTATGAGTGCTAGTGCTACACCAGATCAAGCATTAACTTATACCCAACTTGATGATGCTGTAGAAGCTAGCCCAAAGTTAAACAACGATAAGACTATTGCAGCTTTAAACGCTGGACAAATTGTGTTTACCACACGGGCTGGCAGTCGAGTAGTGATTGAACAAGATATTAACTCACTCACTAAGTACACCAGCACTAAGCCTAAAGACTTTAGCAAGAACAGAATTATTAGAACACTTGATGAAATCTGTACTAATACTACTCAAACATTTGAAACTAGTTTCTTAGGTAAGGTTTCAAACAATGAATATGGCCGAGATTTATTTAAAGCCAACCGTGTGAGCTACTTGTCCGGATTAGAAGCGCAAAACATGATTCGCGACTTTGATCCTAATGATTTAAGCTTGGCTCAAGGCAATGATAAAGACGCCGTATTAATGGAATTATATGTAACACCAGTTGACGCAATGGAAAAGCTTTACGTTAACTTGGTAGTTAGATAGAAAGGATAAATAAATGGCAACAACTTTAGAACAAGTTCTTCATGGTAGAGATACCATTTCATCAAAAGATGCTAAGGTTACCGTTACTATTGATGGTAATGTTATTAATCTAATTGATTGTAAAGAATTAAAAATTAATATCAAAAAGAACAAGGAAAAGGTCCAAGTTCTTGGCGATCACTGGACTAAGCATAAAACCACATCTGTGGATGGTACCGGTACTTTAGGCCAATATGTAATTAATAGTAACTGGTTGAAATATGGTATTCCTTACACCATGAAGGAAGGGGATCTTTATTTCACAATTACTTTTACTATTGATGACCCAACTTCTCATGCTGGTAAACAAATTATTCAACTTGATGAAGTTAACTTAGATGAAATTCCAATTGCTGATTTTAAGGCTGATGATACCGTTATGGATATTTCAGCAGATTTCACTTTTGAAGGTATCCACTTAGTACAACCTTTTGATGGTATTCAGTAAGGAGAAAAATAAATGGCTGAAAATTTTAATGTAGAAGATTTTATTAATGTTGAAAGTCCTGTAAAGGAAGAAGAAGTAAAGATCAAGCGTTTTAAAGTACCTTTTAAAATTCGCTCTTTAACTGCAAAAGAAGTAAGTGAATTGAGAAATGATTCAAAAGAAATTCAATTCAATAAATCAACTAGAACTTCTCAAAAGGTTTTAAACCAAGATAAGTTTGAAAATAATTTAATGGCAGCTAGTGTCGTGTTTCCCAATTTAAAGAATGAAGAACTTCAAAAACACTATGGCACCTATGGTGATCCTGCAGGTACACTCGAAGCAATGCTTTTAGCAGGTGAATATAATGCATTAGCTGAAAAAGTATTAGAACTTTCAGGTATTGATGCTAATAATGATAATGATTTAGTTGCTGAAGCAAAAAACTAATTAATAATTCAGTTGGTGATTTTTCAATTTATAACTATGTTCTTAACGAGTATCATTGGACACCAAAACAATGGGTAGATCTAAATGAAAGAGAAAAAACATTAGTTGTTGCATCAATTGAATTAAGACTAGAACAAGAAAAGGAAGAAAGAGAAGAAAGTAAAAGAGAGGCAAAGTCATAACACATTGAAATGATATGTGAGAGGCTTAGCCTCTCTTTTTTTGTAAGAACTAGAAAGGAGGTAATATATGCCAGAAATAAGTGCAACGATTAGAGTTGTTGATGCTTTTAGTAATCCATTAGATAAATTGGCAAATGGACTTTCAAGAGCACAGTCCGGTTTTAGTAGGCTAAAAGGTGCACTAGGCGGAAATATGTTTGGTGGCGCTGAAAAATCAAGTAGTGGCTTGTTCAAATCTATGGCTGGTGGTGTTGTGGTAGGCAACATGATTAGTAAAGGTATGGGTTTAGCCGGTTCTGGTATTAGGTCAATGCTGGGGGAACTTAATGAAGCATCAACTTCGTGGCAAACGTTTGAAGGAAACATGCACCAATTAGGTGCTTCAAATACTGAGATCAATAAAGCTAAAACTGAAATGCAACAATTTGCACAGCAGACAATTTATAGTGCTTCTGATATGTCTAGTACTTATGCTCAGTTAGCCGCAGTTGGTACTAAGAATACTGCCAAACTAGTTAAAGGTTTTGGTGGTTTAGCAGCCGCTTCTGATAATCCTCAACAAGCTATGAAAACTTTAAGTGAGCAAGCCACACAAATGGCAGCTAAGCCTAAAGTTCAATGGCAAGATTTTAAGCTGATGTTGGAACAAACTCCAGCCGGTATCTCTGCCGTTGCTAAAACAATGGGTGAAAGTACTACACAACTTATTAAAGATATTCAGGATGGCAAAGTTAAAACTCAGGATTTCTTAAATGCTGTTGCTAAAACTGGTACCAATGCTAACTTCTCTAAGATGGCTACTCAGTACAAAACAGTTGGTCAAGCAATGGATGGTTTGAAAGAAACATTAGCCAATAAACTTCAACCGGCTTTTGATAAAGTCGGGAAAATTGGTATTAAAGCCGTTGAAGGCATTACTGATAAGATCGGCAATATTGACGGTGAAAAATTAGGAGACAACTTAGTTAATTTCATTCAAAATGCTCAAAACAAGTTTGATGAATTTAGAGAGAATTTCTCTAACGGCTTTGCCAGCTCATTTAATATAGATGGCTTTAGAAACATGATAACTGCTATAGGCAATGCTATTAACAATGTTAAAAATGCTTTTAGTGGTGTAGGTGGTTCACTTGCTAACACTTTAGGTAGTTTATCTGGTAAAGGGCTAAATGAAATTAGTTTAATAATTACTAATATTGCTAATGCAATAGCAAAAATGAGCCCTGGTCAAATAAGGGCAGTAGGTACAGCAATTGCTAGTTTCGCTGGAGCATTAACTTTATTAAAAGGAGCTAGTTCTGTAGCTGGAACAATCTCTAATATCGCATCTGGATTAAGTGCTATTAAAGGCGGCTTTGGTACAGCTTTTAGTGGAATCAAAGAATTGCCTAAGGCTTTTTCAAGTATTGGACAAGCTAAAAATGATATAGCTGGTTTCTTTTCTATTTTAAAAGATGGTGCTAATGCTGGCAGCGCAACTCACTTTGCTGATATGCTAGGTGGTTCAAAATTCGGAGCTGGTATAGGTGATATGCTGGCTAAAGTTAATGGCATTAAAACAGCTTTTGCTTCTTTAGCACCAGCTATATCCGGTTCTTTCTTACCAATTGCAGGAATTGTTCTAGGTATATCCGCAGTAGTTGCTGGTGCAGTAATGGCATGGAAGAGCAATTTCCTAGGCTTTAGAGATACTGTTCAACAATCATTCAGCAATATTGGTCAAGTATTGGGTCAAACTTTTAGTAATTTGGGTCAAGTATTTGCACCAATAAGGCAGGCTTTTAGTCAAATTGGACAGGCTTTAGCTCCTGCTTTACCTGCTATTAGACAGTTTGTAACAGCATTGGGTGCAGTTGCTGGTACTGGCGCATTACTAGGTTTATCAATGGTTGTAGATATCTTTAAAAATATTGTTAGTGGCGCTCTTGCTGCCGGAAACGCTATTAAAGGTGTCGTTTCTGTTGCTAAAGGTTTAGGTGCTGCATTAAGTGACATTAAGAATGGTGATTTTTCATTCTCTGGTGTTAGAAAAAACTTTGCTGATGCTGGTAAAGCTTTTTCAGATGCAAGAAAGAACTTTCATCCTTTTGATTTTTCAACTACTGAGAAAACACTTAGCACGGCAATTAATAATGCTAAAAAGTCCTTCGGTAACAGTAAAGTAAAAATGAAAGCAGATGTAGATACCTCAGGTATTAACAAAAAAATGAGCAGTGCCACAAAGGGTGGCAATCATAAGATCAAAATTGGTGCTAAGGCTGATTTAAGTTCTGTTAATAAACAAATTAGTTCTATTTCTAAGAAACAGATTTCAGCACCAAAAGTTAAAGCACCTAAAGCGCCGCAACCTAAAATGCCTAAAGTCAAAACTATGCCTGCACCTAAGATTAAAACTCCTAAAATACCACAACCAAAGATGCCTAAACTTAGAACAATTCCTGCTCCTAAAGTTCAAAGACCTAATATGTTCGGTGTAGTTTCTGCTGTTCGTTCTGGTATGAGTAGAGCTGCTGCAGCTGCAAGAGCAGGTGGTGCACAAATTAGCGCCGCTGTTCGTAGTGCATTGAATCAAGCTATAGCTGCTGCTAGAAGCGCCGCTGGATCTATGCAAGCTGCTGGTGCCATGATTGGTGCTGGTTTAGCCGCTGGTATTCGCTCCCAGATTGGAGCAGTTGCCGCCGCAGCTAATGAGTTAGTTGCTCAAGCTAACAGGGCGGCAAGAGCAGCGGCTCAAATTCACTCGCCATCAAGACTTTTTGCAGAAGTTGGTAGTTTTATTGGTCAAGGTATGGCTGTTGGTATGGATTCTACAAGAGGGCTTATTAGTCAAAGCAGTAGAGCCATGATTAATAGTGCTTATCCTGGATTGAATAGTTCAATTAGTAGTTCAGGATCTTTAAGCTCAAGCTCAATTAGGCCTAATAGTGCTACAAATAGTAATTACTACACTGGTGGCACTAATAATTCTAGTCAAGTAACTATTGCTCCAGGTGCCATTGTAATTAACAGTTCTGGTAATCCTGAAGAAGATGCGGATGTCTTATTAGATAGACTTGAAGAAAAAATCATGGAACAAGCCGATAAGTCATTAAGTTAGGAAGTGATGATTATGCCTGATAGAAGTGGCCTGGAATTTTATATAAAAGATCAAACTACTGGTGAAAATCTTCAAATTCCAGTGAATCCAAAAGATGTTAAGTTGAAATATGAAACAGATGATCATTCTGAAACTATTGTTAACTTAGGTGAAGTAAATATCCCTGGTAAATTAAAGCTAGTAGGTGTATCAATTAATTCTGTTTTTCCTACGGTTGGTGCTCACTATACAGCAACTAAAAGCCCACATAAGCAGGCTACCTATGTTAAGAAAATCAAATCAATGCAAAGCAAAAACCATAAAGTTAGATTCGTGGTTACCAAAACAGATATTTCAATGTTGATGACTATTGCTAGTTTTGAATATGGTTTAGAGAATGGCTGGGCTGATGAATATGCCTACACTTTGGAATTAAAGCAATATCGTAAATTTAGTTACGAGAAAAAGAAGAATCCTAAAAAGCGTGGACGTTCTAAGCCAGCAAAGAAACGCTCAAAACCAGCTAAAAAGATTAATGTTGGTTCAACTGTTTCAGTTAATGGGCGGTTACATGCTGATAGTTATGGCAAGGGAGCAGGAATGTATGAAAAGAATGCTAAGCGTGAAGTTTTATACATTGTTCCAGGTCGTGAATATCCGGTTTGTGTAGGCATTAACGGTAAAGCTCGTGGTTGGGTAAAAATGAGTGAGGTGAAAAGATCATGACTGATATTATCAAGTTAACTTTAAAACGCAGATCAACTCACTTTACTCATTCTAAAAGCCGTGCAAGCTATGATATTAGTGATCTTGTAATTGATGATTCAATCAAATGGACTATTGACACCAATTTTTCAGCATCTCAGTTTGATTTCAAACTAGTATTTGATGAAAAGCCAATTATTCCTTATACAGGAGATATCATTTCATTTTCTTACAAAAAGAAGAAAATCTTTTATGGCTATGTTTTTAAGTATGGCTTTGATAAGAACCACAACATTACTGTTAAATGCTATGGTCCTAGCCGTTACTTAAAGAATGAAGATTCAATTGTATTTAAAGCTGGTACATTGAGCGAACGATTCAAAGAAGTCTCAAAACGTGCCGGAATTAAAGCCAAAGTTGTGGCTGGATCTAGTCATAAATGCAAGGCTGAAGTTGATGATGGTAAAACGTATTTTGACATGATTAAGAGCGCAATGAGTGCAACTACTAAGAATACTCATAAACATTATTTGATCTTTGATAATTACGATACTGTTGAATTAAGGAAGTTCCCTTATAAGAAGCTGGATATTGTTGTAGGTGATAAGTTGGGGCTTACTGATTACGATTACTCGGTTGATATTGATAATACTTACAATGTTGTAAAGGTTGTTAAAAAAGATAGTAAAAAGAGTAAAAAAACATCAAAAACTCAAACTAGTGCAGATGATCCTAAAACTACTACGATTTCTTCAAAAACTGTTACTATGCCTTCAAGTAAGCAATGGGGCAAGCTTCAAAAGGTAGTTAATGCTAAAAAGAAAGCTAATGATGCTCAAATGATTCAACAAGCTAAAAATGAGCTTAAAAACCGCAATATGGTTAATAAGCAATTAAAAATTACTTGCATTGGTCGAACTGATTTAGTTCCTGGTAACTATGTGACAGTAAGCATCAAAGACTACAAGAAAAAGTTTAAGGACTGTCCAATTCTGAAGGCAGTCCACAACTTTGGCCAAGATTATACATGTGAGTTAACAATGAAAGTGGGGCAATCATGGCAGGTAAACGGCTCTATGAGTTAATAATGCAACGTGGTGGCAAGTCTAGTGACTATTCTGATGTTGTTTATGGAACTGTCATTAATACTTCACCTTTAAAGATTCAATTATCTAATAATATGGTTTTAACTAGTGATTTTATTATTCTTGGTAAACATATTGGTAAGTTTAAACTTCAAGGTAAAGCCATTATGAAAGGTTCTGCAGATATGACTTTTCACGGGCATCACGAAGCAGCGGATATTAAGAAAGCTAATTTAGAGTTTAAAAAGAAATCAATGTATATTGAATTTGATAATTCACTTGAAAAAGGTGACAAGGTAACCATGATCCGTGAAGATGGTGGTCAACAGTTTTATTTATTTGAAAGGATAGGTGAGGATGGCTTTGGATTCTGATAAAGAATTAAACATTGGAGCATTGATGGAAGATGCTTATTTAGATGATGATGATATTGACGATGAAGAAGACGGCCAAAGTCCCACCTATACCTTCAAGGTGGCTAATGGTCATATTCGTAGTATGACTGATGAACTTGATGCAATGAAACAAGCTGCAGATAAAATTCTAAAAACTGAACGTTTCGTTTATCAAATTTATGATGAGCAGTATGGCAATGATTTGCCTGAATTAATTGGAGAATCAATTGATTATGCTGTATCTGAAGCAGAAAGAATGACTGTTGAAGCATTAGAAGCCGATGATCGGATTACCAGCGTTGATATTACAAAATGTGAAAAATCTAGCAGTGATTCAATTACAGTTGAAGGCTATGCTAACACGGTTTATGGAAGAGTGGGCTTTGAAAGTGAGGTGGATATTGTAGATGAATCCTAATGAATTAGCGAATGAACTAGAAGCACAAAATTATGATTACTGGTTAAATTTAATGCTTGATCAAGTGCCTAACGATATTGACAAACGTGAAGGTTCAATTATCTTTGATGCTTTAGCTCCTGCAGCTATGGTATCTGCTCAACAGTCTTTATCTTTAGCAAATATTATTAGAGAAACATATATTAAAACCGCTCAAGGTGAGTTTTTGGACTATAGAGCGGTTGAACATGGTACTAATAGATATGCAGCCACTAACACAGAAGTTAAGGCTAGATTTAATAATGATGATGGTAATCCAATAAATGTAGAAGTAGGTGATAGATTTGCAAGTATTGCAGAATCGCCTATTTTTTATACGGTAATTAAGGCTAATGATGATGGAACGGCTGAAATGCAAGCTGAAGAAGCTGGCACATATGCTAATTCTTATTTAGGGCAAGTATTACCGGTCACCCCTAATGATAATTTAGCATGGGCTGAAATTATTGAAATCACCATTCCAGCTAGGGATGAAGAAAGTGATGATCATTTAAGAGATCGTTTGTTAAATACTAATTCATGGGTTGCTTATGGTGGTAATGTTGCTGATTACTTAGATATGACTAGTAAGATTCACGATGTAGGAGCTACCCAGGTTTACCCAGTTTGGAATGGACCGGGAACGGTTAAGTTAGTGATTTTAAATAATGATTTGATGCCGGCTAGTTCAACTTTAATAAAAAAAGTTAAAGAAGAAATTGATCCTGAAGACAAAGAAACTCAGGGTTATGGATTAGCTCCAATTGATCACAGAGTGACAGTAACCACCGCAGAAACATTAATTGTAAATGTGCAGATTAATGCTCTTTTAGATGCTCAGCATGTTACTAGTAATATTGAGCAACAAATAAAAAATGTATTATCAAAGTTCTTCATTGAATTACGGCAAAATTGGGCCACAATTAACCCTACAACTGGTAGAGGCTATACATTGACTATTTTTAGATCACGGATTTTATCTAAAATCATGCAAATAGAAGGTGTAGCAAATGCAAACTTACCAATTTTAAATGGAGCTGAAAAAGATATTTCTTTAATTTTTGATAATCAAGTATCTCAATTGCCTGTTTTAGGGGAGGTGACCGTAATTAATGAAAACCGATGAACTTCTCAATTACATGCCTGATTACTATAACGGCGTGTATGAAATGGAGGAGTTGCTAAAAGCTCAAGGCAAAGGATTGAGTAAATTTGATGATGATCTCAATCGAACTTTATTTAATGAATTTATTTCTAAAACTGATGAAAAAGGTATTTCAGTTTTTGAAGATCAATATGGTATTGTGCCTGAATATGGTGACAGCTTAGAGCTAAGAAGGCAAAGGGTTCTTACCAGGACACTTAAACCACAACCACTAACCATCAGACGGTTAAAGCAAATTTTCGGATCTTTGAAAATTCCGGCTGAAGTTAGTGTTGATCGTTCACGGCGTGTATTGAATGTTGTTTCTTGGACTGGTGAGTTAACTAAGTCTCAACAGAAACTGGTAATTTTTGAATTAAATACATGGTTACCGGCAAACATGGGCTATACCTACCGTTTGTGGGCTAAAACTGAAGCGGCTCACGCTTATGTTGGTTCTGCTTGCACTGTGGTTGCTCAAACTGTAGCTAAAGCAGAATGGCTAGATGATTCAACAATTGTCAAGCGATTATATCAATATGGTATTTGGGGTAAGACAAATATTGAACCGTCCGCTTATGTTGCTACGCCGGTTACTGGAAGCACTATTCAAACGATTGAAGCAGAAAGGAGGAATTTATGAGTAAATACAGTAGAACAAAGTTACTACCTAAAGGATTACAAATTATTCAAGGAGTAGTACGAGGAAGAACCTTTGAAATTACATCTGCTTCTTATAGTGAAAGCAAAACTAATGAAAATGATGTAATGAATCAAGGATCAATCGTTAATCCAATTGGTCATATCCCTATTTTTGCTAAAGATGATAAATCATTAGCAGATCAAGGAATTCTAGGAATTGAGTTATCTTTTACTCAAGAAAGTACTAGACTTAATAGAGATATTAATTTACAAAGTATTCAAATTGAAGGGCGACAGAATGGCACTAATGTAAGCTATCCTATCGCTTTTTCTTTGGCCGAAGAACCTGAAAGACTTACTTTAAGTGATCCAAGCTTTGAGTTTAGAATTATGGTTTATGTTCAGGTTGGTGATACTGATAATGTAACAATCAATATTAATCCTGATGGATTAGAATCACGAAGAGAACACCAACAGGACATAGATGAAATTATTAATGCTCTAAGTGTTGGTTATGTTCCAATAACGCTTAAAGATTCTAAAGGGAATCAACTATTAGGCCACGATGGTAAACAATTATTTGCTAATAAGCCTATTGTTGATTTTGATCAAACTTTATCAGTTAGAGGTAAAGCCCCTGATTCTAAACAGGTCGGGGATAACTTCAGAGCCATTGAAGATGAAGTGTTAGATATTGAACGTGATTTAAGAAATACGTTTGAAACGAAAGAAAAAGTTAGAGATGTTAATAATTTAGCTTTATCAAATGCTGATCAAATTGCAGTAGCCCAACGTGGTTTAGTACAAGCCAAAGAAGATGCTATTAGATTCGAAAATGGTGTAATTGCTAACAAGCGATCACTCAATTTGCTAACTCATGATGGTGGTAATTTAGCTGCTCATGACAGTAATGAAATGATCGCAGATACTCAATACATCTTAATTGATAAAAGCCTTAATAAGGCTAATCAAGCCGCCGATGCTGAAAGTGTTGGTAAGACAATTAGAATGTTATCTGATGTATTTGAAAATGCTATTAACAAGTTAGCGGTTGAATCGTATGTTACTAAATTATCTGTTGAAAATAACCCTACGATTCAGGCTGTTCAAAACGGCATTCAAAGCTTGGATGAAAGATTAACAAAGTTAGAAAAAAAGGTTAGATAACCTTAAAGAAAGGAAATTAAAATAATGGCAAATATGAGAATTCAAGATTTAAACGAAAATTGGAAACCAGATACCAATGATAATTTTGCACTTACGTTCACCGGAAACGGAGAATCTAAAACTAGATTGAGAGATCTGTATTACTCTCTCGTTCCAGATGGTGCAATTACTCACAACAATATCTATCGCGGCCAAAGTTTAGGTGCATTAACCGCTACTCACATTGCAAATATTAGAAACGGCTCTTTTAAAGATATGTTTATTGGTGACTACTTCACTATTAACGGCTCAACTTATGTAATTGCAGCAATTAATTATAAGCATGGCAACGATGACAATATCCCTTTAGGTAACCACTTGCTCTTGATGCCCACAGGATTTTCAAAAATGGCTGATGGTACCGAGCTACGAGGTGATGGTAAAACTACACACTTCATGAACGACACTAATACTACCGAAGGCGGCTTTGCCGGGTCGAAGATGTATAAAACTTACTTCCCATCAATTCAGCAAAAGTTAGAATCTGATTTTGGTTCAAACTTAATGAAATGGCGCGGTATTGTATCCACTCACGTTGACTCTAGTGGCGCACCAGATCAAGGTGAATGGCGTGATATGAAGGTTATGATTCCGAATGAAATCATGATTTATGGCACTACAATTAACGGCAATAACAAGAATGGAGGTTGGTACAACATCGGCGATGATAATGTACAGTTGCCACTTATGCGTATGAGTAGCGATGAGCGTAATACACATAGATGGGCAATGTGGCTTAGAGATGTCCATTCTGCGTCTGAGTTTGCGAGTGCGGGCAGCTTTGGTGATGATGTCTGGCGCGCTGGTGCGGCAGACATCTGGCCCGGTGTGCGGGCTTTCTTCCTCATCGGTTAATCTCAAAATCAAGCACACCTTTAGGCGTGCTTTTTAAGTAGAAAGCACCACAGAAAATGTATTACGAAATTTATCCACCATAATGATCTAAGAAAGAGGTTTTATAATTGTCAGTACCAATCGAACTAAATTAAATATCAACGCTTTATACAGACAATTATTTGCAGAACATTAGAATGTTCTGCTTTTTATTTATCTAAGGAAGAGAGAAAAAGAAATGGTTAAAGAAACAAACAACACAACTACCGAAGTTAAAGATGTTGAATTACATCTAGCTTCAGATCAAGCAGATATGATTCAAGACTTATTGAGCAACTACGTGTATGCATACCGAAGCGATTCTGAAGTTGATTGCGAAAGAGTACCGGTTAAAATAGATAAAGTTGGTACTTACCCATATCCATTAACTTTACCATCACCCGATTTAATTAATCCTTGTTATGACTGGGTAAATAATACCTGGTACGACAAGTCAAAAGAAGGACTTAGCCAACTTTACAAGAGGGTTGATAAGTTAGATAAGAGTAGTGCTTTGAAGGATAAGCAATTCAACGCTATTCAAGAATCAATCAACCAATCAAATGAAACTTCAACCATCTTGATTAATCAGGTCAACCAAATAGGCACTCAATTTAATCAAGCATTGCAAGATTTAGGAACTGCAGTTAACAACCTTAGCAAAGACCCAACACCTACAGAACCTAAAGTAGAAAGCACTAAGGAGGACAATGAATAATGTTTAACTTCAAATTTAACTTTAAACCAATTGATCCAACTCCTGTTTATGAAAGAGCAGTGCAGTATTACAAATGGGGGTGGACTACTAAAGAAAAATTAGCAGAACGTGTTTCAAATGGCACCTTACCGGAAAGCTACTATGAAGAAGCAACAGGTGAAAAATATGAAAAGGATAAAAAGGCTACTGCCGAGGCTAACTAATCATCTTTTGCATATTATTATGGGTGCTTATCTGGTTAGTAACGGATTAATTCTTATCTTTAGTGATAATTATTATTCGTGGCCACCAAACATGGCACCTTTTTATAATTCCGACTTTGTAGGCTCTTGGGCTTTGTTTACTGGTTTAGGCTTGATTTATGTAGCAATTCAAAAAGAATTTTCATCTAAAGCTAATATTATTTGGCTTCTTTCAGCATGTGGATTCTTAGGCTTTACTGGCTTTCTAGAATTTGCACATGGTATTGTTTTTCATAATATTCACATGCTTGATTATAGTATTACTTTAATTTTCATGTTACTGATCAATTTCTATATTATTGATAATAATACGGCATCTAATCATAAGAATAATCATAAGAATAAGCTTGATGTGAAATTAGAAGAAAAATTGGAAGAACGTGATAAAAAAACTAAAAGAGAGTAGGTGAGTGCCGTTGTGCAAAATTCAGACTGGATGTTAATTTTCACGTCCGGCGCTCTTGGAAGTATATTTTCCATCTTGATTGGTGCACTTCAGTGGTACATAAAACATAAGGATGAAAAAGAAAAACGTGATACAGATGATTTCTTTAATAGATGGATATCTGCTGAAGATGAAATTGATAAGTTAAGGGATCAAAACCGACAGTTAAAAGACCAGGTAGCAAAACTTAAATTAAAGGAGAAAAAAGATGAATAGCT
Organism: uncultured Lactobacillus sp.; assembly: GCF_902491705.1. Taxonomy (GTDB): domain Bacteria; phylum Bacillota; class Bacilli; order Lactobacillales; family Lactobacillaceae; genus Lactobacillus. The sequence goes on along the minus strand of NZ_CABUIW010000002.1, from coordinate 42,068 downwards.
TGAATGTATTTGATGTAGCCACAACAGTGGCTGTTTTTATTGTGATGATTGCAATGATTATTTCATTGATTGAAAAGGTTTATAAAGAGAAGAAGCCACTCACGATGGAAGATATCGCTGATTTAGCTAACATGATTGTTGCTCAACATGATTCACTTAAAGGATCAGGAAAAGAGAAAAAGACTGAAGCTACTGAAGATTTAAGAACTGCTCTTGATGGTAAAAAGGGTGAAGTCGCTAAAACAGTAGCAGAAAATCCTAATGTAGCTGCAGGTTTTATTGAGAATGCAGTTAATGAACGGCATACGGAGGATAAATAAAATGAGTAGAGAAATTGTAATTGACTTAGCTAGCTATCAATCTAGCTTAACAGCATCAGATTACAAGAAGATTGGTGCTAAATATGCAATTGTTAAAATTACTGAAAACACCAATTATGTAAATCCGGTTGCTAATCAATTGATTAATCGTGCGGCTACAGGTGGTGTTAAAGGTTTTGCTTTCTATCATTTTGGTCAATTCCATAATGATGCTAAAGCGGCTTCTGAAGCTAAATGTTTTATTGCTAATACAAAGAAAGTAGTTAACCTTCAAAAAGGTGCTCTAATGATTCTTGATGCTGAAGTAGCTAATATGCCTACTAGTTCAATAATTGCATTTTTGAAAGAAGTTAAGAAGGCCGGTTATAAGACTGGCTTTTACACTTATAAATATTTATTACCAAACTTTGATTTAAAAAAGATTAAGCCATACATGGACTTTTTCTGGTTAGCTTCTTATCCATTATCAAACGGAAAAGCCGCAGATAAGAAACCAGATTTCAATTACTTTCCAAGTGCTAACTATGTAGACTTATGGCAATACACTGATAATTTACTTGGTTATAAAGTAGATGGATCAATTAGTGTTACTGAAAATGCTATTAAGCTTTTTAATCCTGGTAAGGCTAAAGCAACTGCTAAAAAATCAGGATGGGTGAAGAAAAGTGGTACTTTCACATTAGGTGAAGATTTACATCTTCATGAAAGTCCTCATATTGATTCACCTTCAATTGCACTATTAAAGAAAGGTAGTATAATTAAGTTTGATGCAACTCTTCAAGGACCTAAAAGATTATGGCTAAGACAACCTAGATCTAAAGGTTATGGTTATATTGTTGCAAGAGATAAAAATAATAAATTATTAGGTAAAATTAAATAAAAAAGAGGTGAAAAACCACCTCCTCTAAATCTATTTTAAAAGCCACTCTAGAATTAAATTTCTAGGGTGGCTTATTTTTTTGTTGCACAAATGATGCACAATATTAAATCTAATGTTGATATATCAACATATTTCGTATAATTCGATGCCCGCTAAAGGATTCGAACCTTCACTCAGTCACCTGAACAGCGACCTGAACGCTGCGCGTCTGCCAATTCCGCCAAGCGGGCATTTTTCTCATGTACATGAATTATAATACCAAATATTTGGTAAAATGTAAGCATAAATATACTTTATTATGCAAAAGGATGGAATTTCATGTTTTTTAGTAATAAGAAGATAAAACGAGCTTTTATTAGCTTTGTTGCTGCAGTTTCATTGATTTCATGTAGTGCAGTTTTTACTACACCGGTTCATGCAGATAATACTAGCAGCTACCAAGCTGATCAACTTAATTTAAATGTTAAATCTGCCATTGCAATCGACAGTAATTCTGGACAAATTTTATATGCAAAAAATGCAGCTAAAACTTTGCCAATTGCTTCAATGACTAAATTAGTAACTGTTTATTTAACTTTACAAGCAATCAAGGATAAAAAGTTGTCATGGGATCAAAAGGTAAAGCCAACTGCCCCAATCGTAAAGGTTGCTAATAACGCAGAATACTCAAATGTTCCACTTAAAATGGGTCATTCTTACACTATTAGACAACTTTACCAAGCTACATTAATTGAATCAGCCAATGGTGCCGCAATGCTTTTGGGTCAAACTATTGCTGGTTCACAAAAAGCTTTCATTAATCAAATGCGTCAGCAAGTTAAGAAGTGGGGCATTGAAGATGCCAAGATTTACACCGCTTGTGGTTTACCTAACGGTAATTTAGGTAAGGATGCTTACCCTGGCGTTAACAAAAACGCTGAAAATACTATGTCAGCTAAAGACATGGCTATTGTCGGTCAAAATTTGATTAAGGACTTCCCAGAAGTCTTAGATACAACTAAGCTTGCTCACTTAGATTTTAAAGATGGCAATAAGACCACAAAGATGGCTAACTTCAACTGGATGCTTAAGGGTCTTTCTCAATACGACAAGGCTTACCCAGTTGATGGTTTAAAGACCGGTACTACTGATGCGGCAGGTGCATGTTTTATCGGTACTGTTGAACATAGTGGTGCACGCTTAATCACCGTAGTTATGGGTGCACGTCACCAGGACGGCACTGATCCATCACGTTTCATTCAAACCAAAAAGTTGATGAACTTTATCTTTAACAAGTATCGTCCAGTTACTATGACTGCAGGCAGTCAAATGAATGGTGCTAAATCAATCAAGGTTACTGATGGTGATAATGCTACTACTAACTTGGGCTTAAAGGATAGAACTACTATTTGGGATCCTGCAGATGGCAAGACACTAGTAGCAAGCTTAGATAAAAAGACAATCGAAGCTCCAATTACTAAGGATCAAACAATTGGCAATTACCAATTTAAGTCTGGCAGTGAAAAGATTGTTTCTTTGTCTAACCCTAATGGTATGAATGTTAAGGCCAAGGCTTTATCAGCTAATGGCAAAGTAAACTTCTTTGTAAGAATTTGGCGCTGGATTTTCGGAGGCAGATAAAATGACGGAAATTACTGAAGCGATATTAAAGAAAGTTATTAAGAAGAGATCAAGCGATACGCATAAAGGCAATTATGGTCGAATTCTTTTGATTGGCGGTAGTGAAAACTATGGTGGCGCCATTATTATGTCGACTTCAGGAGCAGTAAACAGTGGTGCAGGTCTTACCGCTGTAGCAACTCACCCCGTTAATTTGACTGCGCTTCATGCACGTTTACCTGAAGCAATGTTTATTGATTGGCGGGATGCTAAACTAGCTGATTTGATTAAGAACATGGACGTTGTAGTTTGCGGACCTGGTCTTGGAATGTCAGATTTAGCTAAGCAAATTATGGTTATTCTAAGAAGATGTACTTCAGAAAAGCAAACAGTCGTCTTAGATGCAAGTGCCTTAGATTTAATCAGTGAAGATAAGTCGCTTTTGCCGACTAATGCAGGTCATTTGATTCTTACGCCTCACCAAATGGAATGGCAAAGACTTAGTCAAATCCGTATCCCATTTCAAACAGATAGTGCTAATATTGGTGCTTTAAATCAATTGATCCCTGATAGTAATGCTATGCTAGTTTTAAAATCCAACCACACTCATATCTATGATGGCAAAGGTCAAATTTTCGTTAACCCAATAGGCAATCCAGGTATGGCAACTGGTGGAATGGGTGATACGCTTGCTGGCATTATTGGCGGATTCATTGCCCAATTTGGACCAAGCGTGGACACTGTTTTAGCAGCAGTTTACATCCATTCTTTAGCCGGTGATTTAATCAACAAAGACAACTACGTTGTAAGACCAACAGAAGTTTCTAAAGTATTGCCTAAATTGATGAAAAAGTATTCAGAATTAGCATAAAAATGTTAAACTTTTATATAGTAAGAATAAGCATCCCGTGAAGGGATGTTTTTTAGCGTTATGCTTTGATATACGCAAAGCATTAACTATAATAGTGATAATTATTTTGAAAAAAGAAGATTAACATATTTATGAAGAAAAACATTATTATTGGAGTAGCGAGTATTGTACTAGCATTTGGTGCAATCATCGGTTTGGCTAAGGTTTGTGCACCAAAATCCGATGTCTCACAAGAAGCAGCTACTACGCAAAGCAAGACTACAAAATCAAAGAAAAAAACTAAGAAAACTGCTAAACCAAATACTGAGATTTTCCGTCCATACAAGGATCCTAAAGACTTAAGAAAAGAAGGTACATGGAATAAGAAGAGTGAGACTAAGAAGCACCCTAAGATTAGTCCTACAGAAAAAGATTTAACCTTACGTGTGTCACTTGAAGGTAATCGTACTTACTTGTTAAGAAAAGGCAAGGTAATTTACACTATGCTGTCTACAGCTGGCATTTTCAAAAAAGGTAAGTCTTTAACGCCAACTGGTACTTATACGATTGAAGGCGGCCGAGGCGACAGTTTCTTTAACTATAACTTAAATGAAGGAGCTAACAATTGGACTAGCTGGAGTCCTGATAATGTTTACTTGTTCCACTCTGTGCCTACTAAAGGCGATGGCAGCTATAATTTAAAAGAAGCATCTAAATTAGGCAGAACTCAAGGCTCACACGGCTGTGTTCGTTTAAGTGTACCTGATTCTAAATGGATCATGGATAATATTCCTAATGGAACTAAGGTAGTTATCAAGAACCATTAATGATTTTAATGAAAATTGGTGGTAAGCTTACGGTATTCCTGTTATAATCATTCTTGCTAGTAGGTTAAAAGTAGTAGTTATTTTTCCTTTTTTAGCGAGTCCAAGTTGGTGGAAGTTGGATATCAGGGAATAACGAAGGCGTGTTTAACTGATTAAAATAATGATTTAAATAAGCGGATACTTTGTATCAAACTGAGTGGTACCGCGGGTTAGTAACTCGTCTCTTTCTAGAAATAGGAATAGGCTTTTTTGTTTGAAAAGAGGAAGAAAATGGACTTTAAAAACGAAGTAGTTGATTTAGTTTCAAGTCAAGTTGATTTGCCTAAAGAAAAAATTGCTGCATTAATTGAACGTCCAAAGAATGCTAAGATGGGTGACTACGCTTTCCCAGCATTTATTTTGGCTAAGACTATGCACAAGAATCCTGCAATCATTGCTAAGGATATTGCTGAAAACTTAAACAGCGACAATTTTGCAAGCATTCAAGCTGTTGGCCCTTACGTTAACTTTGCTATCGACCATGAAAAGTTAGTTTCATCAACTTTAAAAGATGTTTTAGCTGAAAAAGAACATTACGGCGATCAAAAATTGGGTGAAGGTAATGTTCCAATCGATATGTCTTCTCCTAACATTGCTAAGCCAATGTCAATGGGTCACCTTCGTTCAACTGTAATTGGTAACTCAATTGCTAAGACTATGGAAAAAGTTGGTTACACTCCAATCAATATTAACTACCTTGGTGACTATGGTACACAATTTGGTAAGTTGATCGCTGCTTACAAGCACTGGGGTAACGAAGAAGACGTTAAGAAAGACCCAATCATGAGTCTTTTCCACTACTACGTAAGATTCCACAAAGAAGCAGAAACTAACCCTGAACTCGATGATGAAGGTCGTGAATGGTTCAAGAAGCTTGAAGATGGCGATCCAGAAGCTGTTAAATTATGGAAATGGTTCCGTGAAGTTTCACTTAAAGACTTTAAGCGTATCTACAAGGAATTGGGCGTAACTTTTGATTCATACAATGGTGAAGCATTCTTTAACGACAAGATGCAACCTGTAATTGATGAATTAAAGGAAAAAGGTCTTTTGCACGAATCTCGCGGTGTTCAAGTTGTTGACATGGGTGAAGATGAAAACCCAGCAATTATCGTTAAGTCAGACGGTACTTCGATTTACTTAACTCGTGATTTGGCTGCTGCTGAATGGAGAATGAAGGAATACAACTTCGTTAAGATGCTTTACGTTGTTGGTAACGAACAAGCACAACACTTTGTTGAATTGAAGACTGTACTTAAAAAGATGGGCTACGACTGGGCTGATGAAATTCACCACGTTCCATTTGGTTTAATTACTCAAGGCGGTAAGAAGTTATCAACTAGAAAAGGTAACGTAGTATTCCTTGATCAAGTATTAAAGGATGCTGTTTCTCTTGCTAAGAAGCAAATCCAAGAAAAGAACCCTGATTTAGCTGATCAAGACCAAGTAGCTCACGATGTAGGCGTAGGTGCTGTTGTCTTCCACGATTTGAAGAACGATCGTCTTGATAACTTCGACTTTGACCTAGAAGAAGTAGTACGTTTTGAAGGCGATACTGGTCCTTACGTTCAATACACTAACGCTCGTGCTCAAAGTGTATTACGTAAAGCAGCTGCAATGGGTGAAAAGCCAAGTGACAGTGATTTAGCTCTTGATGATGACTGGGCATTTGCTGTAGCCAAAGACTTAGCAGACTTCCCAAGAATTGTGGCAAGAGCTAGTGAAAAGTTTGAACCTTCAGTAATTGCTAAGTTCTCTCTTGATTTAGCTAAGAAATTTAACAAGTACTACGCAAACGTGAAGATCTTAACTAAGGACGATAAAATTGGTGCTCGTCTTGCCTTAGTTCAAGCTACATCAATCGTTTTGACAGAGTCACTCAGACTTTTAGGCGTAAATGCTCCTAAGGAAATGTAAGCAAAAATATGAAAATTTAAAAAATAGCGCTTACATTTTGTGAAAAATTGTTCATAATCGAATTAATAAGGTACAATATGCTTGTAAGATATTTAGGAGGTATTTTTTAATGGCTTATTTTGATAACGGTAATCAAATCTTTAAAGATGCTCGTAGAAACCACTACGCTGTAGGTGCATACAACACCAACAACTTGGAATGGACTCGTGCAGAATTACGTGCTGCTGAAGAAACTAGAACTCCATTGTTGATCCAAGTATCAACTGGTGCTGCTAAGTACATGGGTGGCTACAAGTTCGTTAAGGACATGGTTGCTGACCAAATGGATTCAATGAACATCTCAGTTCCAGTTATTTTGAACTTGGACCACGGTGACTTCGAATCAGCTAAGGAATGTATTGCACTTGGTTACTCATCAGTTATGTTTGATGGTCACAAGCTTCCAACTGAAGAAAACTTGGCAAAGACTAAGGAAATCATTAAGTTAGCTCACGAACGTGGTATCTCAGTTGAAGCTGAAATTGGTAAGATTGGTGAAAACCAAGGTGCTGACGGTGGTGAATTAGCATCAGTTGAAGACGCTAAGACTTTCGTTGCTGCTGGTGTTGACAAGCTTGCTTGTGGTATTGGTAACATCCACGGTGTATACCCAGAAGGCTGGAAGGGCTTGAACTTCGACCGTCTTAAGGAAATTGCTGAAGCAGTTCCAGAAGAACCACTTGTACTTCACGGTGGTTCAGGTATTCCTGAAGACCAAGTTAAGAAGGCTATTTCACTTGGTATCGCTAAGGTTAACATCAACACTGAATTCCAATTGGCATTCCAAAAGGCAACTCGTGAATACATCGAAGCTGGCAAGGACTTAGACAAGGCTAACAAGGGTTACGACCCACGTAAGTTGTTATTGCCAGGTACTGAAGCTATCACCGACGCTATGAAGGAAATGATCGGTTGGTTAGGTACTAAGACTATCGATGACGAACTTAAGGATGCTTCATTCGACCGTTCATCATTGAACGAAGAATAATCATTTGATTATCATTAATAAAAATAAAGCTCAGCTGTTGCTGAGCTTTATTTTTTTGCAATTATTTCTTTTGTTTTCGTCCACCAGACATGAAGCAGATAAGCTGATGAAAATGATAGAATCCAGGTTAAAATCCAAGTGCCAAATAGAGTTAAAAGTGGATGAAATTTAGCGTGATATTGCATATTTAATCCACGCCAAATAAGTTGGTTCCAAAAGACATTAGACAAATATGCACGATAAGCATAGATAGCTAGGAAGTGGAATACTTTCAAGCTAGTCTGCGAGTTTTTTCTTACTTGGTGCAGACAAAATGCGGAGATTAATGCGATAACTGCCAAGCAGTAAAGTGTCATTGACGGCTTGTAGTAAGGAGCATTATTAAAGTTAACGGGATGCCCGAATCTATGTAATTCAATATTTGTCCAAATAAAACAAGCAATAAAGATAATTGAAATTAACCACCAAAATTTAGTAACAAGATGGTTGTAGTAATTTCTAAATTGCCAGGCTAAAACACCGTAGACTCCATAAATAAAGAATGAAATGAAAATGCGATCAAGTAAGTACCAATCGTGTTCGTGTACGCCACGGAAAACATAATAGTCGTAAAAATATAGCCAGGCAAAATAAAGAATGAACGTGGCAATGGCTACTGCAATTCCGCGTTTGATATTTTGAACATAGCGACTGATAAGCCAAAAGATAGGCATCAAAATGATAAATTGGAGCATCATTGTGTTGTACCACAAGTGTGGCGCCGCATTACCGTTGATAAATTGCCAGCAAAATGAGCCTAGATTATGAAAATGATCAACTTGCTGCAACCATGGCATCCCTAATAAATAAATCAACGTCCACCAAATAGTCGGCACGAACAAGTTTGACCAATTTGCTTTCAGATGTTTTTGATAAGAAAAACTGCCTTGTTCATCGCTAGTGCGAATGGTGGTGTACAAAATACCAAAAATGAAAGCTGGCGCAGTATATTTGACCAAATTATACAAGACACCAAATATATCTTGCGTTGAATTAGGTTGATTAATGCTTATAATCATTGCCATTATCGGTTGTGACATTACTGCCGTACAAGCGAAAACTTTTAAGTAGTCGCCAATGTCAGCGATATGATAGCTTTTATATTTATAGTGCATTCATTATCTCTTTTCTTATTTGCGTGTTTATCTCATAATTATTTTAGATCAAGATGAAGGATGGTTGTATGTCACCACAAGAAATTGCCCAAAATGCAGAAAAAGCACTTTTATATGAAGTAGTCACTAATCCTAAGCCCGGACTAGTTGATCCCACTGATAGAGGCCCTCATCCTGATATGGATGTCTATTTGTTTATTGATAGTAGCTTGAGTTTAAGGGAATACTTCAAACAAGCTGCTGAGATTGGCGCTAATTTTACTGATAAAGATTTAAGAAAAATGTTTAGACAGTTGCGTCAAGCCGGAATTCAAGCGGAAAAAACAATGTTTGAAGCTACTAACAAGATTAATACCCATAAAGGTGCAATTTTTTCACTTGGCTTGTTTGTCTGTGCCAGTGCATATTGTGAGCATTATCAAGAAGATGAATTTGCAGTAATTCAGAAGATGACGCAAGGCTTAGTTCAACATGATTTAGGACAAAAAAGTGATACGGCTGGGGAAAGGCAATTTTTAAAATATGGTAAGGGCGGCGTGCGTGCTGAAGCAGAGGCAGGCTATCCGCTTATAAAAAACGTTGCCTTACCGTTTTTAGAAAAAAGCCACGGAGATTTAAATACGCGTTTGCTTGATACGTTGATGAAAATTGTGAGCCAAGTAGAAGATTCTAACTTAATTAAGCGCGCTGGCAATATTGATGTTATTGACTGGGCACATAAGCAAGCAGAAGAGTATTTAACTGCAGGAGGATACAGAACTATCGCTGGTAAAAAAATCCTCTTAGAATTAAACAAAGAATTCAAAGAGAAGAATTATAGCTTAGGTGGTAGTGCTGATCTATTGATCGTAACAATTTTTATGGCACTGCAAAAAGGCATTATTTAGGTAAGCAAAAATGCATTTCTTGATTTCAATATTTTTTGTGTATTAAAAATATTGAAAAGAATGATAATGGGGCGAACAGAAAATTAACTGAATTGGAAGATAGGATCCCAGTACGTTTAATTGCAGATTTATAAATACTTGCTTGCCAAATCCTAAAGTTAAAGGCTTAGTTCCAGGAGAGAATATTAGAATCGGGAAGAGTGTTAGATCTAAAAGAAGCCATAAGTAGATAAGAAATAGAAGCAGTAAACTGTTTTTTTCCAACTAACTTCTTTTCTCTTGATTTGTCTCACAATAACAATAATGAAGAATATTGCGAAAAAGGAGATTAGGGATAATCTATTTAATTCGATTGGTGCAACGTACCATTTGTTGTCGATTAATACCATATAAGAACTCGCGTGTAATTAAAAAGGGACAGCTTTTAGCTGTCCCAAACATTAACTGTAAATAATATGTTATTTACTCAAATCAATTATTTTATCAAATAGCTTTCTCTCTTCTTGAGAAATTTTGTGTGCAACTTCAATCACTGCAAAATTAGAATCTTTCAATAAGGTTTGATGAATCTGTAATGATAAATTATTATCCAAAGCACTGGTTGCTTCATCGGCTAATAAGATTGGGCGTCTTGCTAATATAGCTCTAGCAATTTCGATTCGTTGAATTTGTCCGCCTGAAAGATTATTACCATTCTGACCAACTTGATAATCAAATCCTTTTTCATTAACCAGTTCTGTTAATCCGGAGAATTTGATTGCTTTGTTCAATTCCTCTTCTGTATATTTTTTACCTAAAGTTAAATTGAATAGAAGACTTCGATCGAACAGGAATGGCTTTTGATTTATGTAACCAAAATAGTCATGAGCTGCTTGCCAGTTTCCGGTCAAATTCTTTTGATCAATCTCAATTGATCCAGTATTTGGTGTAAGTTGTCCCATCAAAAGGCATAGTAAAGTTGTTTTACCAAATCCACTTGGCGCCATTAAAAGTATCTTTTCATTTGCTTTTAGTGAGAATGAAACATCTTTTAAAATGATTTTCTTATTTACACTATAAGATAGATTTTTAACCTTTAATTGATCAAATGTTAAGGCTGATTGAGAAAGGGTATTATTAGTTGGTTTATTGTTAAGTGCTTTCTCAATTTTGTCCCAAATAGGTTTAGTGGAGTTAATTTGGTTAATCTGATCAAAGATCATAGTTATTGGATTGATAAAATCATTGGATAGTTGAACAATCATGATCAAGGTTCCAGCTCCAATTTGTCCATTAAACATTAAAATTGCACCCACTAAAAATGGAATGATAAAGCTAAAAATATCAGCAATTGTAATAATTATGGAAGAAATAGCTCCTTGAGTATAATTTAATGTCCGCAATGCATTTTCCATTTGCTTAGCTTGCCTAATAACGTAAGAAACAATTGGAATTTGAACATCATAAAGCATTGCAGTTTTAGAACCGTTAATTGCATCAGTAACTGCTTGAGTGTAGTTAGCATTTTTCTGTTCCCAGATGCTTGCTTTATTTTGAATATCTTTAATAAATAATTTTTGAACGAAACCTGGAATAATAGTGGCAATTGCAAAAATTATTGTTAATAGCCAGGAATTTAAAAGTCCAACTACGATCGAAATTATAAAAGCAGTTGCTTCAGAAATGATCATTAGCTCATTACTGATTTTCATTGACTCAATTTGTTTTAAGTCATTAGTCATCAAATTAAGCCCTTCTTTTTGAGAATCAGCCTGTTGACTAACCAAATAACTAATTGTTTCTTCTTTTAAATGAAGATTGATATCGCGAGTAATATCATAGCGTAGATATCGATACCCGAAATTCAGAAACATAATGGTGATTAATGCTGCAGCTCCGATTAAAGCAATAAGTATTAATTGATTTAGTGAACCGTGATGATATTGTGCACTGTTCAACATTATTTTAGAAACGTAAGCGATAACGACATTACCACAAGCACTTATGCAGGCCAGGAGAGCATAAAGTGCTAGCTTTTTCTTGTTAGCAAATCTTAATGACATAATATACCTTTCTAGACCCCATCAAAGTGACTTGTTTAGTCATTTCTTCTTTGATAAAAATAATATATCATATTACTTGCAAAATGAAAATAAAATGATATAAATTTTAAAAATATTATATTTGATTAATTTGACTAAAATAGGGCAAGCTAAACTTCTTTATAAGAAGGCTGTTAGTCTAATGGACAAAAATAGTATAGAGGTTTTGATAAGCCTTTTATTGTTAAGTGAAAAGAAGAATATGTTTAATTACTTCCATAAAAAGAGGATAATCTTGTAAAGAGATAAAAAGGTATTCTTTAGGCAAAAAACGCATCTCAATTTGAGCAATGTCATTAAGTTAAGGCATTGATGAAGATTTGACTTTGTGAACCGAATCATTTTGATTCAGTTTTTTCTTTTTAAAATGAAAAATGAGCAGAGTTCATTTGCTCTTCTGCTCACTTTCGTAATATTTTCTTATAAAGATACTTACTGCAATAGCTGCTATAATTATGATCCACCTAAGGATTACGCTGATAACAGATAACAAATATCTTTAAAAATTTTTGTTTCATCATTAATCAAAACCTTTTCTCCAAGAATTTTTTAGTAACTTTAGATGAGTTACAGATTCCTTTTATTATATTTTTATTAAAACAGTATAATTTTGTTTTAAAAAATGTCAATAAAAAAAGATCATTCAAATGCGATAGAATCACAAATGAATGATCTAGAAATCAAGTTATTAATTTTTCAATGCCTTAACTTAATGACATTGCCTGATAGGGATGCTTTTATTCTTACAATCCAAATACAACTTTGTATAAAAGTGCTCCGCAGATACCACCTGCAATTGGGGCAACAACTGGAATCCAACCGTAGTCCCAGTGTGCTGAACCTTTATGTGGTAGTGGGCAAAGGGCATAAACGATACGTGGACCTAAGTCTCTTGCTGGATTTAATGCAGGACCAGTAGGACCACCAACAGCCATAACCAATGCGGTAATTAAGAAACCTACACCAATGTTAGCAATGTCTTCTGATTGCTTAAAGAACATGCCACGGTATAAACCAACAGCTACGAATAGAAGAATAGCTGTACCAACAAATTCAGTAATAAAACCGTTGAATTTACTGTCAGCAATATCACCAGTAGAGAAACTGGCAAAAACAGCGTCATCGCTAGAAGTTCTGGCAATAAATGGCCAATATACTGCGACCAATAATAATTGTCCTACAATAGCTCCTAACATTTGAACCAAGATATAAGGTAGAACTTGGTTCCATGGAAAGGCACCGGCACAAGCTTGTGCAAGGGTAACTGCAGGGTTCAAGTGGTTACCAGAAATTGAACCAAACATCATTGCTGGTAACATAACACCAAAGCCAAAACTGAAGGCGATTAATAACCAACCACCGTTTGCTTGACCGTCGTGGCTGTTACCACCAGTTTTAGTTAAAACTGAGTTAGCTACGGCACCATTTCCAAATACTACCAAAATAATCGTACCGAAAAATTCGGCAAAGTACTTCATTATCCAAGTATGTTCCATAATAGATACTTTTTACTCCTCTAGAAAAAATAAGTGAAAAATACACACAGCTATTGATTATACACTAAGTTCAAAAAATAGATATGATTATTTTTAAAAATGCAAATATTTTGCTTTAAAAAACAGATAGTCCTTATTTCTAGAATTATTTAGTAGAATAGGAATGAAAGAATTTTGATTAGGAGGGCATAAATATGAGCAAAGAAGATAAAAATGATGTAGTAACTGGTGCTTCTGAAACTATTGATGCGAGTTCTGGTTCTTCTATGATAGAGCATGAAGAAACGCCAAAAGAAGAAACAAACAGTCCATGGCCTGGTCCTAAAGGGATGATTCCGGTAACTAGCGGCAAGGCGGATGATGCCAATGTTCATAACCGCGTATTCTTGGATAATATTTTAGTAGAAATGCGCGTTATCGATTCTGTTGAACCGGATTTGACTACAACAATTTTGGGTAAAAAGTACGCATCTCCATTGATGCCAGCTGCTTTATCACACTTGAATAAAGTATTGAGCGATAAAACAAGAAAGCCGATGCAAGAAAAGGCGGTCGCAGCTCGCAATATGGATTTGCTTAATTGGATTGGTATGGAGACCAATGAAGAATATGGTGAAATCGTTAGTCAAGGCGGAGATACGATTCGAATTATTAAACCTTTTGCGGATCACCACAAGATTTTGGATGAGATTAAGTTTGCGGAAAATCATGGTGCTGTAGCCGTAGGAATCGACATTGATCATATTGCTGGTAAGAATGGTAAATATGACGTGGTTGATGGTATTCCTTTAGGTTCAATTACGATGGCTGATTTGAAGCATTATGCAGAAAGTACTAAGTTGCCATTTATTGCTAAAGGCGTTTTATCTGTGTCTGATGCTTTGAAGGCGCGCCAAGCGGGATGCAAGGCAATCGTAGTTTCACACCACCACGGCCGCGTACCATTTGGCGTTCCGCCACTAGCAGTTTTGCCAGATATTAAAAAGGTACTTGAAGGCAGTGGCATGGAAATTTATACCGATGGTTCTTTGATGAGTGGTTATGATGCATATAAGGCCTTAGCAATGGGTGCTGATGCGGTATTAATTGGCCGCGGAATTTTGTCAGAATTGCTTCAAAGTGGTACGAAAGCAGTTGAAAATAAGCTTAAGCAAATGAATGAACAATTGGCAGAAATGATGATGTATACAGGTGTTAAGGATACAAAGTCATTTGATCCTAGTGTTTTGCATTATCAAAAGTAATGAAAAAAGCCTTGTCAGGAAAAATTCCGATGACAAGGCTTTTATAATTGATATTTATTTGCAAAACGATTATCAGGTAAATCGATGAAGAATTTATGACCGCCTAAATCATTTCCAACTCGGCGATACACTTCAATTAAAACATAGTAAGTAATCAAATAGATTATTCCAATTATAGCGAAGTAGATGTAGTAAATGAACATATTGAAATATAAGAGAAGTGCTGCTAATCCAGTTAAAAGAATAGTTCCTGTAGCCACTATTTTATAAAATTTATTCCAATTATTTAATTGAATGTGAAAGATAACTAAACAATTTTCAATTACTCGACTGCCAAAGTAGCAGATACTAATAAAACATAATCCGGCAACAAAATACAAAAAGTTTTGACTTTGAAGCCAGGCAAGTAGAGCTGTTGTTACTAAACCTAAGATAATAAAAACTACCATCATTATTCGTACAAGTCTATCTCTTTCATGAGTTAGCATTTTCTTTTTAGGATCAAATAATAAACGATCAGCTAACCAATTATAACTATCGATAAAATAATAGAAATTAGCGATAAAACCTAATTCAACTATGAATAAAAGAAGACCAGACATTATTAGTGAAAAAACAAGGAAGAGCATTCCTAAGATTCCAAGCCAGGGAAGAATAGCACTGATTTTACGTGAACGAATAAATTTTCGAGTTTTAAGATCGTTTGAAGAATATTTTCTCAATTAACATGCACTTCCTCAACTTGATTAATAAAAGATTAATTTTTTAATATATTATACTCATTTCTTTGATTTGTAAATATGCCAACAAAAAACTGCAGCTCTATCAATAGAACTGCAGTCTTATTTTTACCTATAATTAGGCAACTTAACTTTAACTTCTTCAAAACTAAATGGCTCAATAAAGGACATTTGATAAGCTGTTAGCTGCAATTTTTCTCCTTCATGGAAATCAGGATTATAGAGCGGATCTCCCACAATAGGGCAACCACTTGCAGCTAAATGAACGCGGATTTGATGAGTTCGCCCGGTCTCAAGTGTCAATTTAACCGTACCCGTATTATCAGGATTTTTCTTTAAAACTTCATAATGAGTTACGGCTTTAAGTCCATCATCGCGCACCATTCTTTTTCTTTGGTCATCAGGATCTTGACCAATTGGAAAACAGATGGTGCCTTTTTGTTTTAACCTATCTATATTATTAACTTCTGCTAAATATTCCCGATGAAAAATCTTAGTAGTTAATTCACGATTTAAAATAGGAACCACTGCTGGATTTTTGGCAACTAATAAAAGCCCTCCAGTCAGCATATCCAATCGGTGCACAATATAAGGACTGCTGCCTAAATAAGTGGCGCAGTCATTTAGTGCGGTATCAGTTTCATTTAAATTGGGATGTGTTTTTTGTCCTTTTTTCTTATTAATTACTAACACATTGTCGTCTTCATAAACCACGTCAGGCATATTGTCACTAGCAGGATAAGTTTGCTGCAGCGAATCAATGTGATCTAGTTTGATATTGATCTCATTGCCAGGAAAAACTTTTTCGTTAAAGTAACGATACTCACCATTAATAGTAACGTTATGCTCGATTCGCAAATAATGGCGCCATTTTCGCGGAATTAATAATTTGCGTAATACCTCGCTAACAGGCAATGGATCAAGATTTTTCGGGTAAATAAGTGTAAAATGATAAACCATAAATATTTCCTAAGTCTAACTTGATTATAAACAAGTGTTTTCATAATGTGATACAATTTTCTTGTTTCTAATTAAAGGAGCATTGTTAATGAATAATGACCAACCAAAAAGAAGTGGCTTTAAGGATGCTTGGCATCGTTTTGATAACCGCTTCTTTATCGGACGCTGGATTATTTTAATCCTACTCACTTTGATGCTTTTAACTTGTACATATTATACAATCAAAGTTAAAACTTCGAATATTTCAAATTTAAAAGCATCGCTCTCAACTACAACTACTATTTATGATTATAAAGGCAAAAAAGCTGGTTCTTTATACTCACAAAAAGGTACGTTTGTAGAATATGATAAGATTTCAAAAAATATCCAAAATGCGGTAATTTCAACAGAAGACCGTACTTTCTGGAAAAATCCGGGCTTTAGTGTAAAAGGAATGGCTCGTGCTGCAATTAGTTTGGTTATTCACCATGGTCAAGTCACCGGTGGTGGGTCAACCTTAACACAGCAGTTAGCTAAGAACTCGCTTCTTACGCAGCAACAGACTTTTTCACGAAAACTGGAAGAATTGTTCTTTGCGATTGAGATCAATCATGTTTACTCCAAAAAAGACATTTTGACCATGTATTTGAACAATGCATATTTTGGTAATGGTGTCTGGGGCGTGCAAGATGCTAGTCGCCGATACTTTGGTAAAGATGCCAGTCAAGTTACTGTAGGTGAAGCAGCCACTTTGGCAGGGATGTTGCGTAATCCTAGTTTTTACAACCCTGTAGATCACATGGCTAACGCATTGTCACGGCGTAATTTGGTTTTAAGCTTGATGGCTGATAATGGCAAAATTACTGCATCTCAAGCAAAGGCATATTCTAAAGAAGGCCTTACTTTAAAGAATACTTTTAGAAATAAGGATGGCTATCGTTATCCATACTTCTTTGATGCTGTTGTTGATGAAGCAATCAGTAAATATGGCTTAACAGAAGAACAGGTAATGAATAAGGGTCTGAAGATTTACACCACCCTTAACCAAAATTACCAGGGTAAAATGCAAGATACTTTTGAACAAAGTTGGCTTTTCCCACAAAACGGTACTGATGGTACTGAAGCTCAAGGTGCTAGTGTGGCTATGGATCCTAATACTGGAGCTGTACGTGCAGTTGTTGGTGGACGCGGACAACACGTCTTCCGTGGCTATAACCGTGCCACTCAAATGAAGCGTCAGCCTGGTTCAACAATTAAACCATTAGCCGTTTATGCACCAGCACTTCAGAATGGCTATCATTATGATTCTGAATTGTCTAACAAGTTACAAAAATTTGGTAAAAATGGCTATGAGCCACATAACGTTGATAATGGCTACTCTGATAAGATTCCAATGTATCAGGCTTTGGAACAAAGTAAAAATGTGCCAGCTGTATGGCTGCTTGATAAGATTGGTGTAGGCAAAGGTGTACAATCAGTTGAAAACTTCGGCATTAAAGTGCCAAAGAGTGACCGAAACTTGGCTTTAGCCCTTGGTGGTCTTTCATCAGGTGTATCACCACTTCAAATGGCTCATGCTTACTCCGCATTTGCCAACAAAGGTAATTTACCTAATAATTCTTTCTTTATTACTAAGATTACTGATGCAAGTGGTAATGTACTAGCTGAAAATGGTAATGCAGATACGCACCGCGTTATTTCTGAAAATACTGCAAAAGAAATGACCACAATGATGCTCGGGGTATTTACTAACGGTACTGGTCAATCAGCTCAACCAAATGGTTTCCGTGTTGCCGGAAAGACTGGTTCAACTGAAGTACCTAACTCATATGGCTTTGGTACTAAAGACCAATGGATTGTTGGTTATACGCCAGATATCGTTGTAGCAACTTGGGTTGGTTTTGACCGAACCAATAAGCAGCACTACATGCGCGGAATTTCTGAAACTGGAATTACGCGGCTATATAAGGCTGAAATGGAAGGTATTTTGCCATATACGGCTCAAACCCAGTTTACTGAAAAAGCCCCTAACCAGATTGTGAAGAATAATGGTTCCAACTCTGATTGGACCGGTGGATTAGGGCAAAAAATTCAAGATGGTCTAGGTTCTGCAGGACAGAAGATCAATGAATGGTATAATAATCTGAAAGGCTTTCTTGGCCAATAAAATTTAGGAGGACCATAATGGTTAATATTTACGATTCAGCTAATAAGTTAGCAGAAGATTTAACTCAAACTGATCAATACAAGGCTTTAGAAAAGGCTATTAAGGCAGTAGAAGAAGATAGCGAAAGTTCAGCTATGTTTAAGAAGATGGATGAACTTCAAGCTAAGATCTTGCGTGCACAACAAGCAGGTCAACCTCTTAGTGCAGAAGACCAACAAGCTTACAAAGACTTGAATGATCAAGTACAAAAGAACGACAAGATCGTTAACATGCTTAAGTCTGAACAAGACTTGTACGACTTGCTTAACGAAATCCAAAAGGCATACTCAAAGCCAATTAATGATCTTTATGAAGATCTTAGAAACTAGAATTCGCGATGAAATTTATTCACTTTGCGGATGCGCATTTAGATAGTCCATTTCGTGGGCTATCTTTTTTGCCATCTAAGGAATTCAACCAAATATATCAAGCAGCTGATCAATCATTAACCAAGATTGTTGATCTAGCATTAGAAGAAAATGTTGATCTAGTATTAATTGCAGGTGACACTTTTGATAGCAGTACGCCATCACCTAGATCACAATTATTTTTTGCTAAAGAAATTAAGCGATTGACTGATCAGAAGATTCAAGTGGTCATGATTTTTGGTAACCATGATCATATGAAGAAAGACGATCTCTTAGTTGAAAAAACGCCATATTTTAAATTGCTGGGTGATAACGAAAAAGTAGAGAAAGCCACTTTTACTACTAAAGATGGTTTTACTTATGACGTAGTTGGTTTTTCATACTTAAATAACCATATTACTCATGATATGATCCCAGATTTTCCTGAAAAAGGAACTGATTATACTTTTGGCCTAATGCACGCACAAGAAAAGGCGCAAGCTAATAACGTTTACGCTCCTTTTACTGTACGTGAAGTGCAAAACCTTAATTATGATTATTTTGCTTTAGGCCATATTCATGCTCGTAATAACTTGTCAGAAAAGCCTTGGATTGTTTATCCGGGTAATATTCAGGGTCGTCATATTAATGAAATGGGCGAAAAGGGATGCTATCTTGGTGAGATTGATGAACAGACTAAAAAAACAAGCATCGAATTTAAGCAGACTAGTCCAATTGTCTGGCAAGCTGCAGAAATTAACTTAGAGCAAGAAATCGATAAATCAAGCTTGCAGACCCAAATCATTGATGCGTTGAGTCAGACTAAGCAAAAAACTTACTTTAGTTTAACTATTAAAGGGGCACAGTATTTAACTGAAGAAGAGCGAGAATTAACTGCCGATACTGATTTTTGGCAAACAGTTTCTCAAAATTTACCATTTGATTCGCAATTAGTTGATGTGCGCTATGAAACTAATACTAGTCTTGAATTGAATGAAAATGATCAACAAGCTTTTGAAAAGGCTAAGGCAGAAATTTTTGATATAGATGAATTCACCAAAATCGTAAATGATTGGAAGAAGAAAGATCCAAAAGCCGCTGCTTTAGCAGAAGATCCTAAATTTATTGAAGCCGTTAAGCAATTGACTGAAGTGAAGTTAATGAGCAGATTGAAAGGAATTAAAAATGAGACTGAAACAAATTAATATCATCAATTTTGGCCAGTTTTCAAATAAATCTTTTGATTTGCCAAGTAAAGAAATTAACGTCTTCTTTGGTGCAAATGAAGCAGGAAAAAGTACTACAGTAGCTTTTATTAAGCAAATCATGTTTGGCTTTCATTTGCGTAGTAATTCATCGCCATTTTTTGAAGATTATACGCCACTAGCTCATGTTAGTCCGATGGGCGGTAGCCTTGTTTTTGAAGCAGAAGATGGCGAATACGAACTAGAACGTTTGTATGCTAAAGGTGACAAAACCAAGCGAGGCATTTTAACTGTTAAAAAAGATGGACAGGTAGTGCCTGAAAGCCTATTTTTTGATCAAATTCAAAATATTGATGGTTCATTTTATGCTGACAGCTTTATCTTTAACCAAGAAATGCTGGGGCAGGTAAGCAGTTTAAGCCAAGAAGATCTGCTGGAGCGTATTTATTATTTAGGTGCAGCAGATAGTGGTAAATTGCTTGAGATGCGCGATGATTTTGCTAAAGAAGCAGGGAAGCTATTTAAGAAAACTGGTAAAAAGCCAGAAGTAAATCGTCTGCTTACGCAAATGGAAAATGATCGCGGCGAATTAGCTCAAACGCAAGCTGAATTTAATGACTATAAAGAACTTGATCGCGATTTAAGTGCTAAAAATGATGAATTAAAGACTAAGCAGCAAGCTCTAGAAAAATTACAAAAACGTGCCCAAGAATTGCGCGATTTGCAAAAAGAATTGGGTAATTATCAAACTTTACTGGACTTGCAAAAGCGAGTTAAGGATACGTCTTTTGACAGTGAAAATTATCAAAAAGCGCAAGACATCATGGCTCAAGGTCGTAATTTGCAAAAGACGATTAAGTCTTTGGAAGACCAATTAGCCGATTTAGATAAAGATGATCAGACTAATTTAGCTGCCAATAAAAAGATTGTGCAACAAAAACCTCAACTACTTCAATGGCAAGCAGAATATCGTGTTTGCATGCAAAAAGCTGATGAACTTGAACAAGAAAAAGATCAAATTCTTACTTTATCTCCTGATACTAGAAAAGTTCTTGATTTAACGCCAGATCAATTAAGGCAGCTTCAAGCTGACTATTTGGCTTTACCTAAACAAGAAAATAGAAATGAAGCAGTTAGCAACAATTCAAATGATAAAATTTGGTATATAGTTGGGACACTACTTACCGCAATTGGATTGCTTTTCCTAGTCATGGTGGGAACAGCTGGCGTGATTGCTGCAATTACTGGATTAATCTTTTTGGCTATTGGTTATGTTAAAGGCAATAATGCCAATAAGCAAAATGCAGCTATTTTAGAAAAACAAAAATTAGTTGCTCAAAAAAGACAAGATTTTCAAAAGCAATATGGTTTAAATCCTGATACTTTGGATGTTAATAACCTGTTGTCTAATGCAAACCAGTATCACTTAAAAGAAAGTGCTGAAAAAGCCAATAACGAGCAATTGAACCAGATTAATCAAGAAGTCTCTCAATTGGCCACGAGTGTACAAAATGCGCTGAAAAAGCCGATAGAGAATGATTTTGGCTCCGTTTTAAACGGAATCGATGAATTAGATGAAAAAATCGATCAGTCTCAAGAAATCGGTCAAAGAAGACTAACTCTTTCGTCGTCTTTAAAGCAAGATAAGCAAGATTTGAAAGAATTGGGTCTGAAACTACAGACTTTATTTGCACAAGCTGGCGTGCAAAATATGGCTGACTATGATGCTTTGTATCAAGATTCATTAGAGCAGGCTAAAATTAAGACTCAAATTGAAGCACTCAAGAAGAGCTTGAATGATGATTTAACTGAATTAGCTGACTCTAAGCCAGATGAATTAGAGCAAAAATTGCATGAATTGAATGAGCAAATTAGTTCTGCCAATGATGAAATAAATGATTTGCAGCAGCAAGTAGCTCAAGTGCAAGTCAAATTAAACAATATGGCAGATTCTACCGCTGTATTTGAAGCAAAGCAGGAATTAGCTAATGCCGAAACCAATTTTGCTAATAGCAGCAAGGAATATTTAGCTAATTTATTAGCATCCAAATGGATTAGTCGTTCACTTGATTTAGCTTCAAATGAACGCTTCCCTAAGATGTTAAAAGCAGCTAAAGAATACTTGGCTTTACTTACAGGTGGCCGCTATGTTGACATTGATCTAGGCAAAAAATTAACAGTTGTCAGAAAAGATGGCAAAAAGCGTGATGTTAAATATTTATCTCGCGGTACAGCAGAACAACTTTACTTTGCTCTAAAGCTTGCCTTTGTTGAACAAATTAAAGATGAAATTAACTTGCCAATTTTGATTGATGATTCATTTGTTAACTTCGATGACAAGCGGATAAAATATATTGAGCAGTTATTGAAAAAGATAAGTGAAAACAATCAAGTGTTAATTTTTACAGCTCAAGAAAACTTGGTCGAAAAATTAGGAATTCAGCCTTTAACTTTCACGAAAGGACAAGAAAATGCTTAAACGACTCTTAGATTATAATGATGGTGAAGAAATGGATATTGTCGTTTTGATCAAAAATTCGCAATTGCGACGCAATAAAAAGAATAAGCTTTTTTTAGCAATGCAATTTGGCGATGGATCAGGCGAGATTCGCGGTAATTTTTGGGATGCAAATAATCAAGATGCGGCAACTTTTAGCACCGGTACGATCGTAGAGTTAAATGGTAAAAGAGAAGAGTATCAAGGTCGTCCCCAAATTCGTATATATAGTTTGAGAGTAGTAGGACCTCAAGAAGGATATTCGCTAGATCAATTTATCAAGTCAGCTCCAGAACCAATTAATGATATGCAAGCTGAAATTAATCAATTTGTTGATCAGATCGAAAACAAGAACTGGAAGATGATTGTCCAATATTTGTTGAAAAAATGGGACAAACGCTTCTATGATTATCCGGCAGGAAAAAGCAACCACCACGCTGTTCGAGGCGGCTTAGCTTTTCATACCTTGTCGATGCTTAAAGATGCACGTGGTTTAGCTGATAACTATGAACAGGTAAACCGCTCACTGCTCTATGCGGGATGTATTTTACATGATATGGGTAAAGTCCTGGAATTATCTGGTCCAGCAGCTACTCAATATACTGCAGAGGGTAATTTGGTTGGACACTTAGTTTTAATTGATGAACAAATTATGCTGGCAGCTCAAGACTTAAAGATGGATCTTGAATCTGAAGACTTGCTTTTGCTTAGACATATGGTATTGTCACACCACGGCCGGTTTGAATATGGTTCACCAAAACTCCCAGCACTTCTTGAAGCTGAATTATTGCACCGCATTGATGATTTGGATGCGGCAGTTTATGCAGTAACCAATGCTTTACAACATACGCCAAAAGGGACGTTTACTGATCCATTGCAAAGTCAAGATGGTAAGCGTTACTACCGTCCAAAGTATGATCCAGCATTAGATCAAGCTAAGCATTTGGAATAATAAAAGAACGTAAAAAAATACGCTAAGATTTTTATCTTAGCGTATTTTTTAATTACTAATAAATTAATTATTTAGTAGCACTAGTGGTTGAAACGTATGATGCCAATACGTCTTTCAAGTCGTTATCCTTGATTGAAACATCAGCACGCTTCAAAACAGTTGAGATAACGTCCTTCATAGTTGCTTGATCTTGAGCCATTGATGCATAAATTTCATCATCGATAGCCTTCTTGTGATCAGCAAACTTACCTTTAGCTGGGTGATTGATCATCTTAATTACGTGGTAACCAGATTGTGACTTAACTGGAGTTGAAGTTACTTCACCAGTCTTAAGCTTGAATGCAGCAGTCTTGAATGATGAGTCAAGAGTGTTGTCAGTTGAGTCAAATGCAGGAAGCTTACCAGCCTTGTTCTTAGTAGCAGTATCAAGTGAGTACTTCTTAGCTAAACTTGCAAAGCTCTTGCCGTCCTTCAATTGCTTAATGATGCTTTCAGCAGTTGATTTCTTAGCAACTAAAATGTGTTGTACAGTTACCTTAGGTTGGTAGCTCTTCCAAGCTTGTTGTTCTTGCTTCTTTGAAATCTTCTTAATGTGCTTTAATGCTTGTTCAGAAAGAAGGTTAGTCTTTAAGTTTTGCTTGAAGCTTGAAGCAGTCATGCCGTTTTGTTGTAAAACAGCACTAAATTGTGAGCCATATTGCTTCTTGTAGTTGTTGTATTGCTTGTCAACTTTCTTTGATGAAACATACTTGCCGTATTGTTGTTCCAAAGCACGGTTGATAATCATGTTAGCCAAAGCTGACTTACCAGCTTGTGACTTCTTCATTTCATCGTAGTATTGTTGTTGGGTAATCTTACCACCCTTGTAGGAAGCAACAGTAGCGTTATTGCCGCTATTAGAACAAGCAGCAGTAGATAATGCAACACCAGCTACAGCAACGACTGCAGCAATTTTCTTCATATAACTCTTCATATAATTAAATCTCCACATCCTTAAATAAGTAACTGTCAACTAATATACCATAAAAATGAGCAAATCGTTTTTAAATAGCGAATATTCATAGAAAAATCAAATTTTCTTTAATTTTTCTTAGTCCTTTTCGTCAGTTTGATCGTCCGAAGTAGTCAATGAATCCAAGTCTTGGCTAATTTCATCACCTTTTTGCTTCATTCGATCTACTGTTGGTTGAATATGTCTTGAATATTTTTCAATGTCATCACTAATATCGCTGACTGTACGCTCAGCTGCAGGCAATTGCTCACTTAAGTCATGGCTAGCTTGTTTAGCCTTAGTTAATGCTTCGCTAAAGCGATTGCCTTCATGCTTGAGTGCTTCAAATTCATCTTTTAATGGCTTACCAGGGCGGTTGCCATCGCTATCTGTAAGGCAAGAAAAAACGAATCCAGCAGCAGCGCCAAAAACGGTACCTAATAAAAAGCGTTTCATTTGTTTACCTCTTAAAATTGAGCTTTAATCTTATCTGCAACTTCGTTGTATTTTGCTTCATCGTATTTGTCAGCGTTGTTGCGAGTCATTAATTTCAAGCCATCGCCTTCAAAACGAGGGATAAAGTGAATGTGTGAGTGCATAACTACTTGGTTAGCGGACTTACCGTTGTTGGTAGTGATGTTCATACCGGTTACGTTAGGGAATGCCTTCTTAATTGCGTTGGCAATTTCAGGAATGTATTGCAAGTATTGTTGTGCATCTTCTTTGGTGTAGTCAAACAAGTTAACGATGTGCTTTTTTGGCACCATTAATGTATGACCAGGATTTACTTGTGAGATGTCCAAGAAAGCTTTAACATCGTCGTTTTCAAAAACGGTGTAGCTTGGAATTTCACCACGAATAATTTTACAGAATAAACAATCGTCTACTAATTTTTCCATAATTAAAATACCTCTTGTGTTTGAACTTTAGTTTCCTTTTGTTTTCATGCTATCATAAACTATGTACAAATTCAGTAAAGAAAGATAGGAAAAATGACGTTAAAAATTGAGAACTTGACTGGGGGCTATACAGGCGTTCCAGTTATTAAAGATATAAATTTAGAAATAAAGCCAGGTGAAGCACTTGGTTTAATTGGTTTAAATGGGGCGGGTAAGTCAACTACGATTAAGCACATTTTGGGCTTGCTTAGACCCCAAAAAGGCAAGATTTCTTTAAATGACGTAGTTTTGACTCAGCAACCTACAAAGTTTAAGCGTCAAGTTGCCTATATTCCTGAAACGCCAATTTTGTATCCAGAATTAACCTTAAAAGAGCATTTGGAATTAACTATACTTAGCTATCATTTGGATGAAAAAAAGGCTTGGGAAAGAGCACATGAACTGCTTAAGATGTTCAGACTTGATGATAAGCTTGAATGGTTGCCAATCCACTTTTCAAAAGGGATGCGCCAAAAGGTAATGATCGTTTCTGCCTTTTTAGCTGATACAAGCTTATTAGTAATCGACGAACCATTTACAGGACTTGATCCTTTGGCTGTTGCTAACTTAATTGATTTAATCAAAAAAGCGATTGCTAACGGTAAGATGGTGCTAATGACTACACACGTTTTGGCTGATGCTCAACAAGCTATTTCAAATTATGCTGTTTTAAACAATGGCACAATTGAAGTTATCGGTAGCTTGCAAGACATTCGTAAGCACTACGGCTTAAAGCCAGATGATCCATTTGATAAGTTGTATTTAGCTTTGAATAGAGAGGATCATGGTAATGCGTGAGTTAGCTAAAAAGAGATTAAGTGAAAATCTAAAACAGTCAGTTAAATATTTAACGCTGGTTTTCAATGACTTCTTTATTCTGGCTTTGATCTTTTTAGTTGGGGCATTAATGTTTTGGTACGCTGAAGCTATGAAGACCATGCCTACTAATCTTTGGTTTTATAAACCACTAGTTGGCTTTATCCTTTGGCTGCCGCTTTTAACAGGGCGATTAGTTACCTTGATTAAAGAAGCGGACATGCAGTTTCTTTTCACTCAAGATGAGCAAATGGAAGAATACCTAAAGCCAATGTATCGCTACAGCTTGGTTTTGCCATTTATTTTGGAAATCTTGCTGGCAGGAATTGTTTTTCCGTTTGCAACAATTAAAGCTGGAATCGGTGCAGGTAACTACTTCCTGTACGTTTTAGCATTACTAATTTTAAAATGCATAGAACTAGTAATTGAAACCCAGAATCTTTATTTTGGCAAAAGATACAGTTCATGGATGGTTAATTTAGCTGCATTAGTATTGTCAGTTTTAGGCAGCTACTTGCCAATCGTTTTAATAGTTATTTGCTTGGTTGGTGAATACTTAGCTAGCCGCGTACTTAAAGAAAAGAAAACGCAACTTTTTGACTGGCGTTATGCAGTAGAAAATGAACGTGCAAGAAAAGAACGTGTCTACTCTGTCTTTAGCATGTTCACCGACGTAGCTGAAAAACAGGTCAATATTAAGCGTAGAAAGTATTTAGACTTTCTTTTACCTAAGTCAATTGCCAAGGAAAATCCTAACTTATTCTTATACAGAAGATCTTTATTGAGAAATCCTGAATATTTGAATTTATTAGTTAGAATGACAGCTTTCGCTATTTTGATTTCTTGGCTTGTACAAGATTGGCGCTGGGCACTTGGCATGTCATGTTTGGTAATTTTCTTGACTGTTTATCAATTATTGCCAATGGCAACCGAATTTGACCGCAACTTTATGTACCGCGTTTACCCAATTGAACGTCAAAATCGTGGCAAAGATTTAGTGAAGGTATTAACCTTAGGCTTGCTTATTCAATGGTTATTAATCAGTGTCTTCTGGTTAGTTGTATTACCAATTAATTTGAACTTGTTTGAAGCAGTTGGCATTTTGCTAGTGTTTACTGCATTAGTGACTGCAATTTATTTGCCAAACAGAGTTAGAAAAATGAATCAAAAGAACTTTGGAATTAGATAGGAATAGAGAAAATGAGATTAAGAAACAAACCTTGGGCTGTAAAGCTAGTTAATGATCACCCAGAGAGTGTATTGCAAAATCCCGATCCAGAAAAGAAGATTGATTGGGCAGAGCGTTTTGGAAATGATCATCCAATTGAAATTGAAGTAGGTTCAGGCAAGGGTCACTTTATTACTACCTTAGCTGAAAATCATCCTGATAAAAACTATGTTGCTTTGGAATTGCAAACAACAGCTGCCGGTATTATTTTGAGAACTAAGCTTGAAAAGAGCTTGGATAACTTGCAGATTTTGCGCGGAGATGCGGCTGATATCAACTGTTTCTTTGATAAAAACACTACTGATGTAATTTACTTAAACTTCAGTGATCCATGGCCAAAGAGTCGTCATGAAAAGCGTCGTTTGACTTATAAGAGCTTTTTAAGCAAGTATGAGCAAGTATTAAAGCCAGAAGGTCATATTGAATTTAAGACTGATAATTCAGGCTTATTTGCTTATTCCGTGCAAAGTATGAATAATTACGGGATGCACTTTGACTTTGTATCAGTAGATTTGCATCATGAAAAGCCAGAAATCGTTGAAAAGAACATTGAAACTGAATATGAGCATAAATTTGCAGCTAAGGGCAATCCAATTTATGCACTTCACGCAAGTTTTGAGACTGACAAGTAGTTGGCAAAAAAATATCTTTTTTGTATAATACTTGTAAAAAGTAAGAGAGGCTAAAGCTATGGAAGCAATTAACAGTTTAACTGAAGACAAGTTGCAAGAAATTACTAAATCTGGTCGCGTTGTTTTGGAATTTACAGCAGATTGGTGCCCAGATTGTAAATTTATCAAACCATTTATGCCAGAAATCGAAAAAGATTTTGCGGACAGTAAATTCTATGAAATTAACCGTGATGACTCAATGGATGTCGCAAAAAAATTGATGATTATGGGAATTCCTTCATTTGTTGTCTACCAAGATGGCAAAGAAATTGGTAGACTAGTAAATAAGGACCGTAAAACTAAAGATGAAGTAGAAAACTTTTTACGATCACTTGACTAAAAGAGGAGACTAAACAAGCATGATTACTAGTACTAATAAAGAAGCTTATCCTAACACTTTGATCGTTATCTTAGGTCATGATGAAGGACGCAGCTCATTTGAAGAAAAAGAAGACGTTACTCGCGTAACTAATGACGAAGGCAAGACTATTGGTTTTAACTTCTTCAACGTTGATAAGTTGATCGACTTTGACAAGTTGCCAAATGGTCCAGTTAAGCTTTCAGATGATGAACTTGCAGCTCTTAACAAGAAGCTTGAAGAAGTTGGCTTTGATGACAAACTCGCATACGGCAAGCCAACTTTGGTTTACGGCTACGTTAAGACTTGTGAAAAGCACCCTGATTCAGACCACCTCCACGTAACTACTGTTGAAGTAGGCGACGGTGAAGAACATCAAATTGTTTGTGGTGCTCCTAACATTGCTCAAGGTCAAAAGGTTGTTGTTGCACTTCCTGGTACTTTGATGCCAAACGGTGAACAAATTTGGCCAGGTCAATTACGTGGTGTTGATTCATACGGTATGATTTGTTCAGCAAGAGAATTAGGTTTGCCACACGCACCTCAAAAGCGCGGTATTATGGTAGTTCCTGATTCATTTGAAGTTGGTGCAGAATTTGAACCAACTAAGTGCGATGAATTAATCGCTAGCGGTGAAATTACTTTATAATTTCATAATTAAAAAGGCGCTCATTCATAACTCAAAAGGTTATGGATGGGCGCTTTTTGTCGTACAAATATTAATTTATTAAACGGTAATTCTTAGGACTGAGTCCATTGTATTTTTTGAAGGCTTTAGAAAATGTGAACTCATCATTATAACCAACTTCAGCCGCAATTGTTTTGATGGAATTATCGGAATTTTGCAATAATTGCTGTGCTTTTTCCATTCTGAGTTTGATTAGAAATTGTTGTGGAGATAAGGCAATCTCTTTTTTGAAAAGAGAGTAGAGATAGCTTCGAGAAATATTTAATTTATGGCAGAGCACAGTGATATTACAATTAGTATCACTAAAATTGTTTTCTAAATAGGCAGTAGCCAAATTAAGGTCATTTTTGGCTGAATCAGTATTTTTAGAATGTGGGTTAGGATATTCGGTTAGCAAGTAATAAAAAGTATGATACAGCAATGATTCAATTAATAGATCATTACTTAGTGAAGCTGGCAAGTGAGTTGCATCGTATAACTGAAAAAGATAATCTTTAAAGTTGCTTTTTTGTACTTGGCGCAAATAATTCTTTTCATTCAAAAGCGAATTCTTAAAAATAGAAGTGATTCGTGTACCTGATAATCCAATCCAAAAATATGACCAAGGATCTTGACCATCGGCTTGGTAAAAGCAAGGTACGTCCTTAGGAAGAATAAAGACATCGCCAGCTTTTAGTTCAACAACATGATGATTGGCAGAGGAGAATATTCCTTTGCCTTTTTGTATGTAGTGAATAACGTAATTTTCTCTGACGTTGTTACCCTTAAAAAAGTAGTTAGGAGAACAATTTTCTTGTCCAAAAAATAGAACATTGCTTTCAAATCCCTGATTAGATAAAGTGTGATATTCCCCGTCCATTTTTTACTCCAATCGAAATATTATGACATTAAAAACATGGATTAATGTTTTTAGCAATATTTAAAATACATTGATATTATAGCATTTTACTTAATATTGCATGTCTAAATGTTTATTATTCAAAAAGACATTTTTTAAAATGATGATTCTATGGTGGATTTTAGGCAGAAATATAATAATTAATACTGTAAGCGGATACAAAAGATAGAGGGAGAAAATTATGGAAAATAAAGAAAACAAAATGTCGCTGGGAGCACGGCTGGCATACAGCTTTGGTGCTTTTGGTAATGATGCATTCTATGGACTGCTATCTGGATATTTAATTATGTTCATTACATCACACTTGTTTAACACAGGTAGTGCAGCCCAAGATGCAAAAATGATTAGTATGGTTACCTTGATCATTATGGGATTGAGAATTGTAGAATTGTTTATCGATCTTTTCATTGGTAATACAATTGACCGTACTAAAACTCGCTGGGGTCACTTCAGACCTTGGGTTGTAGTTGGTGGTAGTATTTCAGCAGTAACTTTGCTGGTATTATTTACAAATATGGGCGGTCTATATCAAAAGAACGCCGTCTTATATTTGATTGTTTTTGCAATCTTATATATCACAATGGATATCTTCTATTCCTTTAAAGACGTCGGCTTTTGGTCAATGTTGCCATCATTAACAACTAGTTCAAGAGAACGTGAAAAGACAGCTACATACGCTCGTGTAGGTTCAACCGTTGGTGGTGGACTTGTTGGTATCTTGGTAATGCCAGCTGTTATCTTCTTTTCAGCTAAGGCTACTAGTACAGGTGACGATCGTGGCTGGTTTATCTTCGCTTTGATTATTTGTACGATTGCCTTTGTTTCAGCATGGTGTGTAGGTTTATTCACACGTGAAGTTAACAGTGATATTCGTAAGAATAAAAAAGATACTAAAGGTGTAGTTGGCATTTTTAAGGCATTAGCTGGTAATGACCAGTTGATGTGGGTAGCTTTAGCATACTTGTTCTATGGTGTAGCAATTAATATTACTAACTCACTAGAAGTATATTACTTCACGTATATCATGGGTATGCCTAAGGCATTCTCAATCTTTTCAACAATCAATATCTTTTTAGGTATTATCGCAACCTCATTGTTCCCAATTTTATCTAAGAGAATGAGTCGTAAAGCTTTATTTACTTTATGCTTAGTAGTTATGCTTTGTGGTATGGGAATCTTCGCCTTTGCTGGTAGCAACTTAGCATTAGTTTTAGTTGCCGCATCAGTATTTGGATTCCCACAACAAATGGTCTTCTTAATTGTCTTAATGGTAATCACTGACTCAGTTGAATATGGTCAATTAAAACTTGGTCACCGTGATGAATCACTTGCTTTGTCAGTTCGTCCATTAATTGATAAATTCGGTGGTGCTGTATCAAACGGTGTAGTTGGTCAAATTGCTATTATGGCAGGGATGACTACAGGAGCAACTGCTTCAACTATTACTGCTGCTGGAAGAACTAACTTTAAATTGATGATGTTTGCAGTTCCAGCTGTAATGTTGATCATTGCGATTATAATTTTTGCAAGTAAAGTTATCTTAAGTGAACAAAAGCACGCTGAAATTGTTGCTGAACTTGAAAAAACTTGGGGCAAGAAATTCGCTAACAATAATGAAGACTTGGCTAAGCCAACTGCTAAAAAGATTGAAATTCCAACTCCAATTGCAGGTAAATTACTTAATTTAAGAGAAGTTAAGGATGAAACTTTCTCATCAGGCAGTGTAGGTCAAGGTTTTGCAATTAGGCCAAGCGATGGTAAAGTTTATGCACCATTTGATGCGACAGTAAGACAGGTATTTACTACAAGACACGCTGTAGGGTTAGTTAGTGATACTGGAGTAGTTTTATTAATTCATATTGGTATCGGCACTGTTAAACTTAAGGGAACTGGTTTTGTTTCCTATGTTTCAGAAGGTCAAAAAGTTAAAAAGGGACAAGAATTAATCGAGTTCTGGGATCCAACCATTAAAAAGGCTGGCTTGGATGATACTGTGATTGTAGTCGTTACTAACTCAAATAAATTTGCGGATATTCATTTAACTAAGTCAACTGATACAGAAGTAACTGCTGGTGAAGATGTCTTATCACTAGAAGCCAAGGATTCAGATCAATAGGAGAAATAACATGAACACAGAATTAATCACTATTGATGAAAAAGAAAAAGTTTTCCATCTGCATAATTCAAAAATTTCTTATATTTTTTCTGTAGAAGATGGTGGCACGCTTAGTCACTTGTATTTCGGAAAAAGAGTAAATAATTATCATAATGAAATGAAATATCCTAGAGTTGATCGTGGCTTTTCTGGAAATCTGCCAGGATCACTTGATCGAACCTTTTCACGTGATACTCTTCCTAAAGAATACAGCAGTGCTGGTGAAATGGATTATCATACTCCAGCCACAATAGTGCGACAAGAAAACGGATCTAATAGCCTATTTTTGAAATATAAAACTTATCGTGTAGTTGCTGGTAAGCCTGATTTAAAGGGATTGCCTCACTCATGGGTTAAAAGTGATGATGAAGCTCAAACTCTGATTATTACTTTAGAAGATGAAGTAACTAAGCTCGAATATGATCTGCTTTACACGATTTATCGTGATCGATCAGTAATTGCTAGAAGTGTTAAGGTAAAAAATACCGGTAAAGATGCGGTTAATTTAGAGAAAGTTGCTTCAATGCAAGTTGATTTTGTTAACCGCGATTTTGAAACAATTACTTTACCTGGTGCTCACGCTAATGAAAGACATTTGGAAAGAGAAAAAATCAGTCAAGGCATTCATGTTTTCTCAAGTCATCGCGGTACTTCTAGTCACCAAATGAATCCATTCTTGGCATTAGTTGATCCAAGTACGACTGAATTTCAGGGGGATGCATACGGCTTTGCCTTGGTATATTCAGGTAACCACAAGTTTGAAGTAGAACGTGATCAAATTGACCAAATTCACTTAAATATTGGAATTAACGATTTTAACTTTAGTTGGAAATTAAAGTCTCATGATGAATTCCAAACTCCAGAAGTATTGATGGTTTATTCAGATCATGGTTTAAATCAAATGAGTCAAACTTTCCATAGTTTAATTCATGATCGAATTATGCGTAGTAAATTTAAAGATCAACTTCGTCCGATTTTAGTTAACAATTGGGAAGCAACATATTTCGATTTTAATGAAGACAAGTTAAAGCCAATTGTTGACGAGGCTAAGAAGTTAGGCATTGAAATGTTCGTTTTAGATGATGGTTGGTTTGGTCATCGTGATGACGATAATTCTTCATTAGGGGATTGGAAGGTTTATAAAAAGAAATTCCCTAATGGACTAGAACATTTTGCAGATTATGTTCATGACCAAGGTCTAAAATTTGGCTTGTGGTTTGAACCAGAAATGATTTCAATTGATTCTGACTTGTATAAAGCGCACCCAGATTATTTAATGCATGTGC
This sequence comes from uncultured Lactobacillus sp., assembly GCF_902491705.1. Lineage (GTDB taxonomy): Bacteria > Bacillota > Bacilli > Lactobacillales > Lactobacillaceae > Lactobacillus. The sequence continues at coordinate 8,832 of NZ_CABUIW010000002.1, read as the reverse complement.
CAGGTCGCAAGCCAAGTCCATCACGAAACCAATATGTACTAGATTTAGGACGTAAAGAAGTACGTGATAATATTTTTGATCAAATGACCAAGATTTTGGATAAAGTTCAAATTGACTACATCAAATGGGATATGAACCGTCATTTGTCAGATATTTATCAAGCTGACTTGCCAGCAGATGAGCAAGGCGAAGTATATCACCGTTACATATTAGGATTTTATGATTTGCTTGATAGATTAGTAACTCGTTATCCAAATATCTTGTTTGAAGGCTGTTCTGGTGGTGGCGGTAGATTTGATGCCGGTGCAGCTTACTACACTCCACAAATTTGGGCTAGTGATAACTCAGATGCGATTGCTCGTTTAATAATTCAATATGGTACTAGTCTGGTTTACCCACAATCAATGATGACATCTCATGTTTCAGTTAGTCCTAATGAGCAAAATGGCCGTATTACCCCATTTAATACACGCGGCTTAGTTGCAATGTGGGGCGACTTGGGATATGAACTTGATTTAACTAAATTGAGTGCCGAAGATGCTGAAAACGTTAAAAAGCAGATTGAGCAATATAAGAAGATACGCAGAATTACTCAATATGGTAAGTTTTATCGCTTGAAGTCACCAATGAATAGTAATCAATGTGCATGGATGACTGTTTCTGAAGATAAAGAAGAAGCAGTGGTTACTGTTGTTAATGTATTGTCTTACGCTCAGCCATATCTTACTAAGACAAAATTGATGGGACTTGATCCACAAAAGCAATATGAAAATGTTGAAACTCATGAAGTCTTTGGCGGCGATGAGTTAATGAATATGGGCTTCTATGATCAAGTAGCGCATAAAGATTTCACAGCTAAGATGTATCATTTCAAGGCTGTGAAATAATTAAATATATATTTTACTTAAACCCTTTCTCTCTCAGTGAAAAGTCGTAAAAGTTAAGTGCTTTTGCGGCTTTTTTGTTTTTGAAAATAATGTTTAATATTTTGATCGAAATTGTCAAAATTGCAAAAATGATTAAAATTTTGATCAGAAATGCAGAATTTGCAATATTGTTTAATAAATTAATCAAAAATGCTAAAATGACAATAATGTTTAAAAGATTAATCAAAACTGTCAAAATTGCAAAAATGATTAAAATTTTGATCAAAATTATATCGAGGAAGAGACAATGTTCATTATTCAAAGACCTACTTATTTAGAATTTCTCAAATCTTGGCAAGATAAACCAGTAATTAAAGTGGTTTCTGGAATAAGAAGATGTGGAAAGTCTACGTTGTTCTATATATTTCAAAATTACTTATTACAAAATGGTGTATCTAAAGATAATATTATTCAAATTAATTTGGAGACTCCTGATTTCTTTAATTATGAGACTTCCACTCAGCTTTATGAATACCTTAAACCCAAGCTAAAAGTGCCAGGGATGAAGTATATTTTTATTGATGAAGTTCAACATATTAAAGATTTTGAAAAAATTGCTGATGCATTGAATACTTTAGAGGATGTAGATTTGTACTTGACTGGTTCAAATGGATATTTCATGTCAGGTGAATTAGGTACGCTTCTTACTGGTAGATATGTTGAATTAAAAATGCTGCCGTTGTCGTTTAAAGAATATGTTGATGGATATCAGCGACTTTACCCTGAGGATCAGCTCAGTTTGCCGCAAATGTATAATAACTATTTACATTTCAGTTCGTTTCCATTTACAGTGCAGCTGCATAATAACTCAGTGCAAATTCGAGAATATTTAGATGGCATATATTCTTCAATTCTTTATAGAGATGTGCAGACAAGATTAGGCAACTCAGATAAGGCACTTCTTGAACGCATTGTTCATTTCATATTTGATAATGTTGGTAACCAATTATCTATTCGAAAAATTGCTGACACGATTACAAGTGATGGGATGAAGGTTTCGCCTGCTTCAGTTTCAAAATATCTTGATGCAGTAGTTGGAAGTCTTATGGTTTATCGTGTACCTCGTTTTGATATTCATGGTAGAAAATTATTAAGAAGTGAAGAGAAATATTATATTGCAGACATGGGTCTCAGATATTTTTCTTTACCAACTAAAAAAGCTGATAGTGGACATATTCTAGAAAATATTGTGTATCTAGAATTATTGAGACGTAATTATACTGTCAGTGTTGGAAAATTGAAAAATGGGGAAATTGATTTTGTGGCTCAAAGAGGAAATGATATTGAGTATTATCAGGTTTCTCAAACAGTTCTGGATCCTAAAACTATGGAAAGAGAGTTAAAACCTTTTGCCCAAGTAGAAGACCATTATCCTAAGTTTTTGCTGACGTTAGATGAAGTAGGAGCAGGTGAAAATCTTAATGGTATTCGACAGTTAAATGTTTTGGACTGGTTAATGGGTAAGTAAAAAGCCTAAGAAATAATCATAACCTAAAGTTATGACCAGCCAATAAAAATTAGTATTTTACGATGGTTATCCTAGTTAATAGAATGAAAGTATAAAGTATGTTTCTAGCATAGGAGAAAAATTATGAAGTATGTAAATTTAGGCAATACTGATATTAAAATATCTCCACTCACTGTGGGATGCATGAGCTTTGGCGAAGCAAATGATATGTTTCCTTGGGCAATTGGCTACGATGAAACTAACCGTGTAGTCAATGATGCACTAGACCTTGGCCTTAACTTTTTTGACACTGCCAATGTTTATTCTGCAGGTCAAAGCGAAGAATTTTTAGGTCGTGTTTTAAAGGATAATAAGATCCCACGAGCTAAGATCGTAATTGCTTCTAAAGTGTACTTTAATCCTGGTCGATTAAGCTCAGAAGCTATTCACCGTGAAATCGATAGTACCTTGAAGAGATTAGGTACCGACTATCTTGATTTATACATTATTCACCGCTTCGATTATGACACGCCAATTGAAGAAACAATGACCGCACTTAATGACTTAGTTAAATCTGGTAAAGTTCGTGCAATTGGTGCTTCCGCAATGTACGGCTATCAATTTCACAACATGCAAGTTTTTGCTAAAGAAAATAATTTGGCAATGTTCCAAGCAATGGAAAACCATTATAATTTGCTTTATCGCGAAGATGAAAAAGAATTGATTCCAATCTGCAAGCAATATGGAGTTTCATTAATGCCATACAGTCCTTTGGCTGGTGGTCATTTAGCTCATACTGGTTGGACTACTAATACTAAGCGTAGTCAAACTGACGGTGTCTTAAAGGGTAAGTATGACAGAATGAAGGAATTTGACTACCCAATCGTTGAAAGAGTTCATGAACTTGCAGAAAAGCATGGCGTTCAAATGTCTGAAATTGCTCTTAGTTGGGAGTGGGCTAAAGGAATTACTGCTCCAATTGTTGGTTCGACTAAGAAGAAGCATATTGAAAGTGCAGTTCATGCGATGGACGTAAAGCTTACTCCAGATGAAATAAAATATTTGGATGAATTATATGTGCCACACCCAATTGTTGGTGCAATCAAGAAAAATCCACCTCAAGGCACAGTTTTGCTTGATAAGAAATAATGATGATATAATTCAATTGATAATTGAATTAGCAATTAATCGGATTTTCACGATTAGTTGCTTTTTTATTTGTTTCAACTGAGCAAGAAAGAAAAAGAGTTTTTAAATGAATACAGTTAAGTTTTTATCGGTAGAACCTAAAAATAAAAAATTGCCTTTTAATTGTTTTTTACATGATAAAAAAGACACGGTTTTTATTCCCAAACATTGGCATGATACGTATGAAATTAATTATGTAATTGAGGGCAAAAATCAAAATTTTTACATTGACGGCAAAACATTTGATCAAAGAAAAAATGAAATAGTTTGTGTGAATCCCTATGAAATTCATGGCTTAAATTTGCCTGCTAATCCAGATAGATTAGCTTTGACCCTTATGATTCCTTTAGCATTTTTAAGTAATATTGGTATAGATAAAGCTGAAAAGAATCTCAAAAATAGGATATATGAACCGGAAAATTCAAAGTATATATTCTTAATTCAATTATTTAAAGAATTGGCTAAGTTGAAAATTCAAGAAAAGAAGACAAAAGAAACAAACTTGACTGAAGAAATAGGTTTAGGTTACGCAATTTTGGGAATTCTTTTTAAAGATTTTGTTGTTACAAATACTGGATTGCAAAATAAAAAGGATCATAGCTATAGATATATAGAAGAAGCATTAAGCTGGATTGATCAACATTATCAAGAGCCAATAACTATTTCAGGTTGGGCTAGAAATTGTTCATTGTCAGAAAGCTACTTTTCTCATATTTTTAAGAAAAGTACAGGTTCTACGCCAATGAGTTATCTGAAGAAAATAAGGCTAGTACATGCGCGTCAAAGTTTACAAAATGAAGAAATAACAATGACAGAATTAGCTGCTAAGGTTGGTTTTGCTAATGTAAAGGCAATGAATGACGCTTTTAAGGAAATAACAGGATTAACCCCATATCAATATAAATTAAGTAAGCGAAAAGCAGGATTTGACTCTTTTTAAGTTATAAAGATATTTCGTCTTCTTTTGGAAGCGATTACACTAGCTTGTGAGAAGTGAAAGAAAGAAGAGATTATAATGTTGGATTTAAATGCAAAGGATTATAAAGATCAGCAATTTACTGATCATGGCAAATCATTTTTATATCGTGCCTATATGAATATTCCTTATGTTGAACGTCCAGTTTCAGACATTCAAAAATTGAATATTTTTATTCCATTAGCATATTTTCAAGATGTAAGTATTAATGGGTATACCAAAGAAACAGCCCCAATTTTTATGCCAAATACAGTAGGTGGCTATATGCCAGGGCCTCGAGATTTTCCTGAAAATAAAACGTTTCCTAATAATTCGGAAACAATAAAAAAAGCTTTAGAACATGGCTATGTAGTTGTATCAGCTGGGCTTCGTGGAAGAACATTAAAAGATAAAAATGGAATTAATATTGGTAAAGCACCAGCTTTTGCTGTTGATATGAAAGCTGCAGTTCGTTATGTACGTCATAATTCTGATAAAATACCCGGTAATACTGAAAGAATTATTACTAATGGTACTAGTGCTGGTGGAGCCACATCTGCAATAACAGGAATTTCTGGTAATTACCAATTTTTTGAAAAGTATTTGGATGAATTAGGAGCGGCACATGAATCAGATGCTGTTTTTGCGGCCAGTTGTTATTGTCCTATTCATAATTTGGAACATGCAGATAGTGCTTACGAGTGGGAATTTAATGGAATTAATAATTGGAAACGTGGTGAGTTAGTCAAACCTGGGAATCCACCTGTTTTTAAAGATATAACAGGAACATTAACTGAAGAAGAAATAAAACTATCACAATTACTTAAAAATAAATTTATTTCATATCTAAATAATTTGCATTTAAAGGACGAAAAGGGCAATGAATTGGTGCTTGATAAAGAGGGAGAAGGGTCATTCTTAGATTATGTGAAAAGATATATCGTACGTTCAGCGCAAATTGCTATTGATCAAGGTGCTAAATTAACTGGTCAAGAGGGAATCACTGTTCATAATCATCAAGTTGAAACCATTGATTGGAAAAAATATCTTAACTTTATTACTAGAATGAAGAGTGTTCCGGCATTCGATGATTTAAATATGAAAAATCCAGAACCAGATTTATTTGGTGATAAAGAAGTTGAAAGCAAGCATTTTACTAATTTTGCTCAAAAATATAGTCATGTTGCTTCAGAATTAGCTGATCCTAAAATCGTTAAGGCTATTAATCCAATTACTTATCTAACTGAAGAAAAAGCTGATAGTGCAAAATATTGGAGAATTAGACATGGTGCCAGTGATAGAGATACGTCCTTTGCTATTCCAATCATTTTAGCTACTTTGCTTCAGAATAAAGGTTATCAAGTGGATTTTGAAATACCATGGGGAACTCCTCATAGTGGTGATTATGATTTGCGAGATCTGTTTACATGGATTGATCGTGTGTGTGCGAAAGGCTAAGGCGTTATTATGAAAAACAAAAGTGTTGATGGGTGGTCTTGCAAGGGAGCAATTATTTCTTCTACCATTTTAACCGCGGGTGTTGGATTAGGTTCGGTATTTTTACCTAGTTTGAAAGCTAGTTATCCTAACTTATCGGAAGTAATGTTAAAATCGTTTGTGTCTTTACCTAATGCTGCACAATTGGTAGCCCTTTTATTAGTTGGTTGGTTAAGTGCTAAGATTGGTAAAAGAAATTTATTAGCCTTATCTTCAATATTGTTTGCGATAAGTGGTATTTTACCAATATTTGTTAAAGATTTTACGATTATTTTAATTGGGAGATTATTATTAGGTTTTAGTGTTGGTTTGGCTCAACCTTTAGGTACCGCTCTTTTAGCTGATTTTTATAATGATAAAGAAAGAAATACTTTAATGGGTTATCAAAGTTCGTTATCTGGTTTTGGTAATATGTTCTTAACTTTCATTGCTGGCTTGTTTATTGCTTCTAGTTGGCGCTGGGGGTTTATAGTTTATTTATTGGGTTTAGTAATATTTGCCATGTTATGGTTATTCGTACCTAATGATAGGGTAGTATTGGGTGATAATGATGCTTATAGTATTAAAAAGAAAGAGCATGTTAATGCTAAGGAAGTAGTTAAATCAATTATTTGGTGGGCTGTAGCAATGTTTTTGTTTAATATGGCTTACAGTTCTGGCATTTTAGACTTTAATTTAACAGTTGTTGAAACGAAAGCTGGATCAGCCACTGACGCAGCTAATATTGTAGCGGCTACTAGTATAGTTGGAATTATTGCTGGACTTATTTTTGGTAAATATGTTCAATTAACCAAAAAATTTGCTGGAATTCTAGCAGTTGCTTTGATGTTAATTGGAAATGTAATATTGGCAATTGGTAATACTTTAATAATCTTTATTATTGCCTATGCTTTAATTGCTTTAGGTTTCGGCTTGTTTATGCCATATATTATGACGGCAGTAAATCAGAAATCCACTAAAACAACGTCAGCTTTAATTACTGGGCTAACTTTATCAGCCGGCTCAATCGCTAACTTTACTTCAACATATTTTTATGCAGGTTTCTCACATATTTTTGGTAAAACTAACAGTCAATTTGAATTTTATTTTGGGGCTTTATGTTGTTTAATTTTAATCATTGAACTTTTTGGAATGAAAGCTAAAAAATTATTATAAAGATATAGTTATTACTGCTAAATATTATAGACAATATATAAATGCATTGGATAAGTCGCCAATGCATTTTTCTTTTATCAGCCATTCTTTTTACGTGAAAAATGTTAAAATAAAAGTCGAATATTTAAGCAATTAATTTTTGGAGAATGAAAAGACATGTTAGATAAAAACAAGCAAATTTGGTTTATTGGTATTAAAGGAACTGGTATGGCTTCATTGGCATTATTACTTCACGATTTAGGCTACAATGTTGCCGGAAGCGATATCGAAAAGTACACCTTTACTCAAGTGCCACTTGAAAAAGTTGGTATTGATGTTAAGAACTTTGATCCAAATAACATCAAGAGCAATGAAGAACAAGTAATTGTTAAAGGTAATGCTTTTAAAGAAGATAACCCAGAAGTTAAGGCATGTATCGATAAAGGTGTTAAGTGGCAATCTTACCCAGATACTGTTGAAGAAATCGTTCAAATGCACACTTCAATCGGTATTTCAGGTACTCACGGTAAGACCTCAACTACTAGTCTTTTGTCACACGTTTTAGGCGAAGTTGCACCAACTTCATACTTAATTGGTGATGGTCGCGGTAAAGGTGTTGAAGGTTCACGCTTCTTTGTTTATGAAGCTGATGAATACCGTCGTCACTTCTTGGCATATCACCCAGATTACCAAATTATGACTAACATTGACTTTGATCACCCAGACTACTTCAAGGATCAAGCTGATTACACCAGCGCATTCCAATCAGCTGCTGATCAAACTAAGAAGGCATTGTTCGTATGGGGTGATGACAAGCGTCTTCAAAGTCTTAAGACTGATATTCCTAAGTACACTTACGGCTTTAACGACACTGATGACTTCCAAGCAACTCAAATTAAGAAGTCAACTACTGGTTCTAAGTTCCACGTTTTAGCTCATGGCAAGGATCTTGGCGAATTTGAAATTCATTTGTTTGGTGACCACAGCATTTTGAACTCAACTGCAGTAATTGCTGTTGCTTACACTGAAAAGGTACCAATGGATGATATTAGAGACGGTCTTCTTACATTCAAGGGTGCTAAGCGTAGATTTAGTGAAAAAGACTTTGGTGACATCGCCGTAATCGATGACTATGCACACCACCCAACTGAAATGCGTGCAACTATCCAAGCAGCACGTCAAAAGTTTCCAGATAAGAAGTTGGTAGTTGTGTTCCAACCACATACTTTCTCAAGAACTAAGAAGTATCAAAAAGACTTCGAAGAAATTTTAAGTGATGTAGACAAGGCTTATGTCACTCCAATTTATGCTTCAGCAAGAGAAGCTAACGGTGACATTTCAAGCGAAGATTTGGTTAAGAACATCCCAGGCTCAGAAGTAATTGACTTAGACAACATTCAAGATTTGACTAAGAACAAGAACTCTGTAGTTGTATTCATGGGTGCTGGTGACATTCCTAAGTACGAAGATGCTTATGAAGCATTATTAAAGGACTAATATAATCTCTTAAAAAGACAAAAATACCCTCTAAATCATAATTGTGAAGTGGGACCTAAAAAGTAGACATTTTAAAACATAGGATTAATAGAGGCTTGATTCCGATATTCTTTCGGAGTTAAGCCTTTTAATCTGCTCTTTATCCTTTCTTCGTTATAGTATTTGATATATTCCTCTATAGCTTGAGC
>NZ_CABUIW010000001.1 GCF_902491705.1 uncultured Lactobacillus sp. | reverse complement strand
GCTCAAGCTATAGAGGAATATATCAAATACTATAACGAAGAAAGGATAAAGAGCAGATTAAAAGGCTTAACTCCGAAAGAATATCGGAATCAAGCCTCTATTAATCCTATGTTTTAAAATGTCTACTTTTTAGGTCCCACTTCAGATAGATGTATCTGCTCTTTTGTATCCACATTTGTTTAAATATACTGCCAAAACCAGCCAAATCACTCACCCTCTCCTAGCGATTAACAATCTTAGGTTCAACAATGTTCTGAATAAGAAGACAATCAATAATTCCTAATAAGATTGAGCCAATCCAATATTCAAGTGCAGTAACACCAATAGTATCAATAGAAACCTTGGCAAATTCACCAGTTTTAGTAAGGACATGATTATAATACATCATAGTCACTTGATCATTAATGCGAGCCGCAATGACTATACCAATAATTACTAAGACTGCCATTACAATTAATTTAATGGCGGCAACATTCTTTATTGGTAATTGATCAGTTATGGCTCTAGTTAAAAGATTGGTAAAACTTACAAAAGCAAAAATGATTAAGCAAAGACCAACTAAAACTAAGATTTCTTCAGCAAAACCCACAATATCACTATTATCAAGAGTAAACTTACCACCAAATGGATTAATATTACTACTATAACCATCAATAATAAGGACAATTAACCCAATTACGACTTGAATAACGCCTACATAGAAGCATCCTACTAAACTAGAAAGAATATTGGCCAACCAAATTTTGCTACTGGATGTAGGAATCAATTGCCAAGTTTGACTCAAATTAATCTTTTCATTTTGCCAGCACATTAAGCCTAAGAAAGTAATATCCGCAAAAAATGTAGTAATTGCGCCTAAGCCCAATATTGTGCTCCAAATATTTTCATTACCTGCAAAACCACTAGACAAAGTATTAATAGGATTATTTCTATTAAAGATAATCCCCATTAGTAACATAAATATTACTGCAAAGGTTTGGATCAATAAGACTAAATTAGCATAACGTCGCTTTTGCAAAAACATTTGTTTAAACAAGGCTTTAGTACTTGTCATATTAACCCTCCTTTAATTTTGTTTTGCTTCGACAAATTTATTCAATAGTAAAATATCAATTAAAGTTATAACTACATCAAAGGCAAGAAATCCAAGAATAGTTGATCCCATCTGTATATCACCATTTCCTAGTGCAAATGGCGTAAATCTACCAACAACTGAGAACAATACACTTCCCGCATAGCCTAAAAGCCAAACAACCATGACGATAACTACTAATCTAACTAAAAACATGAGCGCTTTGCTTGAACCACCTGGAAGAAAATCCATGATACTTTTACTACTTAAATTAATTAAGCTAACTACTGCATACCAAGCATAGCCTAACAAAATTACGAACACTATACCGCCTAATAACTGCCACCAATCTTGAGCACTGATATTATGATTAGATCCTTGAAACAGTCCTTTAATTTCTTTACTTGCAAAAAGCAGAGGTAATGAAGCAACCACAACAGTTACAATTTCTATAATTTGCAGCCAAATATATGAAATAAGTGCTGTACCAAAATTACTTAATAAGAATTTAGTATCACTAATTGGAATCAAACGCCAAGTTTGACTGCGGTTTATTCTTTCATTTTTAACGGATGAAATAATCCAATAAACAAATCCTGCAAAAACTGATGTAACAGCCACCATTGCTGCAAACATAAACAAAAACTCTATTATAGGATTAACTGTTTCTCGTGCTTTTCCTACTACAATTTGAGGATCTTGTCCTCTAGTAGAAAAGAACATCATCAATGTAAAACATAAGCTAGCAAATGTTTGAATTAAATAGATTAAATAAACTGCCTTGCTTTTTTCTTGAAACATTCTATTGAACAATGTATTAAAGCTAGTCATTATTCATCATCCTCATCTGCATAAAAGCTTTCATAGTATTCTTCAATTGACTTGTGGTTTTGTCTAATATCATCTGCTGACTTATGCTCTAAAATCGTATTATCTTTGACAATAACTACTTCATCTAATAATGATGAAATTTCATTTACAAAGTGATCAGAGATCAAAATAGTAGATTTTTCGTCTTTCCACAAAATAATTGAATTAATGATCTTCTTGCGGGCCATTGCATCAATGCCACCAAATGGTTCATCAAGCAAATATAAGTCTGCTTTACGGGCAAAGGTTAAAGCAATGATTAATTTTTCACGCATACCACGAGACAATTGACTAAGTTTCATCTCGGGATCTAATTTTATAAATTTACGTAATTCATCAAATTCATTTTCATCAAAATCTTGGAAGATTGTAGCGTAAAAACGAACAACTTGAAAAATTTTAGTTGAATCACTAAAACCAGTTAAGCCATCAGTAAAGGACAATTTAGCCTTTCTTTCAGCTTCTTTAGTTGCACCAGCTAAATCGATCTGTCCCTTATAGTTCTTAGCAACTCCCGCAATAATACGCATCAGTGTCGTCTTCCCTGCCCCATTTTCACCTAATAAGGCAACGATTTTGCCTGACGTCAAAGTTAAATCTACATTCTTTAAAATAGTCTTTTGATTTTTCTTGTACGATAAATCTTTAATGGTTAATAAATCACTCATGATGATCCTCACTATGCTCCAAGTAATCTGTAAGTGTTGAAACTAATTCATCTTTTTTAACACCTAATTTTTCCATATTTTGAACAAACTCATCTAACTCATTATTAATGAGTAATTGCTTTGTCTTAGACAACAGTTCCGTGTCTTCAGTAACAAAATTTCCTTCGCCACGCTTAGTATAGAGAATGCCCTGTGTGTTCATTTCCTGCAAAGCACGTTGAACAGTATTGACATTAACAGTTAATTCCAAGGCTAATTTTCTAACTGATGGAATTTTTTCTCCGGCCTTCATTTTGCCTAAAGCGATTTGACGATATAAATATTGTTCAATTTGAAGATAAATAGGAATATTATCTTTGAATTCCATTTACTCACCTTCTACTCATACTGTATTATTTATCTATTACACTAATAATACTACTAACTTTATACCTGATTTTCAAGTATTATTTTTCTTCCTGTTTCACAAAAAAGGTAAAAGTAAAATTCAAAGCAAAAAAATAGCTGATATCATTGATTTAACAATAATATCAGCTTATTTTTTATCAATTATAATATTAGTGAATAACTTATTCTAATTTTCTAAAGCATAAGATTCACGTTATTATCATAACAAAAAAGTATATATTTTTATTATAATAATTTAAAAATGTTTCACTACTTTGCTCTTTCAGCGTTCAATTCAGCCATCTTGATCATGACGTCAACGGCTTTGTACATGGATTCAAGAACAGTGTATTCATAACGACCATGCATGTTTTCTTCGCCGGCAAAAATATTAGGACATGGAAGACCCATATAAGTCAATTGTGATCCATCTGTACCACCACGAACTGGATCTTCGTTAATTTCAAGACCTTCAGCCTTATATGCATCCCTAGCCAAATCAACAATATCCATGTGCTTCTTTAATTCATCAGCCATGTTGTAGTATTGATCCCACATCTTTAATTTGATTCTTTCAGTACCAAATTCAGCGTTCATCTTGTCTACGATTGACTTAACCAAATTCTTACGCTCTTCAAGGCCGTCACGTTCGAAATCACGAATAATGTAATCAAGGTGAGCATTATCAACTGTACCGTTAAAGCTCATCAAGTGGAAGAATCCTTCGCGACCATCAGTATGCTCAGGACGATCATGTTCTGGCAATTGATTATGGAAATCAATTCCTACTTGAACAGCATTAATCATTTGACCCTTAGCTACAGCTGGGTGCACATTTACACCTTGAATATCAAGGCTAAATTGAGCTGCTGAGAAAGTACCCCAGTCAAGCTTACCAGGTGCTTCACCATCAACAGTAAAGGCAAAATCTGCACCGAAATCTTTTACATCAAAGTGTTCAGCACCAGTACCAATTTCTTCATCAGGAGTAAATGCTAAACGAATCTTACCATGCTTTACTTCTGGATGATTCATCAAGTATTCAGCGAAAGTCATTAATTCAGAAACACCACATTTGTCGTCTCCACCAAGCAAAGTGTCTCCTGAAGCGGTGATAATTGTTTGACCCTTATAGTTCTTCAAATGTGGGAAAACCTTTGGATCAAGATAAAATTCTGAATCACCTAATTGGATCTTGCTTTCACCATCATAGTTTTCATGAATTTGTGGCTTAACATTTTCTGAATTAAAGTCAGCTGTATCACTGTGTGCCAAAAAGCCCATCACAGGTACATCATAGTCAACGTTTGAAGGAATTTCAGCAATTACGCTACCAGCTTTTTGATTATAGTGAATATCGCTTAAGCCTAATTCTTCAAGATCCTTCATAATTACGTTCTTTTGGAAGTTTTCTTCTCTTTCAGTTGAAGGGAAACGATCTGAATGTTCATCAGAACGTGAATTTACTTTTACATACTTTAAAAATCTTGGTAATAAATTTGGGTATTCCATTTATCCTGTCCTCTTTCTATTTAAAACAAATCTTGAAATGGATTAGTTGAAACTTCTGAAAGTTCAACACCAACATTCCAGTTATTTTCTTCATTCCATTTTTTAAGGCGATCATATACCTTATATTTAAACAATTTTTCAGTATAATGACCAGGATCAACTACTGTTAAACCAGATGAAATCATGTCATGACCAACATGATAATAAACATCTCCTGTAATAAAGGCATCAAGATGATCATCTAAAGCTCTAGTCCAATATTTACCACCATCACCACAAATAAAGCTAACAGTTGAAATCTTCTTTTTATTATCTGCAGTAATTAATCTAGCCATTTTAATATTCATTTTTTCTTTGACATAGTAGGCAAAATCGTACGCTGACATAGTTTTTGGTAACTTACCTTTGCGTCCCATTGCAATACCGTCATCATCTAAGCAAAATGGTTCAACATCCTTTAAGCCCAATTCTTCTGCTTGCCAATCTGCAGAACCATCTTGTGCCTTATCAGAATTGGTATGAATTGAATAAACAGTAATTCCGTTCTTGATAATATTGCCATACATTGCATTTTGGGCATTAGAGAAGTCCAAATTGCGAGCTGGTCTAAACATTACAGGGTGGTGGCTAACAATAAAGTTAACGCCCTTTTCTACTGCTTCTTCAACTACTTGTGGACGTACATCCAAAGTAGTCATCACCTTTGTAACATCTGCATCCATTGAACCAATTTGCATCCCAACAGGATCGCCTTTAGAAGCAATATCTTCTGGGAAATCTTGTCTCAATCGTTCAACTATATCTTTAACCTTAGTCATTACCCAATTCCTCCTTAATTAATTGAATGTTGTGTTCAACTTCATTAATTCGATCTTCATCTTTATTTCTAGCTTTATTTAAGTTCTGGAGCAACTTTTCGTTGTAGCTTAATTGACCTTGCCATTTTTGATAAAAGACTGGATTCTTCTCTTGCACAATAAATGGACCAAAGAAAATTTCTTTTTCAGTTAAATCATGTTTATCAGCCGTTAATCTAGCTTTTATTAATTCGTAAGTATGACCTGCTTCCGCAATTAATTTTTCATCTACAATTTGATAATTGTGCATCATGAGCCAATTACGTACGCCTGCTTCACCAATATTAGGTTCTAGCACCAAGGTCTTAAATTGAAAGTCTTTACTCCACGCTGCATCTAAAATATCCACCATTAATTTGCCGCCCATTCCGGCAATTACTACAGTGTCTACTTGATCTTGATGAGTAATCGTTTCTAAGCCATTGCCTAGACGCGTTTCAATTTGATCACTTAAGCCTGCTTCCATAATATCGTTTTTAGCATTTTCAAGCGGTCCCTTAGCTACATCACTTGCAATCGCATATTTTATTTTTCCTGTTTTAACTAATTCAATTGGCAAATAAGCATGGTCAGTCCCAATATCAGCGACTTTACTGTCAGGATCCACCATTTTTGCCAAAGTATTCAATCTTAAATTCATTTAGTCCTCCACAAAGAGTATGTTTATTCAAATTTTAGCATATTTAGTAGATGTTTTTTGTTATAATCGTACAGAGAAAGTAGGTTATTACATTGAAAAGAACTGAACCAGTTACTTTAACCAATATGTGTATGATCAAAAATAAAGGTAAAATTTTAGTTTTAAACCGCAATGACCCTGTTTGGCCAGGTCTTACCTTCCCTGGCGGTCATGTCGAACCACATGAATCTTTTAATGATTCAGTTATTCGAGAAGTTAAAGAAGAAACAGGACTAACCATTTTTAAGCCAAAACTTGCTGGAGTGAAGCAGTTTTATGACAAAAATAATGAACGCTACTTAGTCTTTTTCTATATTGCTGACGAATTTATAGGCACAGTTAAAGCGTCAAATGAGGGGACTTTGACGTGGATGACTAAGGATGAATTGCAGCAACATAAATTAGCCTACAATTTTGATCATGACCTACCTGTGTTTTTTGACCCTAATTTGAGTGAGCATATACTTGATGGAAAACGAGATGAATTATTTTAATGAGAAAAACAAAAAGTAAACTATTACTTTTTATTGCTTTAATTGCAATCATTGCCTTTGCTTCAGTACCGCTTTGGCACATTAACTTAAACGCCAACCGTCCACAAACCCATGTTGTAAAAAAGAAAAAGCCTAAAAAGAAGAAAAAGGTAATTCATAAGGTTACATGGGGTTATCCTTTTAAGCGACTTTACGAAAAGAAGATAAAGTTTAAGTCAGGGCAAAAATTCGGTGAAACTGATGTAATTAGACGTTACTACCCTACCAAGAGCTACTTTCATGATGGCTATGACTTTGGCTTTAGTGAAGTAGGTCACTCTACTGTTTATGCTGTTCACGCTGGGACAGTTCATAAAGTCAAATATGCACCTGGCCTTGGCCTTTATGTTTGGGTAATTTCTGATGATGGTTATGTGGAAATTTACCAAGAAGGTTTCCTCAGCATCACAGATATTTATGTAAAGAAAGGCCAAAAGCTCAAATTAGGTCAAAAGATTGGTCGTTTAACTGGCTCTCATATCCACTTAGGCGTAACTAAGACGTATCGATAAACATGGCGTGCCATGTCGCTATTATTGGAAAGATAATGGCACTTGGCTCAATCCAATGAAAATCATTGAAGATGATATCGCCAAAGGTAAAGCCAGCAGATCATAAAAAACGATAAACATTTTTCAAGAACTCAAATCAAAATGATTTGGGTTTATTTTTTTGCACGAAAAAAGTACTAGAATATCATTTTCTAGTACTTCTGTATAAATTATTTCAATAAAGCACGATTGCCAATGTCATGACGATAAAAACAACTAGGCAAAGATAACTTGCTCAAATATGAATAAACTCGATCTTGAGCATTAACTAATTCATCTGCTTCTGCAATTACCATGAACAATCGTCCACCGTCACCTAGCAAATTATTTAGATTTCCTTTTACATTTGCGTAATCGATATAAATTGAATCACTTGCTGGCAACTCACCAATTGGGACATCTCGATCCGGATGATTTGGATAACCATTGGCACAAACTACTACGCCTAAAACAGCCTTATTATTTTCAACCATTTCTGGTAAATCGTGATCATTTACAGCAGCATCAACCAATTCAGCTAAGTCAGTCTTCATTCGTGGCAAAACAACTTGCGTTTCTGGATCACCTAAGCGGACATTATATTCAATTACTTTTGGTCCATCTTGAGTCATCATTAAGCCAATATACAAAATGCCGTGATAATCATAATTTCCAGCAACCAAGCCATGTATCGTTGGTTTGACAATTTCATCAATCATTGATTGACGATCCTCATTTTTCAGTTGAGGCAATGGTGAATATGACCCCATGCCACCTGTATTAGGACCAATATCACCATCACCAACACGCTTATGGTCTTGAGCCATTGGCAAAATAGTAAATTTATCACCAGAAACTACTACGAACATAGAATATTCAGGACCTACAAGGCATTCTTCTAAAACAATAGCCTTTTGTCCTCCAGCAAACATTTCTTGAATAGTTTCTTCGGCAATATCTTTATTCTTGGCAATAGTTACGCCCTTACCGCCAGCTAAACCATCTTCTTTAATAACCACTGGATACGAGAAATCTTTTAACCCAGCAATACAAGTCTCAGGACTAGTAAAAGTTTCATAGCGCGCTGTTGGAATATTATACTTGCTCATAAATCGCAAAGCATAATCTTTAGAACCTTCTAATTGAGCTGCTCTTTGATTAGGACCGAAGATCTTCTCCCCGGCTGCATTAAATTTATCAACGATTCCGGCACAAAGAACATTCTCTGGACCTACAAAAGTCCAGTCGATATGATTCTTTTGTGCAAATTCAAGCAAGCCATCTAAGTCCATCTCATCAATAGGCACAGTTTTGACACCGATCGTTTGCATCCCTACATTACCAGGTGCACAATAAACAGTCTCTACATGAGGACTTTCCTTCAATTTTTTAGCTACCGCAAATTCACGACCGCCAGAGCCTACAACTAATAAAGTTAACTTATCTTTCATGATTTCACACTAACTAATGTCTAAAATGACGATAACCTGTGAAGACCATTGCTACACCATACTTATTAGCCATATCAATTGAATCTTGGTCTCGAATCGAACCACCAGGTTGAACAATTGCCTTAATACCATGCTTAGCAGCATATTCAACACAATCATTAAATGGGAAGAAAGCATCTGATGACATTACAGTATTTTCATCAATATCAGCTTCTGCATGTTTAATCGCAATCTTGGCTGAGTCAATTCTATTAGGTTGACCCGCACCTACACCTAGAGTTCTTTCATCGTTAGCAACAACAATGGCATTAGATTTTGTATGCTTAACTGCCTTTAATGCGAACATCATAGTCTTCAATTGTTTTTCAGTTGGCACAGTATCAGTAACAACTTTCCAATCCTTAGGATCTTCAATTAAGGTATCTTGCTCTTGGGTTAAAATACCGCCCATGACAGAAACAACTTCTCTTCTAGTTGGTTCATTTTCATGACTAAAGTCTAATTGAAGTAGACGAATGTTCTTTTTCTTTTCCAGAATTTCCAAAGCATCTTCGTCAAAACCAGGAGCAATAACAATTTCCAAGAAAATTTTATGCATCTTTTGTGCAGTTGCCAAATCAACTTTTCTGTTCAAGGCAATAACACCACCGAAAATAGAAACTGAATCAGCTTTATAAGCTCTGTCCCAAGCTTCTTCCAAAGTGTCGCCGCGACCAATACCACAAGGATTCATGTGTTTCATAGCTACAACAGTTGGTTCATCTTGAAATTCTCGAATGCAGCGTAAAGCTTCATCGGCATCTTTAATGTTATTGTATGATAATTTTTTACCGTGCAATTGTTCTGCTTCAAGGATAGAGAATTTCTTAGGAATAGCATCTTCATAAAGCCAAGCCTTCTGGTGAGAGTTTTCACCATAACGCATTTTTTGCTTCAGATCATAGGTTAAAGTCAATTTTTCAGGATCTTCAAGCTTAACTTGCTTAGTTAAATATTGTGCAATTAAAGCATCATAACTGGCAGTTGTTCTAAAGACTTTAGCAGCAAGACGTGCTCTAGTTTCTAAGCTAGTGTTGCCATTTTCGCTAATTTCTTTTAAAACTAAATCATAATCAGCCTTATCAGTGACAACAGTCACATCACGATAATTCTTAGAAGCTGCTCGAAGTAAACTAGGACCGCCAATATCAATCTGTTCAATAGCATCGTCTAATTCAACATCTGGCTTTTCAATAGTTTCTTTAAATGGATAAAGGTTTACGCAAACTAAATCAATCGGAGTAATCTTTAGCTTCTTTAAAGTATCCATATGTTCTGGCTTGTCACGACGAGCTAACAATCCACCATGAATATAAGGATTCAAAGTTTTTACTCGACCATCTAAAATTTCAGGGAAGTTAGTGACGTCTTCAACACTAATAGTTTTAACACCAGCTTCATCTAATACTTTTTTAGTACCACCAGTTGAAACAATTTCATAGCCGTTTTGAACTAAGCCCTTTACAAAAGGTACTAAATCAGTTTTATCACTTACACTAACTATTGCACGTTTCACTTTTTCTTCTCCTTTTTTCATTCTGTCTTCCAAAACTTTTCTTAAAGTTGCTGGAAATAATTTATGTTCAGTTTCATGCACTCTTGTTTCTAGTGTATCCTCAGTATCATCCGCAAAAATTGGCACTACTTCTTGAGCAATAATTGGGCCATGATCCAAGTGAGCATCAATAAAATGAACTGTTACTCCAGTTTCTTTAATTAATCCTTTTTGATAATCGCGAAAGGCTCTTCCAATTGAATCCAAACCAGGATATTTAGGTAATAATGCTGGGTGCAGATTAATAATTGCATTAGGATATGCGTTTAAAATAGTTGGACCAATTACTCGCAGATAACCAGATAAAACAATGAAATCTATTTTGTAATCTTTTAAAACTTTTAAAAGACGTTCTTCATACGCTTCTTTGCCACCGCACTCTTTAACTGAGAAAGTCTCATAAGGTACACGTAATCTTTCAGCTCGTTTAATTACTGGAGCCTTAGGATGATTACAAAAAAGCAATGCCTCTTCTCCAGGAATATTTCCTGCTTGGAATTGTTTAGTTAAAGCTTCAAAATTGGTTCCATTTCCAGAAGCTAAAATTGCAACTCTCATTTTTAACTCCTATTTGATAATAATTTTTGCTTGATCGCTTGGTCTTTTAATTAAATGACCAATTTCATAAAACTTTTCATCTTCGTTAGTTAAAGCACTCTTAACCTCATCTACTTTTTCTGGTGCAACAGCTAAAACTAAGCCGATTCCCATATTAAAAGTGCCCCAGCAATCTTCTTCGCTTAAATTACCAAGGTTTTTTAAGTAATTGAAGATTGGTAAAACAGGCCAGCTGCCCTTTTCAACTACCGCTTGTAAATCATCACCGAAAATTCGTGGTAAGTTTTCGATAAAGCCACCACCGGTAATATGAGCAATACCATGAAGCAATTGCTTTTTAACCAAAGGTAAAATTGGTTTAACGTAAATTCTAGTTGGTGTAATTAAGCTTTCACCAACACTTTGACCTTCTAATTCAGCTGGCTTATCGCTTAACTTTACATCATGATCTTTAAACAAAATCTTTCTAATTAAACTAAAGCCGTTTGAATGAACTCCAGTCGATGGTAAGGCAATTAAATGATCGCCTGCTTTAGCTAATTTACTCGAAAGAAGATTTTCTTTCTCTGCGATTCCTACAGAAAAACCGGCTAAATCATATTCATGTGGTTCATACATGTCAGGCATTTCAGCGGTTTCACCACCGATTAATGCTGAATCAGCTTGTTTGCAACCTTCAGCTACTCCTTTAACAACTTCGGCTAATTTTGCCGGATCATTATGACCACATGCAATATAATCTAAGAAAAAGAGTGGCTCAGCTCCTTGGGCTAGAACATCATTGACACACATGGCAACACAGTCAATTCCAACCGTATCATTTTTGTGCATTTTTTGTGCGATCATCAATTTAGTACCGACGCCGTCTGTTCCGGAAACAAGAACTGGATGTTTATAACCTAAATTTTCAAGATCAAACATGCCTCCAAAGCTACCAATTCCACCCATAACTCCTGGACGATTAGTAGCAGCAACTAAAGGTTTAATTCGATGAACTAAATCGTAGCCAGCATTAACATCAACGCCAGCTTCTTTGTAACGATTCATATTATTTTCCCTTTCTTTCACGCAGTTCTTGCTCGTTTAATGAAGCTAAATAACCTGCTTCGTAATCCTCTAAAGGCGTTGGATATTTGCCATTAAAGTAAGCAACTGTTAAACCACCGAATGGTGCATCATTACAATCAGTTACTGAAATAGCCTTGATTAAGTTTTCAGTGCTTAAAAAGCCTAAACTGTCAGCATTAATAAGCTTGCACATTTCATCGATTGAATAATGAGCGGCCATTAATTCTGCCCGTGTTGAGATATCAATCCCATAAAAACATGGAAATCTAAATGGAGGACTGGCAATTCGCAAATGGACTTCTTTAGCACCTGCATCTTTAAGCATTTGACAAATTTGCTTAGAGGTAGTTCCACGCACAATTGAATCATCAATAACTGCTATTTTTTTGCCTGCAACTACACCACGCACAGCTGAAAGCTTTAATTTAACGCTGCGTTCACGCAATGCTTGTGTTGGTTCAATAAATGTTCGCGCAACATACTGATTTTTAACCAGCCCCATTTCATAAGGCAAGCCTAATTCTTCAGCGTAACCAGTTGCTGCAGATAAAGAAGAATTCGGTACACCAATCACCATATCAACATCTGCTGGTTCTTGTTTAGCTAAAAGTCGTCCCATTCTCTTTCTAGCATTATGAACTGTTACACCGTGAATAATTGAATCAGGTCTAGCAAAATAAATATATTCCATTGAACAAATGGCTAGTTGAGTTTTAGTAGTAAAGTGATCAATATGAAGGCCATCACGATCTACAATAATCAATTCACCCGGTTGAACATCACGAACAAACTTTGCTCCTACAATATCCAAGGCACAAGTTTCACTAGCAATCACATAGGCTTTATTAGGCAGTTGACCAATACATAAAGGTCTAATTCCGTTAGGATCAAGAGCGGCAATCATGCGGTCTTTTTGTAAAAGCAAAAAGGCAAAACCACCATGAACCTCATTTAAACTTTCTTTTAAAGCCGGAATAAATCCATCTTTCAAATGGTTACGAATAAGATGAATTAAAATCTCGGTATCTGAGCTAGATTGAAAAATTGCTCCTTGTTTTTCTAGTTTATTTCTTAAAGTTTGAGCATTAACTAAATTGCCATTATGAGCTAAAGCAATGTCACCATCTAAAAAATGGAATAGAAAAGGTTGAACGTTCTGAATAGAATTACGACCGGTCGTAGAATAACGAACATGACCAATTGCGGCATCCCCAATTAGCTTTTTCAAATCTGCTGGATCTCTAAATGCTTCGGCTAAAAGGCCACGGTCACGGTGTTGATAAAGTTGCTTACCATCACTAGACACGATTCCTGCGCCTTCTTGACCACGATGTTGTAAATTATGCAATCCCAAGTAAGTCAATTGTGCAGCATCTGGAGAACCAAAGACGCCAAAAACGCCGCATTCTTCATTTAAGCTTTTGATTTCATTAAACAAGGGATACACTCCTCCCAGATCTTTTCCAAATCTTGGACAGCTTCATTAACTTCTCCGTCTTGTAAAGCCACTTGCAAAGTATGTTCAGCAGTAACTTCACCTACTTTAGTAGCAACTTCGCCCATTTTTGCTTCAAATTCAGCAACTTTATCGGCTGGAACAGTCACTACAAAGCGTCCTGGAGTCTCACTAAAGAATAAGTTTTTATCAATTTTAGGTAACTCAAGTTTCAAACCTAGCTTAGTCTTAAATAAAGTTTCAGCTAAAGATACCCCTAAGCCGCCTTCACTTAAATCGTGAGCACTAGATACATAACCAGAAGCCATTGCATCTTGTAAGTTAACTAAATATTCATGGATTTTCTCCAAATTTGGAGCATGTGGTAAGCCAAAAATCTTACCAGTTTGCATTTTTTGTAATTCTGAGCCAGCAAAATCATCATCAGTTTCACCAATTAGGTAAACTACATCACCGGCATTTTGTACTCTCATTGGAATAACATGATCGTAATTTTTAATTAAACCAACCATTCCAATCATTGGTGAAGGATAAATTGCTTTACCATCATTTTCGTTATAAAGAGAGACATTTCCTGAAACGACTGGTGTTTCCAAAACTTTACATGCATCAGCAATTCCTTGACATGAATGATGTAATTCCCAGAATATTTCTGGATCATTTGGATCACCATAGTTTAAACAGTCAGTAATTGCTAAAGGAATAGCACCACTAGCTACAATATTGCAGGCACTTTCAAGAACAGTTCTTTGGCCGCCAACTTGAGGATTCAAATAAACGAAACGACCATTACAGTCAGTACACATAGCAATTGCTTTTTTAGTATGACGAACTCGTAAAACACCACTGTCTGAACCAGGTCCAACAATTGTATCGGTTCTAACTTGTGAGTCATATTGACGAGTAATAAATTTATCTGAAGCAATAGTTGGTTGATTGAGTAATTGCTTTAAAGTAGCACCAGCATTTTCAACATTTGGCTTCCAAGCTTCTGTATTTTCAGCCTTAGTAATTCGTTCTGGCTTCTTTTCTTCACTAGGCTCTTCCAATACCTCATCTGTCAAAGTAACAACTGGAATGTCACAAACTACTTGACCGTCATGGTGCAAAACATATTGGCCATCATCTGTGATTCTTCCGATAGTAACAGCATCAAGATCATAATCTTTAAAGACTTTAATTACGTCTTCTTCATGGCCCTTCTTTACACAAAGAAGCATTCTTTCTTGAGATTCACTCAACATAATCTCATATGCTGACATATTAGGTTCACGTTGAGGTACTAAATTAAGGTTAAGATCCATTCCAGAATGACCTTCAGTTGCCATTTCAGCACTTGAAGAAACAATTCCAGCTGCACCCATATCTTGAATACCCACTAGCCAATCGCGATGCTTTAAAATCACTTCAAGACAAGCTTCCATCAAAAGCTTCTCCATAAAAGGATCTCCTACTTGAACAGCTGATCGTTGAGTCTCATGTTCTTTAGAAAAATCAGCTGAGGCAAAAGTAGCACCATGAATACCGTCACGACCAGTTTTGGCACCGACATACATGACAGCATTTCCAACACCAGTTGCATCACCATGTTCCATATCCTTGATATTCATCAAACCAACATTCATTGCATTTAACAAAATGTTGCCATTATAACAAGGATCAAAGGTAGTTTCACCGCCAAGATTAGGAATTCCCATGCAGTTGCCATAGTCGCCTACGCCTTTAACAGTTTCTTCCATTTTGTAGCGCATTGTTGGATTATTCTTAAGTTCGCCAAAATGAAGTGAATCAAGAATTGCTACAGGACGAGCACCCATACTGAATACATCACGTAAAATTCCGCCTACACCGGTAGCTGCACCTTGATAAGGTTCTACTGTAGTTGGGTGGTTGTGACTTTCAGCTTTAAAAACAACTGCTTGACCATCATCGATATCAACTACACCAGCACCTTCACCTGGTCCTTGAACAACACGTTTGCCTTCAGTAGGAAAAAGTCTTAAAACTGGCTTAGATTTCTTATAAGAGCAATGTTCACTCCACATAGCAGAGAAAAGACCAATTTCAGTATAATTTGGCAATCTCTTTAACAAGTGATCACAAATATAGTTGTATTCACGTTCAGATAAACTCCAGTCGAGATAGGGCTTTTTTTCTTTAATTTTTTCTGGTGTCATCACTTGTTTCATGCTTTTTCTCCTGCTTTCAAAAGTGACTTGAAGAGTGGTAATCCGTCTACTCCACCTAAGATTTGTTCTACTGCTCTTTCAGGGTGAGGCATCATTCCTAAAACATTGCCACGCTTATTACAAATACCAGCAATATCACGTAAGCTGCCGTTAGGATTTTCTCCAACATAACGGAAAACTACTTGATGATTAGTTTCCAATTCGTCTAAAACTTTCTCATCTGCATAATAACTACCTTCACCATGAGCAATTGGAATATGAATATGCTCTTTTAATTGATAATCAGTCGTAAATGGCGTTTTATTATTTTCAACTTCTAATTCAACGGTTTCACATACAAATTGAAGACTATTGTTTTGCTTTAAAGCACCTGGCAAAAGTCCCATTTCAGTTAAAATTTGGAAACCATTGCAGACACCTAAAACTAATTTTCCTTCTTCAGCCATCTTTTTAACTGAAGGAATAACTGGAGCAAAACGAGCAATTGCGCCAGCTCTTAAATAATCGCCGTATGAAAAACCACCAGGCAAAATTACTGCATCAAAGCCATCTAAACTTGTAGCTTTATAAGAAACATATTCGACATCCGTGTGGCAAACACTGTGTAAAGCTTCGTACATGTCGATATCACAGTTAGAACCTGGAAAAACAATGACAGCAATTCTCATGCTTCATCCTCCAAAATTTCAAATTTGTAGGTTTCCATATTGAAGTTAACAAGTAAAGATTCAGCGATATCTTTAATATCAGCTTCGATTCTTTCTTCGTCATCTTCATCTAAAGTTACATCGAAGAATTTCCCAACGACGATTTTTTCAACTTCTTTATGACCTAAAGAATTAACAGAATCAGTTATTGCGGCACCTTGTGGGTCAAAAACTGAAGGCTTATAGGTTACGTAGATGCGAACAGTGGTCATTTAGTCCTCCTTTAATGCTTCTTCTACTCTAGCTAAAACTTGCTTGTAAACAGTAGTTAAATCACCAATATCACGGCGGTAAACATCTTTATCCATGTGAGCCTTAGTCTTTTTATCCCAAAGGCGGCAATTATCTGGTGAGAACTCATCAGCTAAGATGATATTGCCATCCTTGTCTTTACCAAATTCAAGTTTGAAGTCAACTAAGTCCATGCCAGCTTCATCGAATAATTCAATTAATAATTTGTTGACTTTACGTGAAAGCTCCCAAATCTTGGCTTGTTCTTCTGGAGTAGCAATATGCAAAGCTATTGCATCGGATTCATTCATTATTGGGTCATCTAATTCATCACTCTTGTAGAATAATTCTTCAACAGGAGTATCAAATTTCATACCTTCTCCCATGCCATAACGACTTGAAAAATGGCCGGCAGCAATGTTTCTAGTAACGACTTCAAGTGGAAACATTTCACACTTTTTAACTAATTCTTCTGTATCAGAAAGCTTTTTAATAAAGTGAGTTGGAACACCATTTTTATCAAGATATTGGAAAATAAGACTTGAAATTTCATTATTCAAATAAGCCTTATCTTGGAAGTCATCTTTCTTTTCACCATTGCCTGCAGTAGCTTGATCCGTATAAACAACTCTCAAAACTTCAGGATCTTCAGTTGACCACATTTGTTTTACTTTACCGGTGTATAAAAGCTTTGCCATTTCTCATTTTCTCCCTTTTAGACAAAACACGAACAATAATTATTAGCTATTTCTACTTCATTCGTAGATTTATCGTAATAATACCAATTACAGTAGTTAGTGTCAACACTTTATTCGTACATTTTTATGTAATATATATTTAATTGTTCGTGTTCTATACAAATATAAAAAATAGGCCTACACAAGTAAGCCTATTTTATTAATCTAAACCAACACGATGAAAAATATAATCAACATTGCGTAAGTGCCAATGATAATCAAAGGCATCATCTAAATCTGCTTTTGTCAAACGTTCCTTAACAACTGGATCAGCTTCTAAAAGCGGTCTAAATGGAACATGCTCAGCCCAACACTTAGCAGTTAAAGGCTGAATTGTATCATAAGCTTTTTCTCTGCTCAATCCGCTTTGAACGAGCTTTAATAAAACTCGACCTGAGTAAATTAGGCCATGAGTCTCATCCATATTTTGAATCATTCGTTCTGGGAAAACATCCAAATTCTTAAC
This sequence comes from uncultured Lactobacillus sp., assembly GCF_902491705.1. Taxonomy (GTDB): domain Bacteria; phylum Bacillota; class Bacilli; order Lactobacillales; family Lactobacillaceae; genus Lactobacillus. The sequence continues at coordinate 108,337 of NZ_CABUIW010000001.1, read as the reverse complement.
AATGTTACCAAAACGGTGCAGCATATAGTCCAGCAGTTCAGTAGTATCAGGCAAAATGACTCTTTCAGCACTAGAGTGCGAAATATCTCTTTCATGCCATAAAGAAACATTTTCATAAGCTGTTTGAATATGACCACGACATACCCTAGCTAAACCGCAAATGTTTTCGGAGCCAATTGGATTACGTTTGTGCGGCATTGCAGAAGATCCTTTTTGACCTTTAGCAAAGTGCTCTTCTACTTCATGAATTTCCGTTCTTTGCAAGCTTCTAATTTCAGTAGCAAAGTTTTCCAGACTAGTAGCAATCAAAGCTAAAGTTGCAATATATTCTGCATGAAGATCCCTTGGCAATACTTGACTAGAAACTTCTTGTGGGCGAAGACCTAATTTTTTGCAGACAAGTTCTTCGACTCTTGGATCTACTTCAGCGAAAGTACCAACAGCACCAGAAATTTTGCCTGCTTCAACACCCTTAGCAGCATGAATAAAGCGTTCACGATTACGCTTCATTTCTGAATACCAACGAGCAAGCTTTAAGCCAAAAGTAGTGGGTTCCGCATGAATACCATGAGTACGCCCCATTTCAACAGTGTATTTATACTTTCGCGCCTTATCAGCAATGATTTGCATAAAGTTATCAATATCTTCAAGCAAAATCTTATTTGCCTGCTTTAAACGATAACCTTGAGCAGTATCAACCACATCCGTTGAAGTCAGACCATAGTGAACCCATTTCTTTTCATCGCCCAGACTTTCGGAAACGCAGCGAGTAAATGCAATAATATCATGGTGAGTAATAGCTTCAATTTTGGCTATTTCATCAACATCAAATTTGGCATTTTTACGAATCTTTTCAACATCTTCCTTAGGAATTTGTCCCAGTTCAGACCAGGCTTCGTCAGCAGCAATTTCCACTTCGAGCCAGCTTTGGTATTGATTTTCTAAAGTCCAGATCTCAGCCATCTTTGGACGGGTGTAACGGTCGATCATTTTACAGTATCCTCCCAGATATGAGTATCATTAATTTCTGCTAAAGTTTTTTCAATGTTGTTAGTCAAGATAGTCACATGCCCCATCTTACGATTGTGACGAATTTCGGCTTTACCGTAATAATGGAAATGCCAGTTAGGCTTTTTAGGGATTTGTTCTCTTACACCCTTAACATGTTGTCCCAAAACATTAACCATAACTACTTTAGAAAGCAGTTTAATCTTAGGTAAAGGCCAATTACAGATAGCACGATCATGAATGTCAAATTGACTAAAATTGCATGCTTCAATTGAATAGTGGCCTGAATTATGTGGACGTGGAGCTAATTCATTAATATAAATATCGCCATTATCTAAAATAAACATTTCTACACCCAAGATGCCGCGCAAATGAATCGCTTCAGCGATCTGAATAGCAATCTTCTGTGCTTTTTCATATGTTTCTTTAGGAATTCGAGCAGGAACAATACTGATATGCAAAATTTCATCAGTATTATAGTTTTCGCTAACTGGGAAAACAGACACTTCTCCTCTAGCATTTCGAGCAACCATTACAGATGCTTCCACTTTAAATGGTACCCAGCCTTCAAGAATACAATCACCTGTAGCCAATATTTCTTGAACATGTTTATTGTTAAGGTCTTCTTCGGACTTTAAAACTTCTTGACCATGACCATCGTATCCACCTTCACATGTCTTTAAAACACAATTAAAGCCAATGTCTTTAATCGCCTTTTTTAAATCAGCCATATTTTTAACAGCTTCATAAGGTGCAGTCTTACAGCCTGCACTTCGTAAAAAGTTTTTCTCACGAATACGGTGATCAGTAACATACAGCAAGTTAGTACCTTGAGGGATTTTTACTTTATCGGCAACAGCTTTCAAGGCATTCAGATCCACATTCTCAAATTCATAAGTCAAGACATCACTACGACGAGCCAATTCTTCGATTGCTTTAACATCTGAATATTCAGCAACAATTTGATCATCAGCCACCTGACCACAAGGGCAATTTGGAGTAGGATCTAGAGTAATAACCTTCATACCGCCATATTTAGCAGCCAAAGCCATCATTTGGCCTAATTGACCACCACCAATAATGCCAACAGTTTTTCCTTGCTCAATAAAATTAGAATCAGTCAAGATCTGCACTGCTTTCCTTTGCTTCATCATGCATTTTTTTGCGATAGTCTTTAAGTTGTTCTTTAATTTTTTCGTTACTTACGCCCAAAATTTCCAAAGCTAAAAGTGCTGCGTTACTTGCACCAGCATTGCCAATCGCTGTTGTAGCAACCGGAATTCCTGTTGGCATTTGAACAATAGACAAAAGTGAATCCATTCCGCCTAAAGCCTTAGTTTGACCTGGCACTCCAATAACTGGCAAAACAGTATTTGCGGCAGTCATCCCTGGAAGATGAGCAGCCATACCAGCACCAGCAATAATTACTTTAACGCCTTGCTTTTCAGCTTTTTTAGCAAAATCAAACATCTCATCGGGCATACGGTGAGCCGAAATAACATGCTTATCATATTCAACGCCAAATTGATCTAAAATCTGACAAGCATGCTTCATTGTTGACCAATCCGACTTACTTCCCATAATTACGCTAACTTCAGCCATTTTTTCTCCTTAAAATAAACCAGTAATTTGACCATTATCGTCAATATCCATGTTTTCAGCAGCTGGATGCTTAGCAAGACCAGGCATCGTCATCATAGTTCCAGATAAAGCGACAATAAATCCAGCTCCTAATTTTGGTACCAAGTCACGAATATGAAAATCAAAATCAGTTGGGGCACCCAGCTTAGTTTGATCATCAGTAAATGAATATTGCGTCTTTGCAATACATACTGGTAAATTGCCCCAGCCAAGTTCTTGGAATTTTTTAGCTTGACGTTTAGCTTTTTTAGAAAGAACGACGCGTTTAGCACCATAAATTTTTGTAGCAACTGCCGTTAATTTATCTTCAATTGAATCGCTATTGTCATATAGTGGATGAAAATCAGCGGGTTGATCAGCCAATTTAACAATTTCTTTAGCTAAATCTTGGGTACCTTGACCACCTTTAGCCCAGGCATCAGCTTCAATTCCTTGAATTCCCTCTTTTTCACAAATTTCTTTAATAGCATCAATTTCAGCTTGAGTATCGCTAGTAAAGTGGTTAATTGCAACAACTAATGGCAAGCCGTATCTTTGCATATTATGAATATGACGTACTAAATTAGCAGATCCCTTCTTAAGGGCTGGCAAGTTCTCTTCAGTTAAATCATTCTTATCAACACCACCATTGAGCTTTAAGGCACGAGCTGTAGCAACTATCACTACAGCATCAGGTGTTTTACCTAAAACAGGACGCTTAATATCTAAGAATTTTTCAGCACCAAGGTCTGCACCAAAGCCACATTCTGTAACAGTGTAATCTGAAGTAGCCATTGCAGCTTGAGTAGCTAAAACCGAATTACAGCCATGAGCGATATTGGCAAATGGTCCACCATGAATAATTGCTGGTGTATGATCCAAAGTTTGAACCAGATTAGGTTTAATCGCATCTTTAAGCAGAAGTGTAATTGCACCAGTAAAACCTAGCTCATCGACAGTTACAGGCTTGCGGTCATAAGTATAACCAACTACAATTCGACCAATTCTCTTCTTTAAATCATGAAGGTTTTCTGCCAAGCAAAGAATGGCCATCATTTCTGAAGCGGCGGTAATATCAAAACCGGTTTCTCTAGGAACGCCTTGGCTTAAGCCACCCAATCCAGTAACGATATTACGTAAAGCACGATCATTTACATCTTCAACACGCCGCCAAATAATTCTACGAGGATCAAGGCCTAGCTTGTTATCACGCATAATATAATTATCAATTAAAGCGGCTAAAGTATTATTAGCAGATGATAAAGCATGCATATCGCCAGTAAAATGAAGATTAATATCCTCCATTGGGACTACTTGACTGTAGCCACCACCAGTAGCTCCACCTTTAATTCCAAAGACAGGTCCCATGGATGGCTCACGCATCGCAATAGTTGTTTGATGCCCCAATTGGTTTAAAGCATCCCCTAAACCAACCAAAATGGTTGATTTACCTTCACCAGCAGAGGTTGGATTAATTCCTGTTACCAAAATCAGTTTATGCTTCTTGCCTTTTACTTCTTTAACGGGAAGATTAATTTTTGCTTTATAGTGACCATATTGCTCAATATCTTCTTCACCAAGATTCAACTTAGCAGCGATTTTAGTAATTGGTTCCAATTTAGCAGCATCAGCAATTTCAATATCAGTTGGCATTCGTCGTTCCTTTCAACACAAATACGAACAATTTAGAGTAGTATTGTTCTAAATGATCTGTTTATACTTTATTTAGTATTAGAATACGCAATTATTCGCTAAAAGTAAATAGATATTACGAACATATTTTATTTTTAAGCAAATAAGTGTTAATAGAAGCCAAAAAAAGAACCCACATCATTTTGATGTGAGTTCTAAAAAGATAATCGCAGATTTCACTGCTTTATTTTATAAATTAGTCCATAAAGTCACGCAATTGATTTGAACGACTTGGATGACGAAGCTTTCTTAAAGCTTTAGCTTCAATCTGACGAATACGTTCACGAGTTACGCCAAATACTTTACCTACTTCTTCCAAAGTACGGGTACGGCCATCATCAAGACCAAAACGTAAACGCAAAACATTTTCTTCACGGTCAGTCAAAGTCTCAAGTACTTGTTCAAGTTGTTCCTTCAACATTTCGTATGAAGCATGTTGTTCTGGACTAGTTGCATCCTTGTCTTCAATGAAGTCACCTAAGTGTGAATCATCCTCTTCACCAATAGGAGTTTCAAGAGAAACTGGTTCCTGAGCGATTTTAAGAATATCACGAACCTTGTTAGTTGGCATATTCATTTCGGCACCAATTTCTTCTGGAGTTGGTTCACGACCTAAGTCTTGCAACAATTGACGTTGAATTCTAATCAATTTGTTGATAGTTTCAACCATGTGGACAGGAATTCTAATAGTACGAGCTTGGTCAGCAATAGCACGGGTAATAGCCTGTCTAATCCACCAAGTTGCGTAAGTAGAGAATTTAAAGCCAAGACGATAATCAAACTTGTCAACGGCCTTCATTAATCCCATGTTACCTTCCTGAATTAAGTCAAGGAATGACATGCCACGACCAACATAACGCTTAGCAATAGAAACAACCAAACGAAGGTTAGCTTCAGCTAATTCTTGTTTAGCTTCTTCATCACCGGCTTCAATTCTCTTAGCAAGAGCAATTTCTTGATCTGCTGTAAGAAGTGGCACACGACCGATTTCCTTTAAATACATCCGCACTGGATCGTTCATTCGAACACTTGAAGGTGCAGACATATCCTTTAATTCAGCCTTTTCAACATCTTTTTGTTTCTTTAAGGCTAATTTTGAAGGATCACCGTTTTCATCAACAATACTGATACCGTTATCTTCAAACTCTTGTACAAGTTGATCAACAGCCTTACCTTGCAAATTATAAGGCTTAATCAGGCGAGCAGTGAAGTCCTTTTCAGTAATTGTCTTTTCCTTTTTTACGTCCTTAACGACTTGCTTTACCACCTTATCCAAAGATGGTTTTTGTGTAGTTTCTCTTTCTGCCACTAAAAAGCCTCCTTAATTAACCTAAGACCCTTTTCAATTCAATAATTTTTTGAGTAAGTCTCAAAGATTCTTCCCTATCTTTTTTGCGCATTGCATCCTGTAATTGATAGTTAAGCTCATTCAGCCGAGAATAAATGTTGCGCTTTTGGAATGATTGGACATACTCATTAATCTCTTGAATTGTAAAATCTTTTGGCATGTTTGCCATTTCAGCATCTACTATTATACCTTGAAGTTGCTCAGGAATAAAATCTAAAAAACCATCAATTTGCGGATTATCATGTGTTTCTTTATATTTTATCCATAACTTTGATAATTCTTCAAAATCTCTATCTGGAAAATGAAAATTACCTTCTTGAAGATACTTTTGTGCTTGTGCTGAATGAATAAACAAATATAACAATCTAACTTGTCTTGGATGTTTTTGCCCTTCTGTTTGCTGAATTGTAGCAACTTCTGCCGATTCAAAAGAAGAAGGTTGCTCTGCATCACTAGAGGGAGCGGAATAATTGGATTGGCGCCGCATATGACTTTTGGCGCGATTATTTCTTCGTAATTCTCTAGCTAAATTAGCCTTCAAAGAATCAATAGAAACTTGAGCATTACGGGCAAGTTGCTCAATATACATGTCCCGTTCAACTGGATTTTTAACCTGAGCAATTTCTTTGACTGCTTCATCCAAATAAGTAATCTTTTCACGATCATTATTTAAATTATATTTCTTAGCCAGTCTTTCTAGGAAAAATTCTGTTGGAGTTTTAGCACCGTTTACCTCTTTTTGGTATTTTTCAGCGCCATATTTTCTAACATATTCATCCGGATCTAAATTATCCGGTAAAACAACAATTCCTAAATTAAAATTGCCAGCTTGGTTAAACATCCTTGCGGCACGTTCTTCAGCATGAATACCAGGTGGATCCCCATCATAATTGATAATAATGTTAGAGGTTACTCGCCGTAGCATGTAGATCTGATCATCCGTCAAACTAGTACCCATTGAAGCAATGCCTGAACTAATCCCCGCCTTATAAGCAGCTATTACGTCCATATATCCTTCATAAAGAATAAGATGCTGCTCGCTTCGAGCGGCTTTTTTTGCTTCAGCAAAGTGAAACAGAACTTTAGACTTGGTAAAAATCTCTGTTTCTGGACTATTCATATATTTAGCTTCAGTCTTGTCGTCAGAAATTCTTCTACCTGAAAAGCCAATAGTGTGCCCTGCTTCATTGTCCAGTGGGAACATTAATCTATCACGAAAGCGATCAAACAAACGGCCGTCTTTGCTTTGCACAAACAAGCCACTTTTAGCTAAATCATCATCTTGGTAGCCCTTGCCGCGCAAATAAGTAATCAGAACATTATCTTCTTTAGGAGCATATCCAATTTTAAAATGGTCCAGCACCTTTTGATCCAGTTGCCGCTTTTGGGCATACTGCATCCCTCTTTCGCCAGCTTTAGTTGTTAACAATACTCTGTGATAAAACTCCGTTGCATCCTTATGCATTCGCATAAGCGGACTCATCTTACTTCCAGTATTATTGCCATACCCTTGAGGCATCGCAATATGAGCGAACTCCGCAACACGTTCTACGCTCTCTGGAAAAGTAAGATTATCCTTATACATTAAGAATTTAAAAACGTTTCCGCCTTTACCACAGCCAAAGCACTTGAAAAATTGCTTTTCCTCATTAACCGTAAAAGAAGGTGTTTTTTCTTGATGAAAAGGGCAAAGACCAATATAGTCTTTGCCTTTCTTTTCAAGTGACACGTATTGGCTGATGATATCTACAATATTAACGTTACTGCGGACCTCATTGATGAATTCTTCTGGAATCCGTCCAGCCATATGAATCACCTTTTCTATCTATTTTTTATTTAATTACTAACTTGCTTAAGTCACCTAAACGATCAGCTAATTCACTAACAGCGAATAATTGTGCTAAACGGTTGTTCTTAACCTTTTCGTCCTTAGCCATGATCATATTAGTGTCAAAGTATTGGTCAATAACTGGTTGAAGTTGAACGAATCCTTGGTAAAGGTCAGCCAAGCTTTCAACCTTTTGTAAGTTTTCAACACCAGCATAAAGTTCTTTTTCACTGTTGTCATCAAATAAGCTTTCATCGATTTCAACATTGCCCTTGAACTTAGCCTTGTCTAAAATGTTGTCAATTCTAGTCAAACTTTCAACTACTGGCTTGAATTCTTCATCATCATGGTGAAGTTGCAAAACATTTGCAGCTGCCAAAATTTGACTTGGATCTTGTTGACTTGATGCAAGAACAGCATCAACAATATCATACTTGAAGTTGTTCTTTTGTAAGTATTGCTTTACACGATCACGAATAAAGTCAGCAATTTCTTGGTCAGCATCGCCCTTAGGAAGCTTAGCTGGAGTTACACCATTAAGCATGCTAATGATTTCAGGCAATACTTCGTTAAATGGAAGTGACCACTTTTGGTTAAGCAAAATTCTAACAATACCATATGCATAACGACGAAGTGCGTATGGGTCATTAGATGAAGTTGGGATCATGCCTGCACCAAAGAAAGTTACGATGGTATCAATCTTATCTGCAATAGACAAAAGTGAACCTACAGTAGTTTCTGGAAGTGGGCCTTCCGCAGTTGCTGGCATGTAGTGTTCCTTAATAGCTACTGAAACTTCTTCATCTTCGCCAGCAAGACGAGCATAGTGCATACCCATAACACCTTGAAGTTCAGCGAATTCTCCTACCATTTGAGTAACTAAGTCAAACTTGTAAAGTTCGCTAGCACGGTCGAAGTCCTTTACAACATTTTCAGGTAAGTCCCAACGCTTTGCAAGGTAATCACCAATCATGCGTACACGTTGCATCTTTTCAGCCATTGAACCAATCTTATCGTGGAATGAAACATTCTTAAGACGGTCAACAAAGTGGCTAAGTGGGTATTTACGGTCTTCATCGTAGAAGAATTGAGCATCGTCCAAACGAGCTACCAATACCTTTTCGTTACCTGAAATAACGTTATCTAAGTAGTCCTTGTTACCGTTTCTAACAGCGATAAAGTGGTTAATTAACTTACCATTTTCATCGTAAACTTCGAAGTATCTTTGGTTATCCTTCATTGAAGTAATTAATACTTCATCAGGGATGTTCAAGTACTTTTCATCAAATGAACCAGCAAAAACAGTTGGATATTCAACTAAGTAAGTTACTTCTTCAAGCAAATCACGATCTGGTTTTACTTGCCAATGATTTTCCTTAACCAATTCATTCATTTGGTTAACGATCATATCTTTACGTTCTTCAGCGTTAGCAATAACGTATTGATCCTTTAATGCATCCTCGTAGTCATCTGCATTAGCCAATACTACTGAATCACCTAAGAAACGGTGACCTTGAGTCTTACGACCAGCAGTAATATCTAAGATCTTAACTGGAACTACATCGCTACCAAATAATGATACAAGCCAGTGAATTGGACGAACGAATTCAAAGTCATTTGAGTCCCATCTCATCTTAGTTGGGAAAGTCATAGCCTTAATGATATCGCTCATGCCAAGTAAGATATCGCTAGCCTTCTTACCTTCTTTTTGAACGTGAACATAAGCGTATTCAGTACCCTTAAGTTCTTCGAAGTAAATGTCATCAGTAGTCATGCCTTGACCGCGAGCAAAACCTTGTGCAGCCTTAGTCCAATTGCCATCTGCATCTTGAGCAATCTTTTTAGCAGGACCCTTTTTTACTTCATCGATATCATCTTGCTTTTCAGCTAAGTCTTCAACCAAGATAGTTAAACGACGTGGTGTAGCAAAAGTCTTGATGTCTTTAAACTTTAATCCGTTTTCTTTCAAAAACTTTCTAGTTCTGTCAGCCAATTGCTTTACGCTGCGTGGTACAACATGGGCTGGCATTTCTTCAGTACCGATTTCAAATAAATAATCTTTAGCCATTTTCTACCCCAGCTTTCTTGTCTTCTGCACTCTTAAGCAATGGGAAGCCACGCTTTTCACGTTCTTCTACAAACTTAACAGCTACTTCATGAGCCAAGTTTCTAATTCTTGACAAGTATCCAGCACGTTCAGTTACTGAAACAGCACCACGAGCATCAAGCAAGTTGAAAGTATGTGAACATTTCAAAATGTAATCATATGCTGGGTGTACAAGGTTTTGACTAAGAAGACGCTTAGCAGTTGATTCATAAATATCAAAGAATTTAAGAAGTTGTTCTTGATTTGATTCTTCAAATGCATATTTTGAATGTTCATATTCTGGTTGCTTGAAGATATCACGGTAAAGAACACCGTTGCCCCATTCAAGGTCAAATACTGAGTTTACATCTTGGATGTAAGAAGCAAGTCTTTCAACACCGTAAGTAATTTCACTCATAGTTGGCTTAACATCTAATTCACCAACTACTTGGAAGTATGTAAATTGACTAACTTCCATACCGTCAAGCCATACTTCCCAACCAACACCGGCACAACCCATTGATGGGTTAGCCCAGTTGTCTTCTACGAAACGAATATCGTGTTCCAAAGGATCGATACCTAAAACCTTCAAACTATCTAAATAGTATTGTTGAATATCCTTTGGAGCTGGCTTAATAACAACTTGGAATTGGTGGTGTTGGAATAACCGGTTAGGGTTTTCACCATAACGACCATCTGCAGGTCTTCTTGAAGGCTCAACATAGCAAGCTGCCCATGGTTCAGGACCAACTGCACGAAGAAAAGTGTAAGGACTCATCGTACCTGCACCTTTTTCAACATCGTAAGAAGGCATAATCATACAACCTTTGGAGGACCAGAATTGTTCCAGCTTAAAGATCATATTTTGAATGTTTAATTTCTTATCTGCCATTTTCCTTAATTCTCCTCCTGCGCTAGGCCATAAAAAAAGCCTATGCAAAATTTTGCATAGGGACGAAATATATCGCGGTTCCACCCTAATTCAGGAAGTCTTCTTCCTGCACTTAATTGAATACTGACTAGAGGTGCCTTTTCCTAGGTACCCTCACACCAAACGGTACTCGCTTAACTAGTACTTTTCTGATCCTCATCATCGCCAAATACGTGTTTATTTTAACATATGAATTAGGTTTTAACCAGATATTTACTCACTAAAAAAGTTTAATTTCATCTAAAAACTTTTTCGTTTTTAAATTCAAATCAATCGTTTCACGATAGATACGATCAATCGCTTTTCGAGTAGCTTTTTTAGTTTCTTCATTTATTTTAATTGTTCCAAGACGCTCAATTGGCAATAATCCAATTGTTCTCAAGACAGCTGTCTCTTTAGGCTTTAAATGCATGCGGCTATTAACAGTAGCAAAATGATCACTGCAGACAATGCCTCCTAATTTAATTGAATAATCAAAGACACCTTTTTCTCTGCCACAAATTACACAATGTTTTAATTCAGGCTCAACACCATAAGCACTAAGCATCTTCATTTGCACAATTTGCGTGATCATTTCACTATCAACGCCATCATTTATTTTTTTCAGGGCAAAAAGAGCTAAATCGTAATACTTGCCAATAGGCTGATATTCGACAAAAGCATGATCAATTAAGTCAAAAATAAAAGAAGCATAAGCATTCTTCGTTAGGTCTTGATATAAACCATCGAATTGCCTTACTTCTTTATACGTGCGTAGATTGCTTAAACCATGACCGCTAGTGTAAATGACATAAGTACCCGTTGAGAAATTAAGCGTCGCAGCACTTAAACGTGACTTCGGCCGCAATGCTCCTTTCACAATCAAGGTAATTATCCCATCCTGCTTAGTCATGATTTTAGCTAATAAATCTGCTTCTTTATATTTTTGTCTTTTGAAAATAATACCCTGAACTTCTTTAAGTTCACGTACCATTAACCAAGTTCCTTCTTATCGTAACCAATTTGTTTCAAAAAGCTTGGATCTGAGCGCCAGTTGTGTTGGACCTTAACCCAGAGATGCAAATTGACTTTCTCTCCCAATAAAGCTTCGATTTCTTTACGAGAGTTAATGCCAATTTGCTTGAGCATCTTACCACCTTTACCTATGATAATGCCCTTTTGTCCATCTCTTTCAACATAAATGGTTGCATCAATTACTAACTTGCCATTTTGGTGCTTATTCATTTGATCAACGGCAACCGCGGTAGCGTGCGGTACTTCTTGTGAAGTAAGTCGTAAGATCTGTTCACGAATAAGTTCAGCGACTACAAAGTATTCTGGGCGATCTGTGATCTGATCAGCACTGTAATATTGTGGTCCTTCTGGCAAATATTTATAAATTGTAGCTAATAAATCTTCAATACCAATACCTTGGGTAGCAGAAATCGGTAGTATTTCTTTAAAGCCCTGTAACTTATGGTATGAATCCATAATTGGCAACAATTTATTAGGATGAATTTGATCAACCTTATTGATTACTAAAAATACTGGAACCTTTACTTCCTTAAGCAAATCAGCAATATATTGATCACCTTTACCAATTTCCTCAGGTTCAACCATGAATAAAACTAAATCTACATCATTTAAACTAGAAAGACTAGCTTTATCCATATAGTCGTCAAGTTTTGAATGAGGCTTAAAGATACCTGGTGTATCAACAAAAACGACTTGCATTTTATCGGAAGTATAAATGCCTGAGATACGATTTCTCGTTGTCTGAGGCTTATTTGAGGTAATCGCCACTTTTTGGCCAACTAAGTAATTCATTAAAGTTGACTTACCAACATTTGGTCGACCAACTAAGGCAACAAAGCCAGACTTAAATTCTTTTTCTTCCATTATTTACCTCTGCCTTCATCTAATTGATCAGGATATAGTGGTAAGCCGTAGTCTTCAAGCACCTTACCTTGAATGCCAAACATTTCTTTGGCTTCATCAGGCTTGATATGATCATAGCCATTCAAGTGCAAGAAGCCATGAACTACAGTATAACCAAATTCTCGGTCAAACCCAGTGCCATATTCCTTGCTATGACGCTTGATGACGCTTGGACACATAAATAAATCGCCGATATCTTCTTGGAAATCAGGATCATCCGCAAAAGCAGCTAAGTCAATTGAATCCTCACCATCTTCAATTGCAAAAGAAATGACATCTGTTGGACGATCTTTGTCACGATACTTTAAATTAATCTCATGACTCCGATCCTCATCAACAAAGTTAATACTCATTTCTAAGTTATTATCTTTGCCAATTTCTTTTTTAGCTAAAAGTAAAAGCTTCATAATCCAGTCTTGCCAGTCGCGCTTTTCATCATCTAAAAAGCCAACTTCATCATTATAAGTAATATCAATTGGATTCATTTTTAGTGTTTAGCATCCTCTTTTTCATAAGCAGTAATAATTTTGGCAACTACAGGGTGACGAACAACATCCTGTGCAGAAAAGTTGATGAATTTAATTTGGTCAATTCCCTTCAGAATACGTCTTGCATCGATTAAACCGCTACGCTGTCGACCCGGCAAATCGACTTGAGTCATATCTCCGTTTACGACCATCTTGGAGTTAAAACCAAGACGTGTTAAAAACATCTTCATTTGTGCATCAGTAGTGTTTTGGGCTTCATCAAGAATTACAAACGCGTCATCAAGTGTACGTCCACGCATATATGCAAGTGGAGCCACTTCGATTACGCCACGTTCCATTAAGCGGTCAGTAGTATTAGTACCAAGAATAGCGTATAAAGAATCATAAATTGGTCTCAAATATGGATCAACTTTTTCCTTCAAATCGCCAGGCAAAAATCCAAGTGATTCACCAGCTTCAACAGCTGGTCTAGTCAAAATTATTCTAGAAACTTCGCCCTTTTTGAATGCAGCAATTGCACAAACAACTGCCAAGAAAGTCTTACCAGTCCCAGCTGGCCCTATTCCAAAGACAACATCGGATTTATTAATAGCTTCGACATAACGCTTTTGACCCATATTTTTCACTCTGATCGGTCTACCTTTAGCATCCCGAATCAAGACCTTCTTATATAAGTCCGCAAAGTACTCTGTAGTACCTTTGTCGGCCATTTTCATCGCACTAACCGTATCGGGCGCGCCAACGTTAACGCCGGTATTCACAACACTGTCTAATGCCTTTAAAACAGCGACGGCTTTCTTTACGTTTGCCTCATCATCACCTGAAATGACAATTTCATTACCAGTATCAGTGACAGACAAATCATAGCCTTCAGAAAGAAGCTTTAGATTTCCATCATTAACTCCAACTAATTTTTGAATATTCTCTTGTTTTTGAGGTATAAAAGTTGTTTGAGCCAAAAAAACCCGCTCCTTCTTGTTACTACTAAACTTTAGTTTAGTTGATCACGAACTGCTTGAGATGCAGCCTTGCCATCGGCACGGCCTTTAATCTTTGGCATTAAAGCTTTCATAACTTTACCAAAATCAGACTTACCTTTGGCACCAACTTCATCAATTGTTTCCTTAACAGCAGTTTCCAATTCATCCTTGCTCATTTGCTTAGGCATGTACTTTTCAACTACTGCTAATTCTTTTTTAGTTTCTTCCACTAAATCATCACGTTTAGCTTTAGCAAACTCTTCAATTGATTCTTCTCTTTGTTTCTTTTCGCGATTAAGAACAGTTAATTCTTCGTCTGGATTCAAATCATGTCCCAACTTGATTTTTTCATTCATCAAAGCAGATTTGATCATACGAACTGTATTAAGAGTAGTCTTATCGTGATTCTTCATGGCTGTTTTCATATCAGTCATGATCTTATCTGACAAACTCAATTTATAATTCCTTCTTTCTATTAAAAACCCAATAATATTATAGCAAACTATAAGACCAACGAAAATAAATCTATAGTTTATTTACTTAACATAATTTTGATTATGATAAAATAAAAAGAAGTAACAAAAAACCCACCCATTCCCGGGTGAGCTTTTCAAAATATTAATAATGTCTACGCTTGCGTGCAGCTTCTGACTTCAATTTTCTACGAACACTTGGTTTTTCGTAGAATTCGCGCTTGCGGTATTCTTGTAAGGTACCACTTCTTGAAACGGAACGCTTGAAACGACGAAGAGCATCATCAATAGACTCGTTTTCGTGAACGATTGTCTTAGCCATGTGTGATCCCTCCTTCCATTTCTTGGCGTTACGCCATACATTTACTTAAATTATACCAAACTAATCTTAAGGGTCAATACAATATTTAAATATTTTTTGAAAAAGTTTATCTCTAATAATTCGGTTGTTAATCCGCTTTCATTAATAGTATAATTATGAACAGAAAGAGGTGCTAATATGGCAGATACAAAAGACCAAAATGAATTAAACATTATCATTATTTCAGACGCTGCTGGTGACACCGCATTTAGCAACGCTACTGCGGCTGCTGCTGAATTTCCAAAAGCTAAAATCAATTATCGTCGTTACCCATTCATTACTAACCAAAAGAAGTTGGATGAAGTTTTACAAGAAATCGAGAAATATCCAAATCTTGTAATTATCTATAGTTTGGTTAAAGATGAGATGCAAATGCCAGTTATCAAATTTGCACGTGAACACAATATTCAATGTGTAGACATCTTCTCACCTGTAGTTGAAGCTATTCAACAAACTACTCATATGACTCCTGATCAAAAGATCGGTGCTCAACACAGCTTAAACCAAAAGTATTTCGACAGAATCTCCGCAATGGAATTCGCTGTAATGTATGACGATGGTAAGGATCCTAAGGGCTTCTTGGAAGCTGACGTAGTCTTATTAGGTGTTTCTAGAACTTCTAAGACTCCACTTTCATTGTTCTTAGCTAACAAGAATTTGAAGGTTGCTAACTTGCCACTTGTTCCAGAAACTCACATTCCAAAGGAAATTTATGAGATTGATCCTAAGAAGATTATCGGTTTAACCAATGATCCATCTGTATTAAATGAAATCAGACGTCAAAGAATGATTGCATATGGTTTAAACCCAGATACAACCTACTCAAACATGGATTCAATCAACAAGGAACTTGAATCAGCTCAAGCTTTATACAAGAAGTTAGGCTGCTACGTAATCAATGTAGCTCACCGCTCTATTGAAGAAACTGCTGCTTTAATTCTTGAACACTTGGGTATTGACGACTACGCTAAGTAATAATTTTTCAAAAAGCAGGACTGAGATTAATTCAGCCCTGCTTTTTTCTCTATCTTTTTATTAGTAGAAACACTTTTGTAATGGTTACGTAAAACTACTGCGCTACAATGATCTAGGTCACATAAAGAAAGGAGATACTCAGGTATTATCCTGATATACATATAGATGAAATTTAAAAAGCAATTAATTACTTTATTAGGCGCAGTGTTAATAGGTTCAAGTTTAAGTACTTCTGTAGTTTCAGCTGACACGGTTGATAGTAGTGCTGACACAACAACCACAACTACCACTACTGATCCAGCTCCAGCTAAAAAGACATATAAATGGACCTACCCATTCAAAGCGTGCGATAAGTATGGAGTACGTCCAATGTACAAGTCACAAACTTTCGGTATAACTGACTACATGCGTTCCATTAACCCACCTTCATACTTCCATGATGGTTGGGACTTTGGTCACTCTGAAGTTGGTTATTCACCAGTTTATGCCATCCATGAAGGTACTGTTAAGAAAGTAGCTTATGGCAGTGGCTTAGGTTGGTTCATCTGGGTTATTAGTCCAGACAAGTACGTAGAAGTCTACCAAGAAGGTTTTACTAAGAAGAGCGACATTTACGTAAAGACTGGTCAAAAGATCAAAGCTGGTCAAAAGATCGGTAAATTAACTGGTTCTCACCTTCACTTAGGTTTAACTAAGACTACCAAGAACTACATCAATAAAGCAGGCTTCCCATGTAACAATTGGAACGTTAACAATGGTACATGGTTAAACCCAATTAGTACTATTAAGAAGTACCTTGCTAAACAAAAATAATTATTCAAAAGAATCGTCAAAAAGTTTGATGATTCTTTATTTTTTGCCTTATAATTAAAAACAATTAAAAATATTAAGCAGTTTTTAAATTGGAAAGGAATAGTTATGAATAAAGCTTTAGACACAGCAATCTTTGCTGGCGGCTGCTTTTGGTGCATGGTTGAGCCTTTTGACACTGTAGAAGGCGTAGAGAAGGTTGTTTCAGGCTACACTGGTGGTCATGTTGCTAATCCAACCTATGAAGAAGTTTGCAGCGGCAAAACTGGTCATACAGAAGCAGTTGAAATTACATATGACCCAAGCAAAATAAGCTATGAAAAATTGCTAGATTACTATTGGCAAGTGACGGATCCTACTGATGCGATGGGACAATTTCAAGATCGCGGGGATAATTATCGTCCTGTAATTTTCTACAACTCTGAAGCCCAAAAAGAGGCAGCCGAAAAGTCAAAACAAGCACTTGCTGATAGTGGAAAATTTGATGAGCCAATCGTTACACAAGTCGAAAAAGCCCAGCCTTTCTATCCTGCAGAAGAATATCATCAAGACTTTTACAAAAAGGATCCTGAAAGATATGCACTAGAAGAAGCAGGTGGTCGTGCTGATTTTATTAAAAAGCATTGGAATAAGTAGTTTTTATGTTGGTCCCAGCTGGGATTTTTGTTAAACTTAGTATTGCTTAAAATAGTTAGTTTTATTTGAACTAAGGATTGACATGATATGGATCAATTAGATAAATTTAACAGGCGCTATAACTTTATTTCTAAGTTATCTGCAGCCTTCTTTTACTCAATTGCCGTAGCGATTGCGTTGAACTTCTTCTGGACACCAGGACACATGTACTCGTCCGGAATCACAGGTTTTGCGCAGTTAGTGAACACTGTCAGTGAACGTTACTTACCGTTTACACTGTCTACATCATTTATGTACTTTGCCTTAAACGTTCCGCTATTTATCCTAGCTTGGTTTAAGATTGGACATAAATTTACATTCTTTACAATTGTTGCCGTTGTTCTGGGATCAGTCATGATGCACTGGGTTCAACCATGGAAAATGAATTTAGATCCTTTAGTATGTGCGATTTTTGGTGCTTCTATTAACGGTATTGGTACGGGATTAGCCCTTAAAAATGGTATTTCAACCGGTGGGTTAGATATTATCGGTATCGTAATCCGGCAAAAAACTGGAATTAGTTACGGAAAATTTAACATCTTCGTTAACCTAATCATTATTGCCGCTGCTGGTTTTATGTTTGGATGGACACGTGCCCTTTACTCCGCATTAACCATTTTTATCAATGGTCGTGTAATTGATGCCGTTTATACTCAACACCAGAAGATGCAAGTTATGATTGTAACTCAGCATCCCCAACATATTATTGACGGTATTCAAAACAGAATGCACCGTGGTATTACTATCTTGCATGATGCGGAAGGTGCCTACAGTCACATTGAAAAGACTGTTTTAATTACTATTATCGACCGCTATGATATGTACGATATTCGTCAGATCGTAGCTAAGGCTGACCCATATGCATTTATGAGTGTAAGTGAAGTCGAAAAGGTATATGGACGTTTCAAGGAACAAGAAATTGTTTAATTAAGAAAGTACGTTAAAAGACGTACTTTTTTCTTTTATCAATTATAATAAATACAAAAGAAAGGTGGATCTAATGAGTTCTTATTACGAATTAATCTGGCGCGAAGACGAGCTTGATTCTTATTCAACTGACAAACTTAATTTTATTTTTAACACAATCAACCATCCCTTACCTGTGCGCTACCGTAAAATGTACCCTAACCGTCTAGAATGGCAAAAAGCAGTTAATCACTACAATGCCACAATCAAAAAAGTAAAAGATATAATTACTAAACGCAGCGATGCACATGATGTACGCAAAATTTGGTTAAGGCAGCACAACCAATCAAGTGCTCCAGCTCAAGATGGCTTAACTGCAGAACAATTAGCTAACAAGTTACCATACATGGCTAATCAATTAGGTGCATTCATGGAAATTGAAAATGTAGAAGTTAAATACTTTGATGAAGATTTCAAACCACGTTATGATTTAAACGATTTTAAAGATATATTTGCAGAAAACTATCAAGCTAGTGGTTTTACCGAAAATGGCCTAACCAAGGAAGGATTTTTGAGCATTTACCCTCAAGTAAAGAAACAAGACCTTGATCGTGTACTAGAAATGGCCGATTATGAACCAGAGTTAGAAAACGGCGTTGAAATCATCCCTTATTGGTATGCGGTAAACGCCAAAAGAATGCTAGTTGACGGTGATACTTTCGCCGCAACTTTTGATGATTAATTTATAGTAAACAAAAAGTGTCACGTAATCTGTGACACTTTTTTACTTGTATAATAATTTTTAAATCTCATTCTATTTTTGCAACATTAATCATTAAATGTAACGTCCATGAGATTTACTTTCTTACCATTATATTTAGAAATAAATGTAAAATCATTAGGATCATACATTGCTGATCCATCGTCACCTAAATTAGATGTATATAAGAATGCCTTGTAGCTACCATTATCAAGTTTTTCTGAACTAAGATCAAGGTCTTCAAGTGGGATAGTATAAACATCACCTGCTTTATTCTTCAATGTTTCTTTGGTAGCAATATGATCATCATCATAAGTAGGGATGTTGCTCTTATTTGCACGAAGATCTACGTACCACTTCTTACCTTTTTTATATCTATTTTTGTAAGCCTTACGGTAAAGCTTAGCAGCTCTAGTATCTTTAGGATCATAGGAAGCAATAATCTTACTTATAGGTGACTTCTTATTCTTCTTAGTGGCCTTTTTAGTAGTCTTCTTAGATTTTTTGGTATTTTTCTTAGCTGTCTTAGGCTTTTTGGTTGCTGCACTAACTACTGAATTACTAGTTATAGTACCAACAGCTGGAGCAACTGCTATTAATGCTGCTGCAATTAAATTAATATATTTATTTTTCTTCATAATATTGCCTTTCTATCTACAATTTCTATGCATATTTTAATTACGGAATAAATAAAACACACTACTTCTTTCATATTTGCACACAAAAAAGAGGCTAATTCAATCAGAATTAACCTCTTTAATATTATTCAATAATTTGAACGCCGTGCTCATCGGGATGCAAAATCAATGTTTTATCTTTCAAGTCATTTTTTCTAAGACCTGATAAAAAGCCCTTCACATGCTTATCTTCAATCCACGTCATAATGGTTGATCCTGCACCGCTAAGGTAAGTGGCTATTGCATCTTTTTGATGAGCTACTTCTCTAACTTTCAAAAGTTCAGGCACTAATTTTTCTCGATAAGGTTCATGGAAAGCATCTTTTTCCATCAATTCCCCAGCTATCTGATAGTTTTGGGCAAACAAGCTAGCTACCAATGTGTTGGCAATTGCAGAACCGTGAGTGGCTGTCTTAAAGTCTAAGCTCTTAGGTAGAACAGTACGTGCCTTTTTGGTAGATAAATTATAGTTTGGTACATAAGCAACCAGGCTATATGGTGGCAGTGGTAACTTAACTGCATCAAAATGATGATCTACTTCAGTTCCTACAACTAAACCACCTAAAATCGTAGGTGCAATATTGTCAGGGTGTCCTTCAATTCGAGCACCAATTTGTACTTTTTCTTTATCAGACAAACCCAATTTGCCAAAATGGTCGGCTAATTCAATCCCGGCAGCTATTGCACTAGAGCTACTACCTAAGCCATGAGCAAGCGGAATATCGCTTTTTACACGCAAATGCAGTGCTGGCATCCCCGGATAAACCGACAATGCAGTCTTCACAATCAAATTATTCTCATCATGAGGAATCTTAGGCATCACATGATCAACTTGAAAGCGATCTGAAACACTTAAGACTTCCACTTCCAAATAAAGCGAAACAGCCATCCCTATTGAGTCAAATCCTGGGCCTAAATTTGCTGTTGAAGCTGGTACTTTAATAATCATCTAACTCCCCCTCACGATAACTATAAAATCTTGTAGCTTGCTCTCAAATATGAATCTTGAATTGCTAAATCTTGCAATTGCTGACGACTAATTTCTTCAGTTACAACTACAGTCTTCTTATCAACACGTTTAATTTCTTTAATTGGAATTTCTAGATCAGATAGACGTTTACTCAAGACAAGTAAAGTCTCTTCTGCTTCAAAAGATAGATAATATGGGTACTTCACATCTTTTGAACTAGTTAACTTCATTATTCTAGAGAAATTACTAAATGGCTGACCACTCGTCTTTTTAACATAGTTGCTAGTTTCCGCAATCACGTCACTCATTACAGAACTTGCAGTAGCCGAACTACCGGCACCAGGGCCTGTAAAAATTGCTGTACCCAGACTTTGACTCTTAATTTTCAATGCATTAATTTCATTTTTAATGTGAGCCATAATCTTATTTTCTGGTAATAAGCATGGCGCTACTTCTACAAAAAGTTTGCCGTTAATATTCTTAGCAATTCCAATCAACTTAATGGTGTATCCCATTTTCTTAGCTTGCTCAATATCGAAGGCTTGTAAGTTGTTAATTCCTTCAATAGTAAAATCATTGATGCTAATTTTGGTACCAAAAGCAAACTTGCTTAAAATGACCATCTTATATGCTGCATCTTTGCCTGTAACATCATTGGTAGGATCAGCTTCCGCAAAGCCTAACTCTTGTGCTTTCTTTAAGGCATCATCATAGCTTAAGCCATTCTCATTCATCTGGGACAAAATATAGTTTGTTGTACCATTGATGATACCTTGAATTTCTAAGATTATGTCACCAGCATATGATTTTCTAATTGTACGCAAAATAGGAATACCACCTGCAACACTGGCATCGTACATCAAATCGCACTTGTTTTTGGCAGCTAAAGCAATCAATTCAGAGCCAAAGGTAGCCATCAAGTCTTTATTGGCAGTTACCACATTTTTTCCTGCTTCTAATGCTTTAGAAATGTATTCTTTTGCAGGATGCAAACCACCCATTAATTCAACTACGATTTTAATTTCAGAATCATTTAAAATATCATCATAGTTTGTCGTTAACTCAACTTCTTTAGCCATATTTTGATGTTTTTGAAGATTGCGAACAAGGGCTCTTTTAATAACAATCTCTTCCCCACTTGTTTGCTTAATCTTCTTTTGATTATTTTTAATAATTTTCAAAACACCGGAACCGACAGTTCCCAGCCCAAGTAACGCGATTTTGATTGCCATTGTCCTTTGCCTTCTTTTTTAATGATTTTCTTATTTTTATGATTGTAACACATGGGTAAAACAAGTTACAATGTAAAATATATTAATATTTAATACTTACTAAAAAGAGGAAGATTTTTATGAAATATCGTAGTACTCGAGGCGCTAAAGACAATGCTTTAAACTCACCTGCAGCAATCATTCAAGGATTAGCTCAAGACGGTGGACTTTATGTACCAGTTGATTTTCCAAAAGCTAATTTTAAGCTAGAAGATTTGCCTAAATTATCTTACAAGCAAATCGCTGCAATGATTATTAGCTTGTTTTTTGATGATTTTTCTAAAGATCAGATCAAATCTGCGATAATCAATGCTTACAGTGAACAATGGGATGACCGCAGCATTGTGCCGATTGAAAAACACAACGATAATTTTTATATGGAACTCTTTCATGGTCCTACTCTGGCCTTTAAAGATATCGCCTTGCAAATGTTGCCTCAATTAATGACTCGTGCAGTCAAAATTGAAAAGATTGACCGCGACATTATCATCTTAACTGCTACTTCTGGCGATACTGGGACAGCTTCTATGCGCGGCTTTGCAAATCAAAAAGGTACTCGTGTAATTGTCTTCTATCCTGAAGGCGGCGTCAGTCCTGTCCAACTTAAGCAAATGCTTAGTCAGCACGGCGACAACTTAGAAGCCATTGCTATTAAAGGTAACTTTGATGATGCTCAAACTGAAGTCAAGAAGATCTTTAACGATGAGCACTTTAGAAACAAATTAAATCAAAACGGCTTCCAATTCTCATCAGCTAATTCAATGAATATCGGCCGCCTTGTTCCTCAAATTTCTTATTACCTTTACACATACGGTCAATTGGTTCGCCGCCAAGAAATAAAATTAGGCGACAAGGTCAACTTTGCTGTACCTACAGGTAATTTTGGTGATATTTTAGCTGGTTATTACGCTGAAAAATTAGGCCTGCCAATCAATAAACTAATCTGTGCTTCAAACGAAAACAACGTTCTTACTGACTTCTTTGACAATGGCGAATACGACAAGCGTCGTAAATTCCATTTAACCAACGCACCAGCAATGGACATTTTAGTCTCCAGCAATCTAGAGAGATTATTATTTGATCTATATGGTGAAGATAATCAAAAGATTGCCAGCTTGATGAATCAATTAACCCAACGAGGTCATTATCAAATTGATAAGGATGTATTCAATAAGTTGCAAAATATTTTTGCGGCTGACTTTGCTACCGAAGATCAAGTAAAAGAAGAAATTCACCGCGTTTATAATTATGATCGCTACGTAATTGATCCTCACACTGCAGTTGGTTCATACGTTGCAAGACAATATAAGAAAAAGACAAATGATCAAACACCAATGGTTATTGTTTCTACTGCTAGTCCATACAAGTTCCCTGAGACTGTTTATGAGGCTATTACCGGCAGAGTTTGTCCTCAAACTGGCGTAGCTGCAATTAAGAAATTACACGATGAATTGGGCAGTCAATTATCCATTGGCGTACGCGCTCTTTTTGATCATGAACCACATATGGAAAAAATAATTGATCCAAGCAATATGGAAGCAGCTATTAGTTCAATTTTAGATTTAAAGTAATTTGAGAGGGATAGACATGAAAGTTGTTAAATTTGGTGGCTCTTCTTTAGCCTCTGGAAACAGTGTCGATAAGGCATTAAATATCATTAAGGCTGATTCTCAGCGTAAAGTCATCGTAGTATCTGCGCCTGGCAAAAGAACTGATGACGATATTAAAGTTACTGATTTATTAATCACCTATGCCTACACCAGCTTGAGAAGCAACAATTATCAAGATATTGCTAATAAAATTTTTAAACGTTATGAACTAATTGCTCAATATTTTGATTTGCCTGAATCAGAACTAAGTGAAATTAAGCGTCTGCTTTTAACCTTGCCACAATTAGATTATCCTAATGCAGACTACCGTATGGCTACCTTTAAGGCTCATGGCGAACGATTAAATGCAATTTTAATTTCTAAAATTTTGCAACATCAAGGAATCAAAACACGTTTTCTTGAACCAAAGGACGTTGGCTTAATCGTTACCGGTACTCCTAACAACGCTGAAGTAAATCCTGAAACTTACGTTAATTTAAAGCGAGTAAAGATTAACGATGATGAAAGAATCATCTTCCCTGGTTTCTACGGAATCACTCCTTCAGGCCATATTGCCACCTTTTCACGTGGTGGGTCCGACATTACAGGTGCTATTTTAGCTAAAGGCTTAAATGCGGATTTATATGAGAACTTCACCGATGTTGATGCTATCTTCTCCGCAAATCCTAATATTGTAGATCATCCAAAGCCAATTAAAAGAATGACCTATCGAGAAATGCGAGAATTATCTTATGCTGGATTTTCAGTTTTTCATGATGAAGCGCTCATCCCTGCAATTCAGGGTGAAATTCCTGTTAACGTCAAAAACACTAATGATCCGGAAAAGCCTGGCACTTTGATCGTTCCTGAAGACGGCTTTGTTCCTAAGCATACAATTACAGGAATTGCTGGTGGCAAAAACTTTGCTGCTCTTTATCTTAGAAAATACATGTTAAACAAAGGTGCTGGATTTACTTTGAAATTAATGGAGATCTTTGATCGTCATCATGTGTCATATGAACACATGCCATCTGGTATTGATGATTTAACCATTATTTTCAAAAAGGATGCACTTAGTGATCAACTAATTGACGTTATTTGTAACGAGATTCAGACAAGCTTAGAGCCAGACCAAATGCAGTGGATTGATGACTACGCAATTACTATGGTGGTGGGCGAAGGGATGAAAGATAAGCTTACCCTTTGTGCCAGTCTTCTCTATCCTCTTGGTAAAAAGAATATTTCAATTCAAATGATCAATCAGGGTGCTTCACAAATTTCTATTATGATTGGAACAAAACGCCAAGACGAAGAAGCAGTTATCAAGACAATTTACGAAAACTTCATAGAGAATAGATAGTTTACATAATTTAGCGCATGTAAAAAAGTAGAGATGTTTTCTCTGCTTTTTTCGTTTATATTTTTCTTAAACAATACCTTAAGTTTAGGACATAAATTCTTAACATTTGATTGATATAGTTACGGTATATTAATTGAAGGGAATGAAGTTTCATGATTAAAATACTTCTATCTATTATGTTTGTTTTAGGCCTGATGGCTATCAGCTCTGTTTTAATTAAAGCTCCCACCCCAGTTAAAGTTAGAAAACGTGAAAATATCAATCGTTCAAACAATTATTAATTAATTTAATATTTTCCCTCGACGATACTTGATCAAATGATCAAGTATTTTTATTTTTACGCTTACTTTACATAATTTTGATTATAGCTATCAGCATCAGACCTAAATCTATCAAAATTTTTATTGACGAAACCAAAACTATCCTGTATATTACTTAACAACAAGAATTTTTACACACTATGAATAGAAGAGTAAATTGTCATCAATTTAGTCAGCGAGCCTGAGACAGTGAAAGCAGGTATAAATCAAGACAATTGAAAGTAATCTATGAGTGACTAAAGCGACCTAATGGAAGTTTTAGACGGGAGTGCCCGTTACCGCACCAACGTATCTGATTTTTTCACGTACGCGTAAGGCATTATTAGCGATAATAATGTAAATAAAAGGTGGTAACACGCAAAAAGGCGTCCTTTAAGCAATCTGCTTAAGGGGCGCCTTTTTTCATGGTGATAACCACAGAGAGGATGAACAAAATGAATAAATCTAATTCTTTTCGTAAAACTATAATTATTGCATCCCTAATTTTCGGAATGCTATTCGGAGCCGGTAACTTAATTTTCCCTGTTCACCTAGGACAATTAGCCGGCAAAAACTGGCTCTCAGCGAGTAGTGGCTTCTTAATCTCTAGTAGCCTATTACCATTAATGGCAATAATTGCCATCAGTATTACCCAT
Source organism: uncultured Lactobacillus sp. (assembly GCF_902491705.1). Classification (GTDB taxonomy): domain Bacteria; phylum Bacillota; class Bacilli; order Lactobacillales; family Lactobacillaceae; genus Lactobacillus. Next base: position 82,657 of record NZ_CABUIW010000001.1, on the reverse strand, counting down.
TCACACGGAATTTTTGAACTAGCTAAGCCAATTGGCAAAAAATACGCCTTAATTTTTCTAATTTTAATTCATGCTACCTTAGGCCCATTATTTGCTACACCTAGAACGGCTACCGTTCCTTATACTATCGGTATCGCCCCACTTCTACCTAGCAACATGGACAAAATAGGTTTGCTCATCTTTTCTGCTATTTTCTTTGGCATCGTATTTTTCCTTTCAGCTACAGAAGCCAAAATCACTGACTTAATTGGAAAAATTCTAAATCCTATTTTCCTAATTTTATTATTCTTAATCTTCTTCTTAGCCTTCTTAAACCCTATGGGCGCAGCTAAAGATACAGCCTTCACTGCCGCATATGCTAATAACGCATTTACTAATGGATTCTTAGAAGGATACAACACAATGGACTGTCTAGCAGCCTTAGCCTTCGGAATCACTGTTATTACTTCTATTCGCGCTCTTGGCTTTAAGAGAGAAAAAGACGTTGCCATCACTACTGTTAAAAGCGGTCTTTTCGGCATCTTAGGCATTGCTATTCTCTACATCGGTTTGATTTGGCTTGGTGCAACAAGCTTGCATGATTTCAAATTAAGCTCAAACGGTGGTACTGCTTTAGCTCAAATTTCACATCACTATTTAGGTACTGCTGGGGATGCATTGATTGCTACAATCACTACGCTTACTTGTATCACCACTGCTATGGGATTAGTTGTTGCCTTTGCTCAAGACTTCCATAAACGTTTCCCTAAGATTTCATACAAGACATTTTTAGCAATTAACTGTCTCTTGTCATTTATTATTGCCAACATGGGCTTAGACACAATCATCAGCTGGTCAACTCCAGTTTTAATGCTTCTTTACCCATTAGCAATTTCACTGGTTATCTTAGGTATTCTCTCACCTTTATTTAAAAACGATCCAATTGTTTATAAAATAACTACTGCCTTAACTTTAATTCCTGCATTATTTGATATGATTAATGCTTTACCTGACCCATTACATTCAATGCCGGTTATCCAAAATATTCTCTCATACGCACAACATTACTTGCCTATGTTTGATATCGGCTTTAGCTGGTTATGCTTCAGTCTTGGCGGATTAATCATCGGATTAATTATTCATTTCATTAAAAGAGCAAGTTATTCTACAGTTACAGATTAAGACAAAAAGAGCCACTTTTAAAAGTGACTCTTTTTTGGTATGCATTAGACTTGACTCTACCTATATTTTACAGGATATAGACATCTTTGCCCAGCATTATTTTAAGGACGATATAAAATTTCACCTTGACTTGCAAGTACATCTGGTTTTATCTTGTGCAAAGCTTTACTTTCAACACAGTATTTTGTTTCTTTAAGGTAGTTCTTAAAGTAGCTAGTTTCAGTATGCTTTTCGTAAGCTTCTTCGCTCTTGTATACTTCTAGTGATAACCATTCGTTTGGTTGATCATTCACTGTACCTGCAATCATTGTTAAAATATCGTCTTCTTGCTTAACAGCGGCTTCCATTTCTTTTAATACACCGTGAGCGAATTCGTCGCCCTTGTCAAAGCCAACACCGATTTCTGTTAAATAAGCTACATAATCTGCTGGTTCAACTGTAGCAATTTTTTCTGAACTAGTTGCGATAAATTCTGGCTGCAATTCTACCTTTACTCGATTAGTTAAAATTTTGGCCACTGTTTCAGCAAAAGCCTTGTATTGTGGTGAATTTACATGAACATTATATTGATCCAAGTCTTGGTAGCATTCAAACACATAGTTTGTGCCTTCATCTTCATGTCCTGTTTGCATAAACAATGTGCCTGACTCATCTTGAATTGAGGTAATCATATTGTCTTTACCAGCTTGAACATACTTTTGATGATCTTTAGGATCAGTTTCTAATTTATATAGGCGTAAAATAGGTGCTTGTTTTAATCTCATTGCATTCTCTCACTTGTCTTTTTATTCAACATAATGAACTAATTTATTAAAAAAGTACAGAAAAATTTTATTTTAGTCAAAAAATAAGCATCCCTTCTTCAGGGATGCTCATTACATTGTGTAATTTACCTTTTCAAATTTGTAATCTTTCATTTGCTTGGCAAGCTTCTTGCTTCTATAGTAATTGCCGCCATCATATCTACTTGTATAAATCAAGATATTATGTTTTTTACCATTAATAGTCTGTGGCGTTACTCTATAAAGACTCCACTTTTCAAAAGTAATCCATGGATCAATCTCGTAGAAAGTGTCATTCTTCATTTTGGTAGTCTTACCAGACATCCAATTTTTAGTAACTTGATCAAACTTCTTTTGATTTTCAATTTTGCCGTTGAAGTAATCACTGATTACGTTCTTATCTTGGACATAAATGAGCTTGCCGTTTACAGTGTGAGCGCCAAAAGTAATTTTTTGACCATCATGAGCATCACGGTCATATGAATACCATGTTCCTTGCATCTTTTTAGGCACAGTAACTACAGCACCATTACCATAAGTTGAAGCCTTAACAGGTTCAACCTGTGTACTTAATCCGCTCAACCCTAAAACAAGTACCATTGATGTTAAAGGTAATATATTTTTTCTAAGCATAAAAAATCATCTCCAGAAATAGTTTGCATCCGTTTTCATAATTAATTTTACAGTATTTATCTATACAAAAACAAGTGGTACATCCCCACTTGCTAAAATTAATATTCTTTTTTTAAAATTTCGATGAATTTTTCAATAAATGGATTATCTTCATTATAAAATGCGCTAATTGTTTGACGCATCATTTTATCATTATCCATTAAAAACAATCTTTGCAATGAATCATTCTTAATTAAATTAGCCGCAATTTCATTTATCAAAAAGTATCCTGAACCAGATGCCACAAGTAAAGCTGCTTCTTCAACAGAATTAGACGCAATAAATGGACTCTTAATTTGATAAAGATCCTTATATAAATGCAGCTCTGCCGCTTCTTCTTCTGGCTTAGCTACAATAAAGCAAGTTAAATCAGTTAAGTTTGACTTATCAACCATTTGAATGCCACTTTGGTAGCTGCCTTTAGGCAAAATTGCCATTACGCCAACTTGAACAAGATCTTCTTGCTTAAAATCATGATCTTCATCACGCTTATCAGCAATAACTAAATCAACTTCATGATCTGCCAATTTTTCAAAAGCTTCATCATAACCTGCACCAATTAATTTAACGTTAACGCCGGTATCTTGCTCAAATTCACTTTTAGCCTGATCTAATTCTTTTCGACCTAACTGGTTAAAATATGCAACCTTTAATTGCTCCATACTAATCCTCACCTAATGGTGCATGGCCTTCATCTGCTAATTGCTTTTTATCTCTTCTAATTTGATACTTGTTAAGCATAATCATTAAAGAAATTACGACATTAATACCACTAACAATGATTCCTAAGAACTTTAATAAGTCTATTTTCTTTTCTCTACTCATTTTAAATACCTTCTTTATTTAGAAATAATCATAAAACGAGACTTCGCCTTTTCTGAATTCTAACTTTTTAATTCGATAATCCATAATCAAACCTAGTTTAACAGCTTCTTTCATGGTTAGTCTACCTAAAAACACTTGTGTCCAAGCAGTAATTGAACCAGAAAAGTCTACCAATGCATCATCTATCTGCTTGCAGGAAACTTGACCATCTTTATTAGTCATTTGCCAAATACCAATATTCCATGGACATTGATCATCCGCATTAACTTCGATATTAAATGTACCTTCTTGAAGTGGCTTCATCTTAGAAGCAATTTCAGCAAAATCAATAATGCGACTCATCATATATGGACGTAGGCTTATTCTTAATTGATTCTGTTCTGGGAAAAGCTCACCACTTAATGAATTTTCTGGCAAAATCATCCGAAATTTTTTGATTGCACCAGCATGAGAACCCATAAAGCCAAATAAATAGATCAGACCTTTAGCTGTAATGGAATACAATTCATCAGCTAAAAATTCATCGCCATGAATACGGTAAATTAAATAGCTGACTGGACGACTGTCACCATCAATGTAAACTGCAATATTACGGTTATGGTAATATGTGTCAAGTCTGTTCCACCACCAAGCTTCACGGATCATCGTATTACGCTCATCATCTGTATGAAGCTGTCTTTCATATAATTGAATTACTCCATTTTGAACCATCAAGTCATCCCACTTGCCACGAACAATATGACCAACACGTGGCATCTTGAATGATCTTAAAACATCCCCAGAAAAACGATACTCTTTTTGATAAATACTGTTGCTAAAACCATAGCGACGATAAAAACTCTCAGAAAATGGAGCCAAGTTAGCAAAAGGAATATTTTGCTCGTGTAAATCATGCAATATCTCTGAAATCAACTTAGAGATATGACCTTGTCCACGATATTCTGGATATGAAACCACATAGCCAATTCCTGCCATTAGCACATGGTGACCAAATATCTCACTCTTAAATTTATTCACCATAATATAGCTAGTTAATTTATCATTATTAAAATAGCCATATCCATCACTGTGATTGTAGCGAGACATGAAATTATTATCATGAAGCAGATCGTTATCCTTTATAAAAGCATATTTAACTAATGAAGCTATTTGCTTTAAATTCTCTTGATTTTTTTCTAATTTCATTAATCTTCCCTATCAAACATATATATCTATAATTTTATCCATCATTTATTTTAAATCATTTTTCATCGTATTAAAAAGTAAAAAAAGAGATGGATTTCCCACCTCATTTTACATATTTTGTATATAAGTTAGAAATATAATTTTGCATTTCTGAAACAGAGTGTCTTCTAGAACGAGCACATTCTTTAGCCGGTCTATTGCAAATAAAGCATTTACGTGGCTCTTCTCCTAAATCTCGCCGAGAGATTGCCGCATTTTTATCCTTAACCAAAACATCTGCATCAAATAATCTACCAAGCTCAGTTTGATCTTCAAACTTAATTGTTGTTTGCTTAACTACTTTAATTGGTAAATTTAAAATATAAAAGTTTTCGCATCCCGTATCTTCATCTAAATAAGCTACTAACTTATAGGAATAACCTAATTCAGTCCAGCTTTGTTCCAGCCCTTTAATGCCATAATTAAACAATTTTTCCAAATAATGGTTATTTTTAATTGGACCTGGAATATTCAGATTAACGTCAACTAAAATTTGATCAGGATATTTAGCAAAAATCTTCTGTTGCAAAGCTACGCGTCGATCTTTACTATCTAAAACTTGCGCAATATTTTGCTCTTTTCCTTCATTAAAAATATTCATTATTGATCACCGCAACTCATTATAACCTTTTTCATCAACGGCGTAACTTGCTTATCCTTGCGCCAAACTAGCTGCAAGTGCGTTATCCAATTAGCATGGTTAATTGGAATCATCTCATCTTTAGCATAAGTAGTGGCAATCGATTCTGGGACAAGCGCTAAGCCCATCTTTCTTTTGGCCCAAGTAATTGCAGTTCGCGAATCATCACATTTAACTGCATAAAAAGGTTTAATGCCATGATGAGCAAAGGTCTGATTAAAAATGGCTTCGAAGCGGCGGTAAATAATTAGCGGCTGATTAGCCAAATCCTTGATACGCAATTCTTTTTTACCTTTAAATTTTGGATCAACAGTTACTGCCATCATTCTTTCTGTAGTCAAATTGCGTGCATTCAAGCCATTACGATTATACGGTGTGCGTACTATCCCCAAATCAATCGTTTTCTTTTCTAATTTATCAATAATGCCAAAAGTATTAGCTTCATAAATATCAAAACTGATTTCAGGATAAAAACGTGTTAGTTCCTTAAACGAATCCATTGGAATAAGTCCAGTCGAAGAAGAAGCAATGCCAATTGCAATGGTTCCTAATTCACCAGAAATCGTTTTACGCACTTGATTTTCCGCATTCTGCGCTAGTGATAAAATTTCACTCGCATAACTTTGCAGAGTTTGACCCGCATCTGTTAATTCCATTCCATGCGCAGTTCTTTTGAATAATTGCGCACCTAATTCTTTTTCTAATTGTTTTAACTGATAACTAAGTGGAGGCTGAGCAATATATAATCTTTTAGCCGCCGAAGTAATTTGCTTTTCTTCTGCCACCACTAGAAAGTAGCGTAACTGTTTAATATTCATTCAATCTATCCTTTTTAATTTAGCATCCAGTGATATTAAAAAATTTTATACCATATATTTTATTTTAGTATTTTAATCTAAGCAATTTATATGCTAATTTAATTAAGGAAGATTTGGAGGGAGAAAAAATGGCTGAGAAATTTGAAGGCTTAACTCAAGCTGAAGCCGAAAAACGTCTTAAAAAAGATGGTCTTAATGAAGTTCCTGAACCAGAATATAATTTCTTTAAGGAATTTCTATCTAAGTTATGGAACCTTTCTGCCTGGATTCTTGAAGGTGCATTAATCCTTGAATGTATTTTAGGCAAATGGATTCAATCTTTATTTGTTTTATTAATGCTTTTATTTGCGGCATTTAACGGAGCATCTAAGAAAAAGCAATCTCGTCGTGTTTTAAATACAATTTCACACAAATTAACGCCTACAGTTGCTGTTAAACGTGATGGAAAATGGATCAAAATTGATTCTAAGCAATTAGTAAAAGGCGACTTGATTTCTCTACAACGTGGGGATGTTCTTGCTGCCGATGTTAAATTAGTTGACGGCAGTATCGCATGTGATGAAAGTTCAATCACTGGTGAATCAAAGCCAGTTAAAAAGCACGTTAACGATACTGCTTATGCTGGTACTACTGTTGTTGAAGGCGATGGCTTAGCAGTAGTAACTGCAACTGGTAAGAATTCAAGAAGTGGTAAGACTATTAACTTAATCAACAATTCTGCTGCACCAGGTCACTTGCAACAATTGTTGACTAAGATCATCTACTACCTTTGCTTGCTTGACGGTGTTCTTACTTTAGTTATCATCATTGCTTCATTCTTTAAGGGTGGCAATTTCAACACATTTATTAACATGTTGCCATTCCTTGCTATGATGTTCATTGCTTCTATTCCAGTAGCGATGCCATCAACATTTGCTTTATCCAACTCATTTGAAGCAACTCGCTTAAGTAAAGAAGGAGTTTTAACTTCTGATTTAACTGGTATCCAAGATGCCGCTAACTTGAACTTATTGCTTCTTGATAAGACTGGAACAATTACAGAAAACAAGACTGCTGTTGCTAGTTGGACTGATTTAAGCGATTTACCTGACAAAGACGTATTAGCTTTAGTAGGTAGCGCAACTGATAAGAGAAATGCAGGAATCATTGATACAGCTATCGATGAATACTTAAAAGAAAACAATATTCCTGTTATGACATCAGAAAACTTCGTCCCATTTACATCTGATACTGGTTACTCAATGTCAAATGTTGATGGACACAACGTTAAGTTAGGTTCATTCAAGCAATTATCTTTAATTGATAAAAATGCGGATGAAAAGATTAAGGATATTAACTTTAAGGCTGGTCGTTCAGTTGCTGTTTTAATCGACGATCAATTAGCTGGTGTCTTCATCTTGCAAGATAAAGTAAGAAAAGACTCTAAAGCTGCCTTAGCAGAACTTAAAAAGCGTGGCATTCGTCCTGTTATGTTAACTGGTGATAACCAAAAGACTGCTGAAGCTGTTGCTGAAGAAGTTGGTTTAACTGGTAAAGTTATCTCAATTCATGACTTTAATAAGGATACTAATGTTGACGACTTAGCTGGTATTGCAGATGTTTTACCAGAAGATAAGCTTAACATGGTTAAATTCTTCCAAGAAAAAGGCTACATCGTTGGTATGACTGGTGATGGTGTTAACGACTCACCTGCTTTGAAACAAGCTGAAGTTGGTATTGCCGTTTCAAACGCTGCCGACGTTGCTAAGCGTTCAGGTAAGATGGTACTTTTAGATGACGGCTTAGGATCAATTGTTAAGATCTTGGATGCTGGTCACCGAGTTTACCAAAGAATGACTACTTGGTCATTGACTAAACTTGCTAGAACTGCTGAATTGACAATGCTTTTAACCTTTGGCTACTTATTCTTTAACTACATTCCAATGGCACTGAACGCAATGGTTATCTACACTATCATGAACAACATGGTAACCATGATGATCGGTACAGATAGAACTCATATCACTTACAAGCCTGAAAATTGGAATATGGCTAAATTAGCTAAGATTGCCTTTTCACTTGCTGCAGGCTGGACCGTTATCGGCTTCATCTTTGTTTGGTACTTAAACACTCATGGTTGGAGTCATGGTGCAATTTCAACGATGGTCTACGTTTACTTAGTTCTTAGTGCTATGTTAATCGTATTAATTACTAGAACTCGCAAGTACTTCTGGCAAGATTACCCATCAAAGCTTGTTGGTATCGTTCAAATTGCTGACGTTGCATTAACATTTATCTTAGCCCTTTGTGGTTTGGCAATGGTACAAATTAGCTGGCAAAACTTGTTAATCACAGTAGTTGTTGCAGTAATTGCAGCTGTCTTGATTGACTTAGTTTACCAACCAGTAATGAAAAATAGATAATTTCTATTAAATTAAAGAAGCCAGTAAATCATGCTTAAGATTTACTGGCTTTTTTGATGTCATATTTTTAGTACTTATCTTCATCTTGCAAAAGTTGTTTAGCAATCTGTAATTCTTTTTCCTGCTTTTCTGTCATTGTTGGATAAGCAAGCGGAAGTTTTTCTAACTGCTCTGTCAAAATATTTGAAACAATCAAACGCGAATACCATTTATCATCAGCTGGAATAACATACCATGGATTTTCTTTCGTAGCAGTGGCATTGATTGCTTTTTCATAAACCATCTGATACTTATTCCAATATTGTCTTTCTCTAATGTCTGCAGCAGATAGCTTCCAATTTTTCTCAGGAGTTTCAATTCGAGACATGAAGCGACGTTTTTGTTCATCTTTTGAAATATGTAAGAAGAACTTCAAAATTAAGTATCCAGCATTGGTCAAATATTGCTCATAGTTTCGAATATCTTGATAACGTTTTTCAAAGAATTCATCATTTACATCATTAAGTGAATGGATATCTGGCAGATTATTATTCAACACAATCGATGGGTGAACACGTGAGATTAGAACATCTTCATAGTATGAACGATTGAAAATACCGATCTGTCCACGACGCGGGAGTTTTTGATTAACTCTCCAAAGAAAATCATGATTTAGTTCTTCAGCTGTTGGCGTCTTAAAACTAGCCACATTGAATCCACTAGGATTTACACCCTCTAGAATATGTTTGACCAAACTATCTTTACCAGCTGCATCCATTCCTTGAAGCACAATTAAAACACCATATTTATGACGAGCATTCATCTTTTCTTGTGCATTTCTAATATGCTTAACATTATGTTTGACCTGCTTTTTAATCTTCTTTAAATCATTACTAGAATCTTTAACAAAAGTTGGTGCCTTCGAAATTTTAAAATTATTTTCAGTATAGCAATATTGATTTATATCCATCTTGTCACCTTCCTTGTTACTACTTTAAGCTCAGAAAGGGAAAATAACCATTATTTAGCATTTTTGACAATGAAAAAAGGCGATGATTAATTTCATCGTCTCTTTCTATATGTCTTAATCAGTAATCATAATAGTTAAAACATTGAACGCCTTAACATATTCGCCATCACCAATCTTGATAAATGGCTTTTCATTAATTTCCTTGTGACCCAAGTAATCTACTTTAGTGCCACGCTTAATGAACTTGCCTGGAATCTTTTCACCATTTTCATCATAAAGATATGAAGTTTTCTTAATGACATTTTCTACTCTAACAGCAGATTTAATATATGGTAAAAAAGCTTCTTGCTTCACAAATTTGTTTTTACCGATTTTAACGTAAGTATTACCATTAATTACTTTAATTACGTGAATCTTGCACTTGTTTCCCTTCTTTAAACGGCCAATTCTCATGCCATTTCTATCGTAAACATAAGTGCTTCTAGTTAAATTCAACTTATTGCCTTGTCTAATTGGATTGGTAACAGCAGCATTTGCTACTTGATTGTTGGTAGCAACTCCTAAACCAGCTGCAACCATGGCTAAGCCTGCAAGATAAATTATTTTTCTTTTCAACATAGTCTCTACCCCCGTTAAGAAATTTATCTGTTACTCTTTCCCCTTCTATTTTAGCAAATGTTGGCAAAGTTTGAGTCCTTTTTTTCTTCACATCTGCTAAAATGACTATTAATGAAATATAAGGGAGAGTTTTTATGATTTTAACTTGGGATATTATTAGGCGAACACTAGAAGTCCTATGGATAATTAACGTCATCTTTGCAGTATGGACGGTCTTTAGAAGTCGCCGAAGTGTAGTTTCTACTTGGGCCTGGATGCTTGTTTTAACAATTTTACCAGGTATTGGTTTCATCCTTTATCTATTTTTTGGACGACAACTATCACACGATGAAATTTTTGCCATTCAAGAAGAACAACAAAAGACACGCATTCACTATCTAAATCAGCAAAAGAAGTTATTAGAAGAGCATGACCTCCTCCCTGAAAAAGAACGGGTTCCACGTGCCAGAATGCTATCAGAACTCAACTTAAATAATGACGATGCCATTTTGACTTTTGACAATCACGTTAAGATCTATATTGATGGACCTGAACTTTTTGATCAAATGATTAAAGACATTAAAAATGCTAAAGAAGCTGTCAGTTTAGAGTTCTATACTTTTTATGCTGATAACTTAGGACACCGCGTTTTAGCCGCTCTTGAAGAAGCTGCTAAAAATGGTGCTAAAGTTCGTGTAGTATACGATGTTTCAGGCTCACGTGGCACTAAGCCTTCATTTTTCGATCATTTAAGAGAATTAGGCGGTGAAGCACAACCATTCATTTCAACTTCTAAAAAGCACTGGTTCACTACACCCCGCCTTAACTACCACCTTCACCGTAAATTGGTGGTCATCGATCATAAAATTGGCTACATCGGTGGCTTCAATATTGGCGATCAATATGTTAACCAATCAAAGAAGTTCGGTCACTGGAGAGACACGCATTTGCGTGTAGTTGGGCAATCACCAATCTTGATGGAAGTTCGTTTTGCAATGGACTGGAATACTTCAACTAGAAGAACTGACTTACCTAAATTTGAATTAAGTGAACTTAAAAGCTTCACAGTTGACCGTAAAGACTTTAATTCAGACGACAATGTCGCAATGCAAATCGTTTCTTCGGGTCCTGATAATCAACGCTACGGTATTCGTCGCGGCTACGAAGGGATTATTGCTGGTGCCAAAAAGTACGTTTATATTCAAACGCCATATCTAATTCCTGAAGATTCAATTTTGGAGTCATTAATCATTGCCGCAAACAGTGGTGTCGATGTAAGAATCATGATTCCTTGTATGCCAGATCACCCATTTGTTTATCGTGCTACAGAATATTATGCTAAATATTTAGTTGCACATGGCGTTAAAGTTTATAAATACAATGATGGCTTTATCCATGCTAAAACTATGGTAAGTGGTTCTAATATATCTTCTGTCGGTTCTGCTAACCAAGATTTCCGTAGTTACACTTTGAACTTTGAAGTAAACTCTTTTAACTACAATCCTGTCTTAACTAAACAACTTAAAGAGATTTTCGAAAAAGATCTTGAACAATGTACTCTTTTGACTAATGAATACTTTGATAAACAATCATCATGGCTAAAGTTTAAGCAATACTTCTCAAGACTTCTTTCACCTATCTTTTAACGCAATAATATCAAAAATGCCGCTTTTAAGGTTATTCCCTAAAAGCAGCATTTTTTTGATTTATTATTCCTGTTTTACATGATAAACAAAAGATTGAAAATCTCCAGATAACTGTGCCATCGCTTGGTTCCATCCATTTAACTGATATGGCAAACGTAAACCTACTTCAGTTAAAAGCTTTCCACTAAGTACTTCACCATTAAAGTGATATTTTGCTTTCAAATCTAAATTATTCAATTTCAAATAATGATCTAGTGTTTCATTTGGCTTGGCTAATTTGCGATAAAAACCAATTACTTGCTCAGCTTTATTGCCTGCACTCCAGGCATAAATATTTTTATCATCACCAATTGGAAGCAATTGATTAAATTCACCATTAACTAATAAATCACGCAACTTTTTATACCAAGCAATGTGTTTCTTAATTGCAGATAATTCTTTTTCAGATAAAGTATTCAGATCAAGCTCATAACCCAGCGGTCCAAAAGTATTCAAATCTTGTCTAAATTTCAAGCTTGTTTTGCGACCAGTCTGATGATTTGGAACAGCTGAAACGTGATTACTAAATGCAGACAATGGATAAGCAAGTAGTGTTCCTGACATAATGTCTAATCGCTCACCTGCATCACTATCATCACTTGGCCATATTTGCGGACTATAATACAAGATTCCTAAATCAAATCTTCCACCACCACTTGCGCATCCCTCAATCAATAAATCAGGGAACTTATCAAGCAAACGTTGATACAGATCATAAACACCTTGAATATAGCGATAATAAAATTCACCCTGTGGTCTATTTTCTTTTGCCAAATAAGCAGAATAGGCTTCCGTAATATGACGGTTCATATCCCATTTAACAAAGTCGACTTTATTTTCTTCAATAACTTTACTCATTTGATCAAAAATATTGTCAACTACTTCTGGATTAGCAAAATCTAAAACATATTGATTTCTACCAATAGATGCTCTCTTATAAGGATGACGAACTACCCAATCAGGATGTTTTTGATAAATTGGAGCATCGGGAGAAACCATCTCAGGTTCAAACCAAAGGCCAAATTGTAAACCCAAATCATGAATTTGCTTACTGAAGTGACTAAGTCCTTGCGGAAACTTTTTCTTATTAATTGTCCAGTTTCCTAAAGAATTAGCATCATTATCACGATTGCCAAACCAACCATCATCAAGCACGAAACATTCAATACCTACATTTTTCGCCTGCTTAGCCAAACTCAATAACTTTTCTTCATTAAAGTCGAAATATGTCGCTTCCCAATTATTAATGACAATCGGACGAATACTATGTAGCCATTTTTCTGCAATCACGTGACGCTTTGCAAAATTATGAGTCTCATGCATTAAGCCATTGTAGCCATCAGATGTGTAGAACAAAACCGCTTCTGGTGCAGTAAAGCTTTTTTCAGGATCTAATTGCCAAGTGAAATACTTAGGATTGATTCCTGACATCAATCTACTTGTTTGCCACTCATCAACTTGAACTTGACTGACAAAATTACCGGAATAAATTAAGTTGCTGGCAAAAATTTCGCCATGATTATTGGAAACATTCTTATCAACTAAAGCCACAAAAGGATTAGCTTGATGGCTACTTGCTCCTCTTAAAGACTCCACTTTAGTAATACCTTGATCAAGTGGACGCAATTTAATATGTCTTTCTTTAATCCAAGCACCTGAGAGTTGTAAGAAGTCATAGTTTGATTCAGGAAGATCTAGAACTCCACTTTGAATATTTTCAATATAGTAAGTTTGCTCACTAACATTTTTAATTGAAACTTTTCTAACAATTGCACTAACATCATCAAAAATCGTATAAGTCAAAGTTAGTTCAAGTCCATGTTCATTGTCGACTAAATAGATTATTAAATTTTCTGCGTTCTTTCCATATGATACTGGAAAATTATTTTCACGCTTCTTACCAGAGGTGACATCATAATGATCAAATTTAAAGTCAGAATAGATTTGTTCCTGACCTAGCTTAATATCTAAAGCACCTTCACGAAAGTCTGAAGTCCCAAAAACTGGATATTCTTGCATCCGATCTCCTAAAGAAAAGTCTTTCATTTTCGGATCATATTCAGTAATTTCAGCTCCACGATTAGAATGATTAGCTAAATAATTTAATTCAGTTAAAGTTAATTTTCCTAAATCTTTACCATAATACAAATGACCTAGCTGGTCATTAGGCATGATATAAAACAAATAACTTACTTTTCCATTATGAAGATGGAAGTATTGGTCAACACAATCAATCATTGGTTCTACTCTCTATTTCAAATTTGATTAATCTCAGCATTTACTTCTGACTTACCATTATGACTAGTAAAGAAAATTTGATTATCTGTATCTTTAGCAAATACTCTCATTGAGAAAACATCATGGCCATCGTTGAGGAAAATCTCAGCTGATGAAATATCCTGTAAAATTCTCACTTTAATTTTTTGATTTAAATTTAAATGGCAGCTTCTCTCTACTCCATATTCTTCAGCAATCGGCAAACCACATCGACCACGGTTAACAATAAATTCTTGTTTTTTATGATTAAAAATCAAGCGTAAATGCTCTGAATTGTCTTCACTAGCAAATAAATCAAGAATTGCACTATTAGCTTTAGAGCAATCTAGTTCTAATTGAATATCACGAGTATTATTGCTTCCTGCTTTTAACTTTGCAGTTTCGTTTTCAACTACTAATTGATTTTCAAAGACTTCATAGTATAAGTCTTTAATTTCATCCACTGGCTTTTGAATCACTTGACCATTTTTTACCTGTAATTGTCTTGGAAAAATCATGCAACCAGTATAATGATAATTTTCAGTCGGATACTTAATTTCTGGCAGACCCATCCAAGCCATTAAAATTCGGCGACCCTTAGGGTCCTTCATCGTCTGCATCGCATAGAAATCAAATCCCTTATCTAGTTCATAAAATTCGCTACAATCTAATTTTCCAGTAGTAACATCCATCTTAGAACCAATAAAGTAGCCATTTTGGTAAATATTTTTGAAACGATTGTCTTTTGCTTCTAATCCCTGCGGACAAAATTCTAGAACTCCGTAACCATCTAATTCATAGTAATCAGGACATTCCCACATATAGCCAAAATCATTATGACCAGTATCAACTTCACCAACAATTTGCCAATTTTGTAAGTCGGAACTTTTTACTAGTAAAGCACTGCCGGTTAAATTATCCCGTTGAATTCCAAGAACTGCATAATAACTATCGCCCTTTTTAAAGATCTTGGGATCACGAAAGTGACCAGTATAACCTGGAAGTGGACCAATTAAAAGTGGCTTGGACCATTTCTTAATTTTATTGTTCTTGTCCATCACTGCACCGACTTGATACGGAACGCGATGCCAGTCATCTTCACTTTCAGTATTTGTCCAAGTATTGCCAGTATACATAATGAATAATTTATCATCTACTGGCATAGCACTACCTGAATAAGTTCCAT
This sequence comes from uncultured Lactobacillus sp., assembly GCF_902491705.1. Classification (GTDB taxonomy): domain Bacteria; phylum Bacillota; class Bacilli; order Lactobacillales; family Lactobacillaceae; genus Lactobacillus. Next base: position 67,460 of record NZ_CABUIW010000001.1, on the reverse strand, counting down.
ATTTATCTAAGTTAGTATCATTTTCAATTCCAGCACCTAAGTCTTTCCACTCTGCTAAATTATCAGATACTAAGTGTTTCCAACCATGTTGGGTATAATGTGGGTCTTGGCTAAAAGCAACTGGTGACCATTGATAGAACAAATGATATTGATTGTTAAAATATGAGAAGCCATTTGGATCACCAAGCGATCCACTTTCACTTTCAATATGATATTTCTGTCTATATGGACTTTGATTAGTTAATAGAATTTCTTTTTTAGTTACTGATTCTGGTACATCAGACAGATGTTTAACCATGTTAATAAAATTTGCTCTACGATTTGTCATGTTCTTTTCCTACTTGTTCTTATCAGGATTAATGAATTTAGCCATAACTAATGAGAAGATACAACCAAAGACTAATCCAATTAAATTAGCAATAAAGTAATTTACATATCCATTATTTTCTGGAGCAGCAATTGCAATACCAGTTACACCAGTAGTACCGAAGGCTACAGCAGTTAATTTAGTAATGTAAACATATGCACCTGCAATTGCACCACCGATACAGCCACCGATCAAAGGATACTTCTTAACTAAGTTAATACCGAAAATAGCTGGTTCTGAAATACCAAATAAAATTGAGAAGAATGCAGAAATTGAAATTTCTTTAGCTTTCTTGTTCTTGCGGTTCAAAATGAAGTAAGCAATAACGCCACCACCTTGACCCATTAAAGCTACAGACATTAGTGGGTTCAAGAAATCGTGTCCAGTAGTTGCAAGCAATTGAGTTTCAACTGCACCAAACATGTTATGCAAACCAGTAATAACGATTAATTGTTGTACACCTGAAAAGGCTGCGTAACCAAATACACCAAGAGTGTTTGCAATCCAAAGAAGACCGTTAGTAATCCAGTTTGAAAGAGTTACACCAATTGGTCCAACAATTAAGAATAAAGCAAATGATGAAATCAAAATTGTAAGCATTGGTGCTAAAACAAATTGAATTACACCTGGTAAATGTTTTTGGAAGTAATTATCAAGTTTAGCAACAAGCCAACCCATGATTAAGGCAACAATAATTTGACCGCCAAAGCTGGTCATTGATACTTGCCAACCAAAGATATTAGCGATCATTGGCTTAGCAGCATGAGTAGCAACATCAGACATTGAAGGTAATGATTGAGACATCATTACAGTACCGATTGCTAAACCTAAAACTGGGCGACCACCATAACGTTTAGTAGCAGAATAAGCAATAATCAATGGAAGCATTGCGAAGATTCCACCGGCACCTATTCCAATAATTTGACTAATTCCAGAAATGCCTGGGAACATCTTAGTCAAAGGCTCAGGTCCAAAAATTCTTTGAGTTAATACATTGTTTAAACCGATTAAAATACCACCTGCTAAGATTGCTGGTAAAACTTCAGTAAATACACCGGTCAAGTCATCTAAAAATTCTTGGAACCAATTTCTTTTCTTGGTATTTTTATTATCTTTTTCAGTAGTATCACCAGTGTCATCCTGATTTGATTGAGCAGGAATACCAGTATGTTCAACAAAATATGCTGTTGCTCTATCTACAATCCCTGGTCCAATTATCAATTGAAGTTGATTACTAGTAGTATTAAGATTTACACCTTTGACTAAAGGCAAATCAGCTAATCCATCTGTATCTACTTTTGAAACATCTTTTAAATTGATGCGTAACCGAGTTGCACAGTGGAAAGCTTCAACAGCATTATCTTTACCACCAATAGCAGGAACAACTGCATCGGCTATTTGCTTAAAGTCGTTTTCTTCTTTTGTCATTGCATTTTCCCCCTACCTATCATTTTTATGATAGTGTTTTTCATTTCTTAACTGTCTATATATTACATTCTAAATAAGCGCTTTCACAATATTATATTGTTGCTTCAATATGTTAAAATGTTGCATAGGTGATTTAAATGAAATATTATCGTTGGGGATTTAACAATCAAGAATACAATGGTCAATTCTATGTTTCTTCAGGCGGCTTTGAAAAGCCAAAACCTAAGCACAGCTATGGTCCAATGGGTCGGTCTGGCTATATGATCCACTGCGTAGTTGATGGTCATGGTATTTTTAAAAGTAACAATCAGGTTTATCATTTAAAGAAAGGTGATATTTTTTATATTGAGCCTCATAAAACAACATATATGGAAGCAGACGAAAATGATCCATGGACTTTTTATTGGGTAAGATTTATCGGAAATTCTGTTCCAAGATATATGAAACGAATTAACCTTACTTATAAAAATCCAATTATGACTGAGAAAGAACTACCATCCGTTTATCAAAATGTAATTAACATCGTCGAATATTCTAAAAATGATGGTCCAAAAGATTTTTACTATCAATCAAAAATGTTCGCAATTTTAAATGATTTGGAACTACATTTTCCTAAGAACTACAATACGGTTCCACAAACTAGTGATCTATATGATCAAGCATTACGCTATATTATTAATAATTATGAAGAACAAATAACAGTCAGTGATCTAGTCAATTATTTGAATATTGATCGCTCATATTTATTTAGAATTTTCAAAAAGCATAGTTCCACTAGTCCGCAAGAGTTCTTGATCAATTATCGTCTTAATAAAGCAAGCGAATTACTTAAAAATAGTGAAAATAGTGTCGAATATGTGGCACTATCTTGCGGATTTTTAAGTTATCAGAGTTTCTTTAGATTTTTTAAGAAAAAATTTGGCATATCACCTAGTGAATATCAGAAAAAATTTGGGGAGTAAAAAAATGGCATTAAGTAAACACAAATTTCATATCTTAACTGCAATGTTTGTCCTCATTGCCTTCATGCTGGGATGCAATGAGTTTATGGTTGTCGGAAACTTATCATTAATCGCGAAGTCCTATAATGAATCTTTAAGTCAAATTTCTTGGTTAGTTTCAGTTTTTGCTTGGACCTATGCAATAGCCACACCAATTTTGGCATTAGTAACCAATCACTTTCATAAATACTATCTACTAATTACTCTGCTATTAATCTTCTTAGGCGGGACAATTCTCTCATCTTTTTCACCCACCTTTACTTGGTTATTAATTTCAAGAGTAATCACTGCTTCAGTAGCCGGACTAATTGAATCATTATTGTCAGTCATCGCTTATCAATTATCATCAAGCCCCAAGCAACGTTCAATGACCGTAGCCTGGATCTATACCGGCTTTAGTATTGCTTCTGTTGTCGGTGTACCACTAGGAAGTTTCATCGCGGATCGCTGGCGCTGGCAAGATGCATTTATTATGGTCGCAATTATCACTGTTTTGGCAACAGTTATTACATTAACTATTTTGCCGAAAAATTTACAAGGCGGTAAAGGCGACTACCATGATCAGTTAGTTCTATTCAAAGACAGAAACATTTGGCTAGGAATCATCCTCGATATCTTCTCTACCGGTGCAATTTATGGTTATTACACTTATATCAGACCAATAATTAACCAAACTTTAGGCTTCAGTTTGAATCAATTAATCTGGATTCTTCTACTTCTTGGTGTATGTGCAATTTTTGCCAACCAATTTTCAGGATGGCTTGCTTCTCGCGGTGGAATGAAGAATTTATTACCAATCTATTTGATTAACTTAGTTTTACTAGCCTTTTTCAGTTTATCGATGCAAAATAAATGGACTGGTTTTGCTATGCTTTGTTTATTAGGATTTAGCTTGTACTTGTTTGGTACGCCACTTCAAGTTTACTTTCTCGATGTTTCGACAAAAAAATACCCGCAAGCAATTATGTTAGCTTCAACACTTAACGCAATTTTCTGGAACGTCGGAGTTGCAGTAAGTTCACCAATTGCTGGACAAACGTTAAAACTCGCTGGTCTAGCAAACTTAGGTTGGCTATCATTCATCTTTATGGCAATCGCCACAGTAATTTTATTAGTTTTAATCAGAAAATCTAAATAACCAAAATGGTACTAAGAATTAAAAGCTTAGTACTATTTTTTATTAGAACAACACTTTTTGCTTTACTTATTTTTGATAAGTTATATAATTATATTAACTTTTAAAAAGTAAGGAGGATAAAACTTGGCTAATAAAGTTAAAATAGGTGTATTAAATCTAATGCATGACAAACTCGATACGCAAAAACGCTTTTTAAAAGTATTGCCTGATGCAGATTTAACGTTTTTCTATCCCCGCATGCATTACCTAAATCGACCTGTTCCAACTGAAGTTGCAGAGACTTCAGAGCCCTTAGACATTAACCGCGTTGGTGAATTTGATGGCTTTATTATTACAGGTGCACCAATCGATCAAATTGATTTTCAAAATGTGACATACATAGATGAAATTCGATGTTTGCTTCAAACATTAAGTGATCATAAAATTCAGCAATTATACTTCTGCTGGGGTGCCATGGCTGCTATGAATTACTTTTACGGTATTCAAAAAAGAATTCTAGCAGAAAAAATCTTTGGTATCTTTCCCCATTTAATAACCGAGTCGCATCCCTTATTAAACGGACTTAGCCAAGGCTTCATTGCTCCTCATGCTCGTTACGCAGAAATGGATAAAAAGCAAATTATGCAAGATAGCCGTTTAACCATTAATGCAGTTGATGATAATGGTCATCTTTTCATGGTATCTGCTAAAGATAATCCTGAACGCAATTTTATATTTTCACACATTGAATATGGCAGAGATGGACTAAGAGATGAATATAACCGTGAAATATCGGCTCATCCTGATCGCCACTATAAAAAGCCCGAAAATTATTCAATGAATGCCCCATTATTTCAATGGCAAGATACTCAAAGAATATTTTTCGATAATTGGCTTAAACAAGTTAAAAAAAGTAAATTAGTTTTAAATTAATCGAGGTAAAAAATGAGTACAGTTTTTAATTCAGTTACGGAATTAGTTGGTAACACACCATTATTAAAGTTAAACCGCGTTGTACCAGAAGATGCAGCAGATGTTTATGTAAAGTTAGAATTTGAAAATCCAGCAGGATCAATTAAGGATCGTATTGCTTTAGCTATGATCGAAAAAGCTGAACGAGACGGCAATTTAAAGAAAGGCGGCACAATCGTTGAACCAACTTCAGGCAACACTGGTATTGGCTTAGCTATGGTTGCAGCAGCTAAAGGTTATCACATCATTATTGTGATGCCAGAAACTATGAGTGTTGAACGTCGCAAGCTTATGAAAGGCTATGGCGCTGAATTAATCCTGACTCCAGGAAGCGAAGGGATGAAGGGCTCAATTGCTAAGGCTGAAGAATTAGTTAAGGAAAAGGGCTACTTCATGCCAATGCAATTTAATAATCCAGAAAACCCTAATATTCATGAATTAACAACTGGTCCTGAAATTATCGCTGCAATGAATGGCATTGGCAAGCCGATTGACGCATTTGTTGCTGGTGTCGGTACTGGTGGTACCCTTTCAGGCATTGGCCGCGCTTTAAAGAAAGAAAATCCTAATACTAAGGTTTATGCACTCGAGCCAAGTGAATCACCATTATTAAAGGATGGTAAAACTGGTAAGCATGGTATCCAAGGGATTGCTGCTGGCTTTGTTCCTAAGAACTTGGATAAAGATGTTTACGACGGAGTTGTTGAAGTTTCAACTGATGAAGCTATGGCAACTGCTCGTGAAACTGCTAAAAATGAAGGCTTCTTGCCTGGTATTTCTGCAGGTGCCAACATTCACGGTGCTATCGAACTTGCTAAGAAGCTTGGCAAGGGTCACACAGTTGTTACTGTAGTCCCAGATGGCGGTGATCGTTACCTTTCAACTGCATTATTTAACGCCTAAAAATTACTGAAATCATTTCTAAGGATGGATCCAAGCGATTCATCCTTTTCTTTTATCCAAAATATTGGGCTAGACCTTTTCCTTATAATCAACTATAATTGGTATAGACATATATTAATTGACGAAATGAGGTACTTAAAATGACAATGAGATCCTTAGGCCTTTCAATTTACCCTGATCACAGTAATTTTGAAGACAACGCTAAATACTTAGACTTAGGTCACAAATATGGTTTTTCCCGCATTTTCATGAGTATGCTTGAAGTTCAAGGCAGCCCTGAAGAAACTCAAGCCAAATATAAAAAGATCATTGAATATGGCAATAAACTGGGCTACCAAACCTTCTTAGATGTATCACCACAACTTTTTAAGAAACTAGGAATTGACTACTCTGATTTGAAATTCTTTGCGGAAACTGGAGCTGCTGGTATTCGTTTAGATGAATCATTCGATGGTGCAACAGAAGCAATGCTTTCCTACAACCCATATGGTTTGATCATTGAGTTAAACATGAGTAATAATGTCGACTACTTAAACAACATTATCTCCTATCAAGCAAATACTCCATTTATCTACGGTTGCCATAACTTCTATCCTCAACGCGGTACTGCCCTTCCATATGACTTCTTTGTAGAATGCAGTAAGAGATTTAAACAATTTGGTATTCACTCTGCTGCCTTTGTTTCCAGTCAAGTAGGTAAAATGGGACCATGGAATGTTGAAGATGGTTTACCTACTCTTGAACAAGACCGTAATTTGCCAATCGATGTTCAAGCAATGCACCTATTTTCTTCAGGTCTTATTGATGATGTAATTATTGGTAATGCATATGCTAGTGAAGATGAATTAAAGGCTCTATCACAGGTAAATCGCTACCAATTGCAACTACACGTTGATTATGTAAAGAATGTTAACGACATCGAAAAGACTATCGTTGAAAAGCCACAACACTTCCGTCGCGGCGATATGAATGAAATCGTTATTCGTTCAACTATGCCTCGAGTAACTTATAAGGATGTGCCTAACAAGCCTCATGATAATGACGAAATGTTCCAACGTGGGGATGTCTTGATTGGCAATGATGATTTTGGCGTTTACAAGAATGAGCTTCAAATTGCATTGAAGCCACATAAAGATGCTAGAAAGAATAAGATTGGTAGTATTGCAAAAGATGAATTATTCTTACTCGACTTTATCAAGCCATGGACCAAGTTTAAATTAACTTCTAAGTAGTATTTATTACATAAAACTTTTCTAATAGCTAAAAATACACCACTCTTCATAAATTGGAGAATGGTGTTTTTTTAATATGCTTTAAAAATAACTTGTTTTGACATTTGTAGAATAATAATTAAATTATTCTTAGTACTTTACAATTTTATATGACAGATTTATTATAAATTTAATTTAAAAAAGGGAGAAAAATAGTTGTTAGCCTTACAGATTAAACAACTATTTTAATAAATAATATGAGTTTTATGTTAAAAATCAAAGCCTTTATAAGATTCTATATTGAATTAGCATTTGATAATAAAGTCAGTCTAATCTTTACACTTCTATTTCCAGCAATTTATCAATTAATTAATTTTAAAGTAGTTACCATTACTAATACCGATGACTTTATACAGACAAGTATGCTGATGATTGCATATATCATTGTATCTACAGCCATAAACGGAGTAACTATGTCTATTATTTCAACTAGAAACAGTGGATATATAAAAGCATATTATTATGCCAGCGGCAGTAGATGGGCTATTTATTTAGCAAATTTATTCGTTCAACTAATTATAGTTCTTTTAGAAAACTTGATTTTTATAGTGTCGTTAATGATACTATATAGATTCTTTTCTGTTAATTTGCTATTAAATTTTATGTTAATGACTTTAATTTCATTTCCGTTTATTGCTCTAGGATTTAATGCTTTATTTTTATTTAAAATAAGATCATCAGATTTATCCATTTTAGCAACAGCTTTGATAATAGGGCTTTTATATTTATTTAGCTTTACTGTTAATCTTTCTTCTATACCTAATTTTTTAAAAATTATATTCGGGATTAATCCTTATGCATTTGTAAATCTTATTTTACGTGAACTACTACATCCTAGTGTCGTCGTAAGCTTTAATGTAATACTCGATTGTATAATATTCAGTTTGATTGGATTTGTCGGATTTCAATTTTTAGATTTACAAAACAGAGGTATCAAAAAATAATGGTTGAATTAAAAAATGTAACAGCTAGTTATTCTGAAAATAAGATCTTTGACAATTTTTCAGGAAAAATTTCTTGTAATAATCTAGTTGTTTTAATAGGAAAAAACGGTGTTGGGAAAAGCACTTTATTAGATATTATTAGTGGATTGAAGAAAATTGATTCAGGCACTCTTTATGGAATTCCACCTACTAAGAAGATAATGTATATGTTTCAATCGACTCCATTTATTTCAGATATTAAAGTCAAGCAATTGATAGATATGTATAAAAGCTTTGGAAAGACTACCAGCTTTGAAGAATATAAAATCTCAAAAATCAAAGAATTCTTTGATGAAAATATTGCTCCATTATTAAATAAACGCTTAGGTGATTTATCTGGAGGTGAAATAAAACTAGTATTTGCATATGCATCCGCGATGGTTTTTAAAACATTATATTTGTTTGACGAACCGCTTTCTGGAGTTGATCCAGAAAATAGAATTAAAATCATCAAGTTGTTAGAAGAACTTGGGCAAAAAGTACCGGTTATTATTACCTCACATGAAATTGCGCCTTTTAAAAATATTAATTGCACTCTGAAGTATCTATCATCAAATAAATTTATTTTTTCTGGTAGTTATGATCAGTTAATTAAAGATTATGGCTCAACGCCTGAAGAGGCATTTCTTAATTTAACTCGAGAAATGAACGAAGAGAATAAAGATCATGAATAAATAAACAATAAAAAATGCACCATTCTTCATAAATTGGAGAATGGTGCAATTTTTTATTCACATATTTCAATAGTCTTCTTAACAATATCCGCAATTTCTTTTGGATATTCAAAATGGATGTAATGTGATTCTCCAAGTAAGATTACTTTTGAATTAGCGTTATTTGAAAAGTATTCAGACCGTTTATATTCAGCCTTTCGATATTCTTCAGTTATAAGCACAGCTAGAATAGTATCGACTAATTTAATATTACTTTTCCAGTATGAGTCATTTTCAAGGGATGCTTGAGCATTGCTATCAGCTTTCTCATCAAATTTTTGTGCATTTTGCTCTGTCGTATTCCAAAATTCTTCATACTCTTTTGAAGTAAGTATTTTAGTCAGATCTTTCTTAATTTGCTCCTCTAAATTTTGAGCATTTTTGCTCTTTTCAACATAAATTGGATCTTTAGGAGGATTTAGAATCACTTCTCTAGTAGTTGGTTCAATCCCAATAAAAGCCTTTAAATTATTGATTTTATTTTGCATCTGCATAGCGTAAACACCGCCAATGCTATGTGCTAAAATAATAACCTCTTTTGCTTTTAAACTATTAATAATTTTAACTAGTTCATTTGCCTCATCTGTTATCGTGTAAGCATCTAAGACTTCATCACTAAAACCACTATTTAAATAATCTGGAGCGAATATTCCATATTCATTTGGTAAGGATTCAATTACTTTAGAAAAAGATTGAGCTGTATCAAAACTGCCAAATCCATTTAAAAATACAATCAATGGATTCCCCTTTCGATAAGCAAAATTAATCTTTCCATATTTTGTTTCAGTATTTTTTCTTTGCATAGTTTGTCCTCGATCCAGATATTCAAAGTATTATTCTAATTCATCACCTAATGATTCAATATTAAGTCTATCTAATGCCTTTAGGATTTTTTCTTGTTCAGCATGTGATAAATCATCTGGCATCCCTATAATAATGTCCATTGGATCCAATTCATAGTTTTCAAGCAACCTTTTTATTTCACTTGTAAAGCGATGAGGATGTGTAAAAAAATCACCAGCATTAGGTTGATTTCTTAATTCTCTTGGTTGCCATCCACGGTTGTACCATATATGACTGTTACTACTTAAATTCATAAATACATTAATCCAATCCTCAAAGTCATCCTCTGTTTTAATTTGATACCCCTTGTGTTCAAGATAGGTTTGAACGTGTTTAAAGCTTTCACCTATACTTGTCCAAAAATCATTATTAATCATTCGAATTGTCTGACATGTTAAATCATGTAGCCTATGATCTGGAACATCCCAAAATACTTTTAAAACTTTTTCATAAACCCTGGTTTGATTATTTTCTTCATAATACTTAGAAGACTGATACTTTAACAATTCATCTTTTTCAGGAATATAAAACGGCTTACCAAGTTGAGCAGCTAAAAGATTTTCTTCTAATTCTTGAGTAGCAACATCATTAACCACGATCATTGCTGTGCCTGCTATTTCTTTAATCACAAAATTGGCACTTGTTTCTTGATAATGATTATCAAACCAATTCATTAAATTAAATTTATCTATTTTAAATTTTGGCTCCAAGCGACGCATTAATCGAAAAGCTTGATCGCAACTAATAACACCATACAAATTAGCAAAGGATTCACAATAGGAGGTAAATTTTTTATCTTCCTCATCAGAAACATCACCATATAACCAATCTAGGTCATCTAGATCATCTAAATCATCCAAATCGTCTAGATCATCTAGTTCATTCTCACGACCAATTTCACTAAGGATATCATCACCGTTTTGCAACTGTTCACTTAATTGTTCCTTCATATTTTCCCAATCACTATCATTAAGCAGTTTTTCATCATGTAGGAAATCAAATAATTTTTTCAATGCAGTTTTCGTTTCTTTTAATTCTTTGAAAGAAAAGCCAATTGACATTGCCTGTTCAAGATCTAATGCTCTTGCACCAAAAATAGTACTGATTTGATAGCTTATGTCCTCATTTAAAAATGTTTGCAGGCGATTCTTATGTCTATTAATTGTCTTTTGAGACAAATCAAGTGAATTAACAAAAGCAGAAATTAATACATTATTTAGTTGCTGAATTTTTTCAATTTCTTTGTCTAAATCATCCTTTTCACCAATTTCATCTTGATGTTTTTCAATATAACGTAATTGTTTAACGGCATTTTCTAGTTCTTGATATTGATTATTTGTCTTATTCATATAAATTCAAACTTTCTGAGTATTATTTTTTAATTTAAAAATGCTATATATTTATTTCGTAATTTTTATACTAATTTTATATTAATTCTATAATAAAAACGATATTTTAGTGAAAATCATATGGATAATAATGTTTACAATCAGACTCAAACTCTTTAACGCTAATAATTTTATTTAAATTATTAAATTCAATCAGAGAAACACCATTAAATTCACTATCTTTATTCTTGTAACAACACTTAAAGTACCATTCTACAACAGCTAAATTTTCAATAGTGATTATGCGTTTTATATCCCAATTTAATACTTTGCCCTTTTTATTCCAATCGTTGAACCAAGCAAGAATTTCTCGTCTATTTCGATAAATTGGACCATAACATTCACTATAGACTGCATCTTTATCAAAATTTTTCTTAATTACCTCATCAGATTGCGCTATCCAGGATTTAAAGTATTCTCTAATTATTTGCGATTTCATACGAAGCACACTTTCCATTACCTTATATTTAAAGTATATAGCAAAAATATAATCTAATTATTAAACCAAGCTTTTAGCTTCGTCCAAAAAATAATTTTTCAAAAGAAATACCCCTAAAGGATTTTCCTTTAGAGGTATTTTTATGATTTCTGTTGATTTCACGCTATTTCTAAGCGTTATACCCTTTAGTATAACGATCTTTAATTATCAGCGCAATATATTACAATGATTTTATTAAATATATCCGCAGAGGATCATTAATTTTCCCTATCCATATAATAAGTTAAATATATCATCTAAATTTAAAGGCTCTATTGAATATGAAATATTATCTCTAACCAAATTACTTAATAGTGTTGTTAGCTGCTCATCATCAATATTTGCAAGATCAATAATAGTTAAGCCATTAGCGAGTATTTTTGCATCTAACCCCATTGCTGTTCTTTTGAAATCGTCAGATGCCATTTTTAAATATTTCTTTGTTTCACTATCTTGGTCAAAAATTTTAGCAATTTTCCTATCTTTCAAAAAAATCACTTCATCTGCATATTCTTGCAAGTTTGCCAATAAGTGTGAAGCCATAATTATTAGTTTATTTTCTGACTTCAGTCTTAACAATTCTTTTGAAATTAATTGAACATTTTGAGGATCTAAGCCATTCATTACCTCATCAAGTAACATCACCGGTGTATCAGCGGCTACCACCATTGCAAAACATAATCTTTGCTTCATTCCCAAAGAATATAACTCAACTTTTTGATTGATATAATTATTCATATTTAGTCTAGAAATAATCTTATCAACATTTCTTTTATCATTGTTCCATAAACTTGCATATAACTTCAAATGATCTTTTCCTGTCATAAAAGGAAAAAGATCACTTTGATCTGGAAAAGCACATATTTTTTTATGTAGTCTTATTACATCTCTTTCATTTTTATAGCGAATCCCCATATATTCAACATAACCTGCTTGTGGCTTTAAATTGTTTAACAACAAATTAATCAGAGTAGATTTTCCTGTGCCATTTGGAGCCACTAAACCAACAATCCTTCCTTGTGGTATTTCTAAATTCAGGTTTTTAAAAATACACTTTTTTCTGAATGAGAACGTTAAATTTTTAATTATTAGCATATTTCACCCTTTAATTAATGAAATGTTTCTGTTCTTATTAAATAGAAACAAACATAACTCAATGACAATAGCAAAGCTTAACAATGAAATTAATCCATCGGTAAAGCCCCATCCTGGTGAATCCATTAAATAGGATAAGTTTCCTGTTAAACTATCTCCAATAGTAAAATAAGTCATTGGTAACTTTTTCAAAAACGGATATACATATCCCATTCCTAAGTAAAAATAGAAAGCTTTTCCACTTATTGCAATTAAACTAGCCAAAATACCTGCTACAAATTCATTATTTATTAAGATCGATAGAAGAATTGTTAATCTAATAAAAATAAAAGTGATCAAAACTGCAAAGATGATGAACTCTAGATAATATTTTCCTAAAGAAACCCAAATGAATGGTACTTTAAAATATAATCTTCCCATATAAAATGTAGTTGTTAAGTTTAAAGATCCTAAGCCTGTTTTAGGTGCTATACACAGTAATGAAATCAAAAACATCATACTAAAATTTATAAGTATTCCAATTTCAACTACTGCTGTTTTTAACCAAACGATTGTATTTTTGCTCAATGGAATATTGTTTAGAACTGTTTTATTTTTATTATCTCTAGTAATAATGTCCACTGAAAAGAAAATTACTATTAATATCAGTAGTAATGTAGTCCATCCCGATAATGAAATACCTAAAACTTGTAGGAACGTCTTTTCTTCAAGAATATTTTTATTTATCGGTGTTTTTGCTGCTAATAAGCCCTTATAGAAATATCGCGTTCTTTGATATCCAAAGTGACCATCCTCACGATAATTTCCATTTTGATAATATTGAACTGGATAATAATAATTTTTATTGTCTTTCATAAAAATCAAAGTATCCATTTTTTCATACCATTTGCTAGTGCTAGCAGTATATACTCTCCAATTATTTTTTCTTAGTGCATTTAAACGTTGAGCATCATATTTAATAATAGTCGGATACGTTTTGGCAGCATCGAGCGCCCCTTGACTCGGATTAAAATATCTATTACCAGCATTAGCATGTTTTATCTCTTTTAATGCTACGTCTAAAAAAGCTTTATCATCCTTATACTCTTTCCTAATACTATATACATCTACTTTTTCAATAATTTGACGATGAGGTACACTAACAAGTCCAAAATATAACGCTAATACTAATGACAATGCATATAGCCCAACATTTTTAGGATTTAGGAAGAATTGCTTTAATTGAAAAATAAAATATTCTTTTTTCATTTACTTCCTCCTTTATTAACACGACTTTTAAACACTTGAATTAGAACTATGGACCAAATAATCAAAATAATGGTTCCAATAAAAATATTTAAAAAATTGCTTCCATTCTTATTAGCATAAAATCCACTAAGCAAATTATTGATATTTAAATAAATAGATGGAAGGAATAATATAACTTTTAATACTTGATTAGACAATAACGACAAAGCATATACAGCAGTAGCAATTAAAAAAGTTAAATATTCATTTTTAAAAACTTGATTAAGAACTAAACATAAACATGTTATAAAAATAGTCATTATAATCGCATATGCTAAGAAAATAAAAATATAGCTCCATAACGGAATAATTTGTATTTTATTTGTATAAAAAACTACAGGATATCTTAAAGATATAAATCCATTACGAAATCCTGCAAACAAGTAAGCGCCAATTATAGATATAATTAATGACATCAAAACAAATAACACATTAATAAATATTTTCCCAAAAACCTCATCTTTTTTAGTGTAAGGAATATCATTTAGTAATGTCTTATGTCTCAGGTTAATCATCCATGAGTCTCCTGAAATAGCTAATATATAAAAAAATAAGAAATTGCCTATTATGGATAATAAATATATTAGATAAGTTGATGACTTTTTATAATTCATTGATATTGGGATTTCATTTTTATATAAGTAATTTACTTGTGCTAATTGTTGCTTAATCTGAAATTTCGAAGGCACATTTAAAGTATGTGCACCTACATAGTTATTTCGATATCCGGCCATCATAGTATTAAGCAAATTTTTATAACTACGAAGATATTGTCTGGGGCTATCAAACATTTCACCATTTTGAAGATTGGCTAATTGTGCAGACTGTTCATTTAAATTATCGTAAGTCGCTTTATAATTCTTTTTTTGCAATGAATTTCCATCAAAATAATTAACATTTACTTGAACAGAATCTCTATAATTTTGCCAAATTTTAACCCCATCACCAATATTCTGCTTTTCTACTATCAGCACGAAAAAGAGTGAAAAAATGATTGTTAAAGAAATTAAACTTATATTCTTTTTAGATTTACATGCAATAGCCATATTGGCTTTAAAATAGGTAAAGTTCATAAGTTACCCCTTTATGAAATAGCATCAACTAATTTGGAATTAATCTTTTAAAAAAAGTATTTATTGTAATTATCAATAAATACTTTTCTTGCTAAACATTATGAACTTAAAATGATTTTTTTCTTAAGAATGTTATATTTGAACGTGCAATGTCATATATGACACTTTGGCAACCCATTAGCGACTTCTTTTGCACCATATTTATTCAAAAAACTAATAATTTCATTTGCTGATTCATCATCACTACTAAAAATTGCCTTATAATAACTAGCTACTATTTTAAAAATTCCAAAATCTAGTAGTGGAGCTAACGAATCAATTATTTTAAATCCATAAACTGCACTATCATACTTTTTATTCAAATAGCAATTATAAAAATAATTTATACAAATAGTTGAGATGACTCTTTGCGTATTTATCGGTTTGTTCTTAATATCGGTTTTCAAAATTTGCTTCATATAATATTCGAGTTCATCAAAATCAAAAATTAACATTGAATTACTAAAAAGCTGTAAAGTAGAAATATTATCTGCCCAATTTTCTACTTCATAAAACTTTCTTTTAATCTTGTTCTTTTCCATTTGAGTTAAAGAACCAATCTTGTTGTTCATAACCGAATTAATAAGTAACGCAGAAATTTTAATATTCTCATCCATATTTGACTTCTGAATTTGATCATTCAACAAAGCTGCTTTTTCCTTATCTTTTTCATTAAAAGCAGCTAGCAATTGTACCTTCAAGTCAGATTTATTTTTTATATGATTATCTTCAGAAACGATTTTTTTAAGAATTTCATCTTCATCAACTTTGTTCAATATTAAAATCTTAAAAAAATCAACTGTACTTATTTTGTTTACTCCACGTTCCACTTTTGAATAAAACGATGTAGTTACTACGCCATGAGTAAATTCTTTTTGAGTTAAACCTAAAGATTTTCGTACTTCCTTTAATACTCTACCAATCGTAATATTATCAATCATATTGTCCTTTTCCCATTTTTAAGTAAAAGAAAAAAGCCCCAATGCTTAGCACTGGAGCTTTAAGCTTATTATTTAAGCACCGTGATATTGAACTAATGAGTAAATATCAACATCAGGTAACTTTTCTCTACCCTTTAAGTCAGGTAATTCAATATAGAATGCAGCACCTACAAGCTTACCACCAAGATTTTCAATCAATTCCTTAGAAGCTCTTAAAGTACCAGCAGTAGCCATTAAGTCGTCACATACAACAACTCTTTGACCTGGCTTAATTGCATCCTTATGCATTTCCAAACTATTTGAACCGTATTCCAAATCGTATGAAGCACGTTCAACTTCTCTAGGCAACTTGTGAGGTTTTCTTGCTGGAACAAAGCCAACACCTAATTCTGTTGCTACAGGACAACCAACAATAAAACCACGTGCTTCTGGACCAACGATTACATCCGCATTTCTGCTCTTAGCATATTCTGCTAATTCATGTGTAGCAGCACGATACAAATCACCATCTTGCAAAATAGGTGTAATATCACGGAATACAATTCCCTTGTTAGGGAAGTCCTTTACACTTGCAATATACTTACTAAAATCAATTGCCATAAGAAGAAAAACCTCCAAAACACTTGTGACCTGTATATTTTACCAAATTTTCGGCATAAAAGCAGTAAAATCTTGATATTTATCTAATTATTCAAAAAATTATTAACATATGTGATGATTTGCTGGGTTGGCATTGTTCTTAATTGTTCTACAAATCTAATTTGAGATTCGGTTGCTCTTAAATATTTAGATGAAGTTAAAGGCTGCTTTTTTGGATGCTGTTCTCCTACTAATTTGCCATCAGTTAACTTAACAAATCCTAATTCAAAGAAAACGCGCAAAATGAACAATACGCTGTCATAATCCAAGCCAAGATATGGTGCCACAGTTCGATAATCATTTGGACTCAATGTAGGGTGAGCATAAATATATTTCAAAACTTTGCCAAAATAACTTTTAGCAGGAATGTGTTCTACTGGTAGTTGATCAAGCAAAAATCGCAAATAAATTTGTTGGTAGTTCTTTTCAAGAGCTGAATTTAATTCAATCTGATTACGTGGTACATCAAGCAAGGCAACCGTTTCACCTGACTTATCATAATCTTTTACCAAACTTATCTTGTCATCACTAACTTGCAGACGATTGCGAACAATTGGAATATTCTTTTGATCAAACAACAAGTAGCGATCCGCAAAGCCCATTACCAATTTTTCTTGGCGCAAATCAATAACTGGTGTAGGAACAGCTAATTTTGGCGAAGCAAATTCAATGCCTTCGATAATTCCCTGGAGTGATACTTTTTTGCGGTATGTATTAAGTGACAATTGCACAAAAACTTTAGCAATAAATGGCAACAAATTATTGTTTAAAAAGTCTTTGTTAAATCCAATTACAGACAAACTGCCACCTTTTTTGGCAACGTTAAACTTAACATGATTCTTATCCTTACCAATCTTGAAGAACTGGGTAATTGTTGGATCAGAGATACTAAAAATCGGTTGTGCATCCCCCGTTCCAAATGGTCCTACTTGGTTTATCTGGGCTAAAGTCTGTGGCGACAACCCCTGCAGTGGCAATTCCATGTCATATTCTTTAGTTTCAAGTCCACCTTCAACGTGGAAGCTACTCTCTAATTTTTCTCTTAAGGCACCAATTTTATCCTCTGTCATTGATAGGCCACATGCAAAATCATGTCCACCAAATTTAGTAAATAAATCTTCCTTTAATGGATTCAATGCATTAAACAAATTAAAGCCAGTAATCGATCTACCTGAACCTTTGATTTCTCCAGCTTCATTTTTAGTTAAAACAATCGTTGGCTTATGGGTCTTTTCCACGATCTTATTAGCTACTAAGCCTAGAACTCCTTCATGAAAATCTGGATCATATAAAACCAGAGTATTTTGCTTTTGCCAGCTATTTTTACGAATTAATTCCATACACTGATCATAAACTTGCGTTGTTAATTCCTTGCGCTGATTATTCAGATCTTCTATCTTGTCAGCAATCTTCTGTGCTTCAAGATCATCGTCACTAAGCAACAATTCAACTGCAAGGTTAGCATTAGCCAGACGGCCTACTGCATTTAGACGAGGAGCAATATTAAAACCAACATCTGTTTCATTAATCGAACCTAATGTTAAACCAGCATTTTTAATAAGAGCGCGCAACCCCGGACGATCAGTTTGATTAAGTACTTCTAGGCCTCTTTTGATAATGACGTGACCTTCCCCGGTTACCTTAACCATATCTCCGATTGTACCGATCATCGCTAAATCAAGCAGTTCAGGCATCGTATCCTGCATTAGGCCACGACAAATCGTATATGCCACACCTGCACCGCAATAATCATCGAAAGGATACTTTTGTCCTGGATAATTACAATGTACGATTGCATAAGCGTCTGGCTTTTGCTCCTGAAAAGTGTGGTGGTCAGTTACAATCGTATCTACACCATGTTCTTTAGCATATTTGACTTCATCGATACCAGTAACACCATTATCTACAGTAATAATTAATTTAGTACCATCTGCAACAATTTCACGATAGCGGTCAATATTAGGGCCATAGCCGTCTTTAAAACGGTCTGGAATAAAGTATAATGCACATCAGCACCTAAGATGCTTAGGGTTTCTGTCATGATCGTAGTTGCAGTAATTCCGTCTGCATCATAGTCGCCATAAATTGTAATTTTTTCACCGTTATCAATTGCTTGATTAATTCTATCAATGGCTTTTTCCATATCATGCATCAATGCAGGATCAGCTAAATCTTCTTCAGTCGCATTAAACCAAAAATCTAGCTTCTCATCACTATCAATGCCGCGTAATGCAAAAAGCTTTGCTGCAATCGGACTTAGCTGATATTTTTCTACCAAACTAGAATCTAATTCTTCAGCTGTTCTTTGTTGCCATTTCATTACTGTATAAACACCCTCATCAAAAACTAAAAGGCACTCACAAGCGAGTGTCTTTATTGAAAATCTATTAATAATTTTAACGCAAATACGATAGCGGTCAAAGAAAGATAATTTTATTTTAAGTTAAAGACCTTCAAATTACTATCTGTGGCCTTCTCGGTTTTAATCAAGTTACCACGAATTGCCCAACGATTTTTACCACCATCAGCACAAGTAATTAAAGTAACAATGTTTTGCTTAGTATTGTTAACTAACCACACAGCAGAAGGATCAACTATCTTCTTCATATAAATTCGATAGACATAAACCTTCTTTAAGTTGGTTAAATAAATTAATTCTCCCTTTTTAACATCTTCTAGTGGAGAAAACAGAATGCCCTTAGCAGTCATATAGTGACCAGCAAGAGGATAATTACCTTGCCCCATCACTTGATCGGCACGCATCGTTCCACCACCAGTAGACATCGCATCATCGGACATCCCTAGCATCATCGGACATCCCTAGCATAATAGGCAAGTGCATATTAACATCAGGAATTGCTAAAGCACCGATTGCACCTGAGGTCTTCTTTATTTGCGACCTCGTGGCCTGTGCTATTCCCAATGACTTTACCTTTTTGAAGTCATACATGCCCTTTTTCTTTTGATTTTGTTCAACCTGCTTTCTGGTTAAACTAGTCAGAGCTGATCGTTGATTATGACTGATCATCTGATTGCCGATTTGCTTATTGAAAATTAAAACTATACCGACAATCAATAAGATGATGGCTAAAATTCTGATTACAATTGTGCTAACAGAGCGTTTTTGTTTATTTTCAGCCATTTTTATTTGCCTTTGATATCATCATCGTTCATCTTAAGAACCGCCATAAAGGCATCTTGAGGCACTTCTACCTTACCCACAGCCTTCATTCTCTTCTTACCACGCTTCTGCTTTTCCAAAAGCTTAGCACGACGATCAGGGTCACCGGTGTGAATCTTCCAAGTAACATCTTTACGATATGGTTTAATTGTGGCACGTGAGATAATCTTGGCACCAATAGCACCTTGAATATCTACTTCGAAGTTTTGTCTTGGAATCAACTTCTTAAGCATTGAAGTCATTTGACGAGCACGGTCTTGAGCTTCACTTCTGTGAGCAATAAAGCTAAGGGCATCGATTGGTTCCTTGTTAAGCAAAATATCGATCTTAACCAAGTCAGTTGCACGGTAGCCAGTGATTTCGTAATCAAGTGAAGCATAGCCCTTAGTTGAAGACTTCAAATCATCGAAGAAGTCGAAGATAATTTCAGCTAATGGCATATTGTAGATAACATTTACTCGGTACTTATCAAGATAGTCCATTGTGACAAATTCGCCACGTTTTCTTTGACAAAGTTCCATTACAGGACCTACAAAGTCATTTGGCACCATGATTTCAGCCTTAACATAAGGTTCTTGAACTTCTTTATATTCACCTGCATCTGGCAAATCTGATGGGTTATCAATAACCTTAGTTGAACCATCGTTCATAATTGCATGATAGTCTACTGATGGTGCAGTCATGATCAAATCAAGGTCAAATTCTTGCTCTAATCTTTCTTGCACAACGTCCATATGCAAAAGTCCTAAGAAACCACAACGGAAACCAAAGCCTAAAGCAGTAGAAGTTTCAGGTTCAAATTCCAAAGCAG
Organism: uncultured Lactobacillus sp.; assembly: GCF_902491705.1. Taxonomy (GTDB): domain Bacteria; phylum Bacillota; class Bacilli; order Lactobacillales; family Lactobacillaceae; genus Lactobacillus. The sequence continues at coordinate 46,930 of NZ_CABUIW010000001.1, read as the reverse complement.
CATCATTCAATTGCAATTTTTGCAAAGCTTCCTTCAAATCTTCATAGTCACGGTTATCAACTGGATACATACCAGAGTAAACCATTGGTGGAATTTGACGGTAACCTGGAAGTGGTTCTGCAGTAGGATTATCCGCTTGAGTAATAGTATCACCCACACGAGTTTCACGAACGGATTTAATGTTAGCAGTAATATAACCTACATCCCCAGCAATCAAAATATCCTTCTTAATTGGATGTGGACTTGAAACACCGACTTCAGTAACTTCATATTCCTTACCAGTGTTCATGATTTGAATCTTATCGCCAGGCTTAACTGTACCATCTTCAATTTTGACTGACATTACAACACCGCGATAATCATCGTATTTAGAGTCAAAAATCAATGCCTTCAACGGAGCAGTAATATCACCAGATGGTGCTGGAATATCTTTAACTACCTTTTCTAGCATATCCTTAATGCCTTTACCAGTCTTACCAGAAACCTCTGCAGCTTCAGATGCATCTAATCCAAGCATCTCTTCGATTTCTTCCTTAGTCTTAGGAACATCAGCAGATGGTAAGTCAATCTTGTTAATTACAGGCAAAATTGCTAAATCATCATCAATAGCTAAATATGTGTTAGCCAAAGTTTGTGCTTGAACACCTTGTGAAGCATCAACTACCATCAAAGCTCCTTCACAGGCAGCCAAAGAACGTGAAACTTCATAAGAAAAGTCTACGTGTCCTGGTGTGTCAATCAAGTGGAAGATGTAGTCTTCTCCATCTTCTGCATGATATTTAACTTCAACTGAGTTCATTTTAATAGTAATACCACGTTGACGTTCAAGTGGCATATCATCTAACATCTGATTCTTAAGTTGACGTTGACTTACTGTATCAGTCAATTCAAGAATTCGATCGGCAATAGTAGACTTACCATGGTCAATATGAGCTACGATTGCAAAATTACGAATATGTTTTTGGTAATCTTTTAATTTATTTAAGTCCATAAAAATGTTCACCCTTTTATTTCTGTCTTATTAATTATAGCAAAGGTTGCAAAGCATATAAAATGTTAGAAGACTTATTAACAAAGAAATAGCGAGTTGCAAAATGCAGCTCGCTATCTTTTTATTCTCCGCTCAATTTATCTTTAAGTCTTTCGAAAAAGCCTTTTTCTTTTGGCGTGATTTCACCGCCACCATGATGAACGAAGTTAGTTAAATCTTCTTTTTGTTCTTTGTTAATATGCTTTGGAATAACAACATTAACGGTGATAATTTGGTCACCATTGCCATTACCACGAAGATAAGGTACACCTTTGCCACGCAAAGTAAACTTCTTATTAGGTTGGGTACCTGCTGGAATAGTTAACTTCTCATCACCATGAACAGTCTTAACATCAATTTCATCACCTAATGTAGCTTGAGCAAATGAAATTGGAACTTCAGTATAAATGTTTTGACCATGACGTTCAAAGATCTTAGATGGCTTTACTCGGTAAATGATGTATAAATCACCATATGGTCCGCCATTAATACCGGCATCGCCTTGACCTTGGTAACGTAATTGTTGACCATTATCAATACCTGCTGGAATATCAACTTCAATAGTATTCTTACGTTCAACAATACCTTTACCATCACAAGTCTTACATGGATGTTCAATAATTACACCACGACCATGACATTTATCACAAGTAGTTTGGCGACGAACCATACCAATTAATGATTGTTGAGTGATTGTCATATAACCTGTACCATGACACTTATCACAAGTAATAGGGTGAGTACCCTTTTCACATCCATTACCGCCACAGGTCTCACAAGTTTCTTCACGATTGTAGCTAACTTGAGTCTTTTTACCATTAATGGCATCCATAAAGTCAATCGTCAACGTGTAGTCTAAGTCTTGACCACGTTGTGGTGCTGTAGGATCTACCCTTTGTCGACTGCCTTGACCAAAAATGTCGCCAAAAATATCACCAAAATCGCCAAAGTCTGAAGCATTAAAGCCTGCTCCACCAAAGCCTTGACCAGCTCCGCCACCAAAGCCACCTTGGCCATTTACACCAGCAGAACCAAATTGATCATATTGTGCACGCTTTTGCTTATCATGCAGAACTTCATAAGCTTCGTTAACTTGCTTATACTTTTCTTCAGCTCCGGGTTCATGGTTCAAATCTGGGTGGTATTTCTTTGCTAATCTACGGTATGCCTTATTAATCTCCTGTTCACTGGCGTCACGATCTACGCCAAGCACTTTATAATAATCTTCTTGTGCCATCTATTTGAACTCCTTATGATTCTCAAAAGAAAAGAACTACTCAATGGGTAGTTCTCTTCTCCTTTTGTTTAATTATAAACCCATTACTTGTTTGGATCTACTTTATGGAATTCACCATCTTGGGCACCGCCATTATTTGGGTTACCACCTTGTGGGCCTTGAGGACCTGCTTGTGGGCCAGCTTGACCTGCTGCACCTTGAGCACCACCGTTTTGTTGGTAAAGCTTTACAGCTAAGTCTTGAGCAGCCTTGGATAAAGCATCCTTCTTTTCTTTCATTTCGTCCAAGTTGTTGTCCTTTTGAGCCTTCTTAAGGTCATTAAGAGCATCTTCAACTGGCTTTCTGTCAGCATCTGATAACTTGTCCTTAGTTTCCTTCAAGGTCTTTTCAGTAGTGAAGATCAATTGATCAACTTCGTTACGCAAATCTGCTTCATCTTTACGCTTCTTATCTTCTTCGGCGTGTTCTTCAGCATCTTTTTGCATACGTTTGATTTCTTCATCTGACAAACCGGATGAACTCTTGATAGTGATCTTTTGTTCCTTACCAGTACCCATATCCTTAGCAGATACATTTACAATACCGTTCTTGTCGATATCAAATGTAACTTGAATTTGAGGAACACCACGTGGTGCAGGTGGAATATCAGTTAATTCGAAGCGACCAAGAGTCTTGTCGTCTGCAGCCATTGGACGTTCACCTTGCAATACGTGAACATCTACTGCTGGTTGATTATCTGCAGCAGTTGAGAAGATTTGACTCTTTGAAGTAGGAATAGTAGTGTTTCTGTCAATTAACTTAGTGAAGACACCACCCATGGTTTCAATACCAAGTGACAATGGAGTAACATCAAGCAAAACGATGTCCTTAACGTCACCTGAGATAACACCACCTTGAATAGCTGCACCTAAGGCAACAGCTTCATCTGGGTTGATTGAGTGGTCAGGTTCCTTGCCAGCCCATTCCTTAACTGCCTTTTGAACAGCTGGAATACGAGTTGAACCACCGTTTAAGATAACCTTGTCAATGTCGTTAACAGTAAGACCTGCATCCTTTAAAGCATTGTCAAATGGAATCTTAGTCTTTTCAACTAAGTCACTAGTCAATTCATCGAACTTAGCACGAGTTAAGTCAGCTTCAAGGTGAAGTGGACCAGATTCGCCTGCAGAAATGAATGGAAGTGAGATGTGAGTTGATGATACACCTGACAAATCTTTCTTAGCCTTTTCTGCGGCATCCTTTAATCTTTGCATTGCCATCTTGTCCTTAGACAAGTCAACGCCATTTTCGTCCTTGAAGTTCTTGATAAGCCAGTCCATGATACGGTTATCAAAGTCATCACCACCAAGGTGAGTATCACCGTTAGTTGATAATACTTGGAAGACACCGTCACCTAATTGAAGTACAGAAACATCGAAAGTACCACCACCAAGGTCGTAAACCAATACCTTTTCATCTTGGTCTTTGTTCAAACCAAAGGCCAAAGCTGAAGCAGTTGGTTCGTTGATGATTCTTTGAACGTTTAAGCCAGCAATCTTACCAGCATCCTTAGTAGCTTGACGTTGTGCATCGTTGAAGTAAGCAGGAACAGTAATAACTGCATCCTTAACTTCTTCACCTAAGTAGTCTTCTGAGAACTTCTTGATGTATTGCAAAATGAATGCTGAAATTTCTTGTGGAGTGTAGCTCTTGTCGCCAACATTAACTTTGTAATCAGCTTCACCCATGTGACGCTTGATTGAAACAATGGTGTTAGGGTTAGTAATAGCTTGACGCTTAGCAACTTCACCTACTTGAATTTCACCGTCTTTGAAAGCAACTACAGATGGAGTAGTACGATTACCTTCTGGGTTAGTAATGATCTTAGGTTCTTTACCTTCAAGAACTGCAACTGCTGAGTTGGTAGTTCCTAGGTCAATACCAATAACTTTTGACATTTATAAACTTCCTCTCCTATTGAGCAACTACAACCATAGCTGGTCTTAGTGTTCTATCCTTATATTGATATCCTTTTTGTAAAACCTGAACAACGTGATCTTTTTGATCATCATTTTCAGCTGCTACTGTTTGAACAGCTTGATGTAATGTCGGATCAAATTTAACGCCTTCAGCTTCAATCTCAACAATACCGTGATCTTTCATAGCCTTAGTAAGTGAATCAAGGGTCATTTGAACACCCTTCTTCAATTGCTTAGACACATCATCATCGGCTTTAACGCTTAAAGCTCTTTCCAAATTGTCCATTGCAGGCAAAATGTCTTTAGCTAAGCTTTGAGATTCATATTTGATAAGTTGTTGTCTTTCTTTTGAATAACGATTTTGCATGTTTTGAATTTCTGCTTCGCTACGCAAATACTTATCTTCAAGATCCTTATTCTTTTCTTCTAAATCAGCTATCTTCTTAGCTAATTTTGGATCTTCTTTATCTTTCTTATCTTTTTTAGGCTCTGCTTCTTTAGCCGCTTCTTTTTTCACAGCTTCTTTTGGTGTAGAGTCCTTTTCTTTTTTATCTAAATCTTTTTCACTAGGAAACTCTTCTTTACTCACGGCTAACCTCCTCTATTGAAATTTACCGTAATAATCAAGTAGCTTCTTGGCTAATTCATTTCTAAAGTATTCAAGAAGTCCGATCATTTGTGAATACGGCATATTTGTTGGCCCAAGTAAAGCAATTGTTCCTTTACCATGGGTGCCGACACTATATTCAGCTGTCAGCAAACTATAATTCTTTAATAAATCGTTAGGCATTTCTGAACCTAACTTTACTTTTACTGGATATTTCTCGGTCTTAGGATCTGCCTTACCATCTAGCAAGTTAGAAAATAGATTATCATGATCGATTAACTCATAAAGAGATCTGATATCTTTTACATTATGTTCAGATGTATTATTCAATAGATTAATCTGTCCATCAACATACATCTGCTCACTTGCAGCATCCTTTAACACATCACTGACCAAATCTAGCAGTTCAGTAACATGATCGCTACCAAGCTCATTCTTAGCTAGCTCGCTTAAAAATGAAATATTGACTTCTTTTAAGCTCTTGCCAACCAATTGATCGTTGATCATTCGTACTGCTTTTTCAATTTCTTCACCATGAATATTATGTGGTAAAGCATAAACCTGGTTTTGAACATTACCATCACTTGTAACTAAGATGGCCATTACCTGTCTTAATGACAGTGGCACAATTCTGAAACCAGTGATTGTAACATTCCCACTTTCAGGCCCTTCTGCAAAAGCAGTATAATCAGTCAAATCTGATAAAATACGTGCTGCTTCTTGTACAATCTCATTTACTTGGTGGAAAGGTCGATCCAATTGATTACCGATTGTATTATAAACAGACTCTGGCAACTGCAGTGGTTCAACCAAATTATCCAAATAGTATCGATAACCTTCACTTGAAGGAATTCTACCGCTAGAAGAGTGGGTCTTTTCAATCAAGCCCTGATCTTCTAGAATTGCCATTTCATTACGAATGGTTGCACTTGATACTTTAATTGGTAATTGATTCATCACTGTCTTTGAACCAACGGGCTCATGTGTCTGCGTAAAGTCTGTAATTATTGTTTTCAAAATAAGTTCTTGACGCTCGGTCAACATATTATATCGCCCTCACTTTTAGCACTCACATCTCTCAGGTGCTAACAGATTCTATTATACTAGACTTTAGCAATAATGCAACACGAGTGCTAATTTATTTTGAACTTTTTTCTAGCTTTATTCTTTGTTTAACTACGTGCTCGATAAAGTATTGATCGTGTTCAACTAAAAGCATTGCTGGTTGAACTTCTTTTAGTAAATTAATTGATCTTGATTAAAAACGTCCAAATAATTCGCTGGCTCATCCCACAAATACAAATCAGCTGGTTCTACTAAAGATTTGGCTAAAGCAACACGTTTTTGTTGTCCCATACTCATTTCTTCGATTTTGGTAGTAAAACTTTCTCGTGGAAATCCCATTTTCTTTAAATTATTGAGTAAGTCTTCATATGAAATCTTTTGCTTTTCGGCAAATGACTCTAATGTGCCAGTATATTCAGTAAAATCTTGCGGCAAATATGAAACGGTTAACCCATTGGCTAATTCATATTTACCTTGATATTGAATATCAGTAGCTTTACCAAGTAAAAATTTTAAAAACGTTGATTTACCTGACCCATTTTTACCTTCTAAAGAAACAACGCCCTTGTTTTTGATGATCATATTTAAATCATCAAATAAATGTTTATCTTGTATTTGTAAACTAAGATGCTGCGTTTCTAGCAATGTTTGATGATAGTTAGGATGAAAATTCATCGTTAAAGCTGGTACGTCTTCAATGTTAGTCATTAAGCCTTGTTTATTCTTAATAGCCTTATCCATACGATGTTCAACATTTTTTGATCTCTTCATAACTTTAGCAGCTTTATGACTATAAAACCCTTTATTAATATAGGCATGAATTTCATTATCATGTGCTTTAGCGTTTTTATTATTTTCGGATTTAATAGAATAGCCTTTTAACCGCTGACGACTAGCATTTAAATTATGTATTTCACCCTTTAACTTTTCATTCTTAGCTCGATTAAATTCATCACGCTTATTTTTAGTATCTTCATAGCTAGCATAATTTCCTTGATACAAATGAATTTCAGTGTTTTCAATCGCTAAAATGTGATCTGTTATTTGGTTCAAGAAATCTCGGTCATGACTTACCACAATATAACCTTTATCATGCTCTTTTAAGTACTTTGCCACTTGCAAACGACTTGCCTCATCTAAGTGATTCGTCGGCTCATCAATTAATGGAAATGCATCCCTATCAGTAAATGACAATGCCAACAATACTTTAGTCTGTTCACCACCGCTTAAAGTATCAAAAGGTTGCCACAACAAATCAGGATCCGCATTCATTAAATTCATTTCTCGCTCAAGCTCCCATTGCTCAAAAGTAGCCTGATCTTGTAATTCATACAAAGTAATATTTTGCGGATTTTTAATAGTAATTGGGAAGTAAGAAAAGACAAGATTGCTTTTAATTTCACCTATTCCTCGCAGTTTCTTTCTTAATAAGTTCAAAAATGTAGTTTTTCCTCTACCATTTCTACCTACTAAGCCTAACTTCCAGCTGCTGTCCAAATTTAAGTTCAAATTATTGAAAATATTGTCACTAGCGTCTTCATATCTAAAAAATAATTTTGAAATTTTGATATTGCTCATAAAATCACCTCACGCAAAAAGAGAGTCCACACTTTTTTCAAGAGTAGACTCCCTTCTCTGCATTTTTAGATATGAAAAAAGAAGGATATGCTATTACGCCTAATCTTGACAAAAGTGCATAGTAACCCCCCTCTATAAAAAAGAGTAATTGTTAAACTATGCTTTGTTTTGCAAGATTAAAGACGCAACGGCAATCCTTCTTTCTAAACTTGAATTTCAATTGATGTTTTTAATTTATCATGAATCAAATCATATTTCAATAAAAAAAGAGCTGAATTCTAGTTTCAGCTCTCTTAACTTATTTAGCTAATTTCTTAGTCTTATATGCATAAGAATCAAAATAGTTATTTGCTCCAGTTCCAATTCTTAAAGCAGTAACTTTCTTACCATTACGAGTTCTGGTAACAGGCACATAATAAATACCGTCACCAACAGTTGGCAACCAATTATTTACATTAAAACCTGTCTTGCCCTTGTATTTGTAAATTTCTGCTTGAGAAAGTTTTTGGTCATAAATACCATTATAAAAAGCTCTCTTTTGCTTGTTAGACATCTTATTGATCTTCTTGACCATTTTATCTGTTTGTTTAGCATTCAAAGCTTTAAATAATTTAGCACCTTCAGCAGTGTTCTTGGTAATTACAATCTTATGAAACTTATTAGTTTGCATATCATAGCTATACCACGTACCGCGTGTAGCTTTAGGCGTTACAAATTCCTTTCGAATTCCATAATATTGCTTAGTCTTGGTCGATATGGCACTAACTTTATTAGAATTAACAAAGAGTGAAATTCCTAGTAGTGCAACGAATACGGATAAAAAAGTTAAAAATTTATGTTTCATTTTCTCATCCTCCTTATATTAACTTTGCCTAATAATATTATAGCATTATTTTGCCTCACTTGCAAAATACGCTTTGATTTCCTCTTGATCTTTCTCAAGTTGCTTTTTTAATTCATCCAAACTAGCAAACTTGATCTCTCCTCGTGTATACTTGTACCACTTTATTTTCATTGGCTTACCATACACATCTTCGTCAAAATCAAACAGGTTCGATTCGATATAAATTTTCTTCTCTTGACCGATTGTAACGTTATAGCCAACACTGGTCATCGATTCATACCATTTACCGTTAATTTCAGTCTTAGTCGCATACACACCAATTTTAGGAACTACTTTGTGATCAGCCCAAACCAAATTAGCTGTTGGGAAGCCCAGCTTATGTCCATTTCGCTTGCCATGTCCTATTGTTCCACTCATAACGTAGTGATGTCCCATTAATTCATAAGCAAGATCCATTTTACCGTCTTTAATTGCCTGACGAATTTCAGTAGAACCAATTTTTTTACCGTCAAAAATTTGCTTTGGCATAACTACAATATTGAATCTACCCTTAGCAAAATCAGGAAGGTGATCCATATTGGCGATATCCTTTTCACCATATGTATAGTCAAAGCCCGCAACAACAGTGTCGGCATTTAATCTGACGATTACATTATCGACAAATTCTTGTGCTTTAATTCGACTAAAATCTTTCGTGAAAGGCATAATAGCCAAGTAATCGACACCTAATTCAGCCATTTTATCTGCTTTTTCTTCAAGCGTTTCAAGATATTTAAAATTCTTTTTATCCGCATAAACTTCTTTAGGATGTCGATCAAAAGTCATTACTACTAGAGGCAAATTCTTTTGATCGGCAATCTTTTTTGCTCTCAGAATTAATTTTTGATGCCCTAAATGAACGCCATCAAAAAAGCCGAGAGCAAGTATTATTTTTGAAGATAGAATATTTTCCTTAACTGGATAAGTTAAATGGACGATTTTCACAACTAATTCCTTCGTTTCAATTATTCATTTTGAAGCAACATTAGACTTGGGCAATAGAGTCTCCCTTTGTTCTCATAAATTGCCTTAACTTTTTTATTGTACCTTAAAGCTACTTTTTTAGCATCTGTTTCTAATTTAATCCATGCACCATTTTGCACTTTTTTCCATTGATCTTCTGTTAAGTCAATTGTCTCATAATTTACAAAAAAGGCATCAATTGGTTGAATCAATTCACTTGCTTTTTCTGGATTTGCTTCAATCTCACTTAATTTTACTGCTTGAGAAATATCAAAGCCAGAGCTAGCTGTTCGTCTCAATTCTGTCATAACAGCAGGCTTGCCTAATTTTTCGCCTAAATCGTTAACTAATGATCTAACATATGTACCTTTGCTACATTCGATCTCAAAATCAAAACTTTCTTGTCCTTTTTCTTGATCAAAAACAGGCTCATGCATTAATTGGTAATTATAGACATCAACAACTCGCTTAGGGCGCTCAACAGCAATACCTTCACGAGCATATTCATACAAATGCTTACCATTTACTTTAACTGCTGAGTAAATAGGAGGAACCTGTTCAATTTCACCTTTAAACAAATTCATTCCTGCCTGAATTTCTTCAGAAGTAAAAGGATGATCTAATTTTTCTTCTTTTAAAACAGTACCTGTTGCATCATAAGAATCAGTCGCATAGCCCAAAAGTCCTTTTCCTTGATATTTCTTAGGACGCGTATGCATTAATTCAATTAATTTAGTTGCTTGACCAATTGCTATAGGTAAAACTCCTGTAACTTCAGGATCTAAGGTACCAGCATGACCGATCTTTTTAATATGCAAAGCACGACGTAAATGATAAACAACATCTGCGCTTGTCATATCCTTGTCTTTATCAATAACTAAAATTCCATTTAACATATTTATACCCTATCTACTTAACAAAAAAAGCGCCTTAACGGCGCCTTTTTTACTTACTTGCCCGTTCAGCATCTTGCTTTTTAACTTCTGCAATTAAACGGTCAATTTTACTACCATATTTTACTGAATTATCACGTTTAAAAATAAGTTCAGGAACTTTATATACTGTCAAAGTTTGACCAAGCAAGTGACGCATCATGCCCTTTGCTTTTTCTAAGCCTTCTTCAACTTCCTTTTCTTTTTCGGGATCTTCAGTTAATAAACTATAGTAAATAGTTGCATATGAAAGATCATTCGTGCATTCAACCGCAGTAATTGTAACTTCGCTTAAACGTGGATCACGAATATTCTTACGCAAAATTTTGGTTAATTCACGAAGGATTTCTCCTTCAACACGACCAACTCTATGCTTCATGTTTTCCTCCTAAAATAATTACTTAGGTTCAACTTGTTGCATTTCGTATACTTCGAATTCGTCGCCGACCTTGATATCGTTGTAGTCCTTAATAGTCAAACCACAATCGTTACCTTGCTTAACTTCCTTAACATCGTCCTTGAATCTCTTAAGTGATGCAATTTCGCCATCGTATTTAACGATACCGTCACGAATAACTCTAATCTTAGAATCATTCTTAACTACACCCTTATCAACGAAGGAACCAGCAATTGTACCAACCTTTGAAACCTTCCAAGTTTCACGAACTGTTAAGTTACCAATAACCTTTTCTTCGTAAGTTGGTTCAAGCATACCCTTCATGGCAGCAGTAACATCGTCAATAGCCTTGTAAATGACACTGTACAAACGAATATCAACAGAGTCAGTTTCAGCTTGACTCTTGGCAGTTGCAGTTGGACGAACATTGAACCCAATAATGAATGCGTTAGATGCACCAGCTAAAGTAACATCTGATTCATTAATTGCACCAACGCCTGAGTGAATAATGTTAACACGTACGCCTTCAACTTCAATCTTTTCAAGTGATTGTTGCAAAGCTTCAACTGAACCTTGAACATCAGCCTTCAAGACAATGTCAACCTCTTTCATGTTTTCTTTCTTCATAGTATCAAAGAGGTTATCAAGGGTAACGTGTTGTACCTTTTCACGTGACTTTTGCAATGATTGTTGTGCTCTAGCTTCACCAACACTTCTTGCTGTCTTTTCATCCTTAAATTCAACTAACTTATCAGCTGATTCAGGAACATCGTTTAAACCAGTAATTTCAACAGGTTCAGATGGAGTAGCCTTCTTAACTTGACGACCACGGTCGTTAGTCATAGTACGTACACGACCGAAAGTATCACCAACAACAATTGGGTCACCAATATTAAGTGTACCTTGTTGGATCAAAACGTCGGCTACAGGACCACGACCACGTGACAAACGAGCTTCAATTACAGTACCGATAGCCATTTCAGTTGGGTTAGCCTTAAGTTCCATCACATCAGCTTGGAGCAAGATCATTTGAAGCAAGTCATCAACATTTTGACCAGTCTTAGCTGAAATGTTAACGAAAATTGTGTCACCACCGTAATCTTCAGGAATTAAGTTATACTTCATTAATTCTTCAGTTACATGTTGTGGGTTAGCACCTGGTTTATCCATCTTGTTAATAGCAACAATAATTGGAACGTTAGCACTCTTAGCGTGGTCAATAGCTTCAACAGTCTGTGGCATTACACCGTCATCTGCGGCTACAACCAAAACAACAATATCGGTAATTTCAGCACCACGTGCACGCATATTAGAGAATGCGGCGTGTCCTGGAGTATCCAAGAAAGTAATCAAACGATTATCTAATCTAACTTGGTAAGCACCGATCTTCTGAGTGATACCACCAGCTTCATGAGCTGAAACATGAGTATGACGTAAACGGTCAAGCAAAGTAGTCTTACCGTGGTCAACGTGACCCATGATAGTAACTACTGGTGGACGCTTAACTTGGTTCTTAGACTTCTTTGATTCTTCCATTCTCTTGTTGTAAAGAGTGTCAATATCAGAAATATCTTCATGAACCTTTTGCTTAGCATCGATACCGTATTCAGCAGCTAATAATTCAATCGTATCCTTATCCAAAGATTGGTTTTGGTTAGTCATTACACCAAGCATGAATAACTTCTTAACGATTTCTGCTGGTTCACGGTGAAGTAATTTACCTAAGTCTTGAGCATTCATACCTTCTTCGTAAACTAATACTTCTGGTAATGGACGTTCCTTACGCTTAGTTGGTTGCTTCTTTGGTTTTTGTTCTTGTTGTCTCTTCTTATTCTTACGACGTTTTCTTTCTGAACGATCTGAATGTTCATTACGTCCGTTAAAGAATTGGTTCTTTCCCTTACGGCCTGGCTTACCTGTGTTTCTACCACGACCATTGCCACGATCCTCATCCTTAGGAGCTTCTGGAATAGTAACTTTAGCAGCTACTCTTTCATTAGCTGAAGGTTGATTTTGCTTTAAACGAGCTGGAGATGGCTTTAAAATCTTAGGGCCAATTACTTTCTTTTCAACTGGTTCTGACTTCTTCTTGTTATCGTTGTTAGTTTTCTTATTATTTTTCACTGGTTGTTCTTGTTTTGGATGTTTCAACTGTTCGTGATATTCTTTCTTGGCTTTTTGAGCTTCTTTATTAAGTTGGCCTTCTTCAGCACGTTGCTTTTGCTTAAATTGTTGAAGCAAAGCTGCTGCCTTAGGCTTGCCTGAGTTAGCTCTATTGCCGCGTTCATTTCTATTATCACGATTACGATCATTGTTTTGATGACGCTTATTATTACGTCTTCTTGGCTTCTTAGAAGAATTATTATCTTCTTGTTTCTTTTCATTCTTACGAATAGATGAAACAGAAATCTTGATCTTATTATTCTTCTTGGCAGGAGCGGAGTTTTGGAAACTACTCTTCAATTTTGCAGCCTGTGAATCATCAATTGATGACATATGATTTTTCACATCAAAGCCCAAATCCTTTGCTTTTTGGACTACAACTTTATTATCAGCGCCTACTTCTTTTGCAATTTCATAAATTCTTTTCTTTGCCATCCAATCACACTCCTTCATTTATTCTTTTAACTAATGCCTTAGCAAAACCAGCATCAGTTAATCCTAAAACTTTTCGCTTTTTGCCAATTGCTTTTGACATTTCATCAGCTGAAAATGAGTTTATCATAGGAATATTATTTTTTCTGGCAACGCGATCCACCTTTTCGGCAGTGTTGGCTTGAATATCACTGGCCATCAGGATCACTTTTATTTTTCCTTTATTTGCTTCGGCAATTACAGTTTCAGTACCAGTTGTTAATTTTCTAGCACGCTCTGCTAAACCTAACAAATTAATTGCTTTTTGTCTATTTTGCAATCTTATTTATCACCAAATAATTCTTTTCTTGCCTTTTGATGATCAACATAAGAATAAAGTTCATCGTAAAAGCTGTCTGGAACCTTTGCACCTAAGCTACGATCTAGGACGCGCTTTTCTTTTGCGGCTTCAATCTTAGTTGGATCAAGTGAAACATATGCTCCTCTTCCTGCTTTTTTACCAGTAGGATCGACAGAAACATTCTTTTCTTTATCAATCACAATACGTACTAATTCTTTCTTAGGTTGCATTGTGTCGGTTAATAAATCCTTCCGCATTGGGATTTTTCTTTTTTTCAAAAAATCACCTATTCTTCAGTATTATCTTCTGCAGCATCTGTATCATCTGAAGAAACAGTATCATCAGTTGAAGTTGCTTCTTCATTAGTTGCATCTTGATTTTCATCAGTAGCTGCAGCATCTTCACTATCAGAATCTGATGACTTTTCATCAACAAATTCTACTTCAGATTCTGGACGAATATCAATCTTGTAACCAGTCAAACGTGCTGCAAGACGTACGTTTTGACCCTTCTTACCGATTGCAAGTGACAATTGATAATCTGGAACAATTACCAAAGCACTCTTTTCATCTTCATCATCGCCAAATTGAACAGCAATTACTTCTGCTGGGTTCAATGCATTAGCGATGAAGTCTGATGGATCTTCTTCATACTTAACAATATCGATGTTTTCGCCGCCAAGTTCGTTAACAACGTTTTGAACACGAGCACCCTTTTGACCTACACAAGTTCCTACTGGATCAATGTTAGGGTCATTTGACTTAACAGCCATCTTAGTACGATCGCCTGCTTCACGCGCGATTGAAACAATTTCAACAGTTCCATCATAGATTTCTGGAACTTCTTGTTCAAACAAACGCTTTACCATATCTGGAGCAGTTCTAGATACAGTAATTTGAGCACCCTTAGAATCTGAACCTACATGAGTTACCAAAACACGAATTTGATCTTGTGGGTTGTAAACTTCGTTAGGCATTTGATCATGATGTGGCATTACTGCTTCAACATTGCCAATTTTAACATAAACAAAGCGATTATCACGACGTTCTACAGTACCTGTAACAAGTTCATCTTCATATTGAGAATATTCATCAATAATGTGATTTCTTTCTGCTTCGCGTAAACGTTGCATAATAACTTGCTTAGCAGTTTGAGCAGCAATACGGCCAAAGTTCTTAGGAGTAACTTCGAAACGAATTTCGTCGCCAACTTCATAAGCACGGTTAATAGCTAAGGCATCTTTTAAACTAACTTCCAAACGATCATCTTGAACTTCATCAACGACGGTCTTAACAGCCATAACTTTAAAGTTGCCTTTTCTTTCGTCAAAATCAACTTCAACGTTTTGTGCTTGGTTATAATTCTTTTTGTATGCAGCTACCAAAGCGGCTTTAATTGCATCAACAATAACATCTTGCTTAATGCCCTTAGTCTTTTCCAAGGTAGCAAACGCTTCTAGCATTTCTTTAGACATAAGTTTTTGATCAGCCTTTCTAAAATTCAATTGCAAAACGAATATTCGCAATTAACTTACGGGGAACAGTTAATGTTTTTCGTCTTGTCTTATCCTTTACTTCTAATACAATCTCTTCATCATTATAGGACTTAAGCGTACCTTCATACACTTTTTTGTCCTCAATCTTTTGATAAAGTCCAATATGAATGTAATCATTTAAAGCCTTTTTCCAATCTGCTTCAGTCTGAATAGGACGTTCTGCACCTGGAGATGACAATTCCAAAACATATGGATCAGGCAATGGATCAGGATTGAGCGTATCAAGCTTTTCAGAAACAAGTTCACTCAAAGCCGCGATTTCATCAATATCAATTCCATTTGGTTCACGATCTACATAGATACGTAAATAATTTTGGCCTTTTTCTTTAACATATTCCATATCAACCAACATGTCGCCATGTTCATCAATAATTGTTTCGACAACTGGACGAACAAGATCTATAACTTTAGACAAAAATTTTCCTCCGTAATAAAAAGAGTGAGCATTACTGCTCACTCGAATTTACCTATTCGAACTTCTCTAGTAGTATACCATGTTTTACTAATTAATGTAAAATCTGATCTCTAGAAAAGTGATAATTGATTTTCATCAGGCATCCCATCTAAGACGCCATTATCTTCAAAATAGTTCATGATTGTTTGTGAAACCTTACCACGCTTAGCTAAGTCTTCTTTAGACAAGAACTTCTTTTCAGCGCGGGCTGCTACAATCTGCTTAGCTGCGTTATCACCTAAACCTGGTACGGCATTAAATGGAGCTAAAATAGTATGTTTATCCAAAATCTTAAAGTCAGTTGCTTCAGATTGATCAATATCAACCATCTTGATCTTGATTCCACGTTCAAGACATTCATTAGCAATTTCTAGAACCGTTAACAAACTCTTATCCTTAGCTGAAGCATCCATACCTTTATCTTGAATTTCTTTCATAGCCGCCTTAACTGTGTTTTTACCATGACTCATTGCAACTAAATCAAACAAATCAGCACGAACTGAGAAATAAGCGGTGTAATAAATTTCTGGATAGTACACTTTAAACCAAGCAATTCTCAATGCCATCAAAATATAGGCAGTGGCGTGAGCCTTAGGGAACATGTACTTGATCTTCAAACAAGATGGAATGTACCAATCTGGAATATTCTTGTTCTTTTTAAGAATGGCCATATTCTCATCGCTAATTCCACGACCGTGACGAACTGATTCCATAGTTGAAAAGGCTACTTCTGGTTTTACGCCCCAGTGAATCAAGTCCATCATGATGTTGTCACGACAACCAATAACATCCTTTAATTTGCACGTACCATTATTAACCAAGTCTTCTGCGTTACCTAGCCATACGTCAGTACCGTGTGATAAACCAGAAATCTGCAGTAATTCGGCAAAAGTAGTTGGCTTTGTTTCTTCAAGCATCCCTCTAACAAAACGAGTACCAAATTCTGGAACTCCCAAAGTACCAGTTTGAGAACCAATTTGTTCAGGGGTTACTCCTAAAGCCTTTGTACCTGAAAACAGTGACATAACACCTGGATCATCTGGTGGAATAGTTAATGGATCAATTCCGGATAAATCCTGCAAGTGACGAATCATAGTTGGATCATCGTGTCCCAGAATATCGAATTTCAAGATGTTATCGTGAATGGAGTGGAAGTCGTAGTGCGTAATCAACCAAGCTGCATTTACATCATCGGCTGGATAAGAAACAGGAGTAAAGTCATAAATATCCATGTCATCTGGAACTACAACAATTCCGGCTGGGTGCTGACCCGTCGTTCTTTTTACTCCACGAATACCACTGGCTAAACGATCTAATTCAGCATTGCGAAGCTTCAAATCTCTTTCTTCATCAAAGTGCTTGGCATAACCATACGCAGTCTTATCAGCAACTGTGGCAATAGTTCCGGCACGATATGAATTATCTGGTCCAAACATAACTCGAATAAAGTTATGTGCTACTGGTTGGTAGTCACCTGAGAAGTTCAAATCGATATCAGGAACCTTATCACCGTGGAAACCCAAGAAAGTAGCAAATGGAATATCCTGACCATCTTTTACTAAAGGAGTACCACACTTTGGACAATTTTTATCAGGCAAGTCAAAGCCAGAACCATATTCACCATTTTCAAAGAACTGTGAATACTTACAGTTAGGGCAACGATAGTGCGGAGCAAGTGGATTAACTTCAGTAATCCCAGACATTGTGGCTACTAAACTAGAACCTACGGAACCACGTGAACCTACCAAATATCCGTCCTTATTTGACTTGGCTACCAGTCGCTGAGAAATTAAGTAAATAACCGCATAACCATTAGAAATGATTGAATTAAGCTCCAGATCAATACGATCTTTAACGATCTTAGGCAAAGGATTACCATACAATTCATAAGCCTTATCGTAAGTTAATTTCTTCATTTCTTCATCAGCGTGAGCAATATGAGGTGGATACAAACCATCTTTAATAGGCTGAATTTCAGAAATCTCATCCGCAATCTTATTAGTATTTTCAATTACGATTTCTTTAGCCACATTTTCGCCTAAGAAACTAAAGGCATCAAGCATTTCTTGTGTAGAGTAAAAATGCAAATCTGGTTGCGGCTTATTTCTATTAGGGTTAGAACGTTGAGCAGAAATCAAGATTGTACGATAAATCGCATCATGTGGTTCAACATAATGTGAATCACCAGTTGCTACAACCGGTTTCTTTAATTCTTTTCCTAGCTTATAGATATTGCCAATAATTTCTTCAAGTTGGTCTTCATCTTTGATCAAACCATCTTCAATTAATTGTGCATAAGCTGCTGGTGGTTGAACTTCCAAAAAGTCATAGAATTTAGCCTTTTCACGAGCTTCATCATAACCTTTTTGCATCATTGCTACAAAAACATCGCCTTGCCAGCAACCAGAACCATATAGCAAGCCTTTATGTAAACGTGCTAAATCTGACTTAGGAGTTCTAGGAATACGATAAAAATCTTTCGTACTTGCGATAGAAACTAATTTATACAGATTCTTTAATCCCTTTTGATCCTTTGCCAGTACCGTCATATGAGAAGGACGTGCACGCTTATATACTTCACCATGTGCAGCATAACCATTTAAGTTGTTTAAATTGTCTTCATCATATTTTTTGTTAAAAGCATCAAGCAACTTGTACATCAAATAACCAGTTGCTTCAGCATCTTGGTTAGCTCTATGGTGGTGTTCTAGTGAAACATTGTACTTTTTAGCTAATGAATCCAAAGTGTGACGGTTTTGTTCTGGGTGCAATAAACGAGATACTTCAAGCGTATCAACAACAGGTTGAGTAATTTCACTTAAACCAGCTCTTCTTAATGCAGCATTAACAAAACCAACATCGAATTGAACGTTGTGTCCACAAAGAGGACGATCACCATAAAAGTCTTGGAACTGTTTAATTACGACAGCTTCATCATCTGCAGCACTAACCATTTCATCCGTAATAGAAGTTAAGTTGATCGTCTGCTCACTTAATGGATGGTGAGGATTAATAAATTTATCAAAACGTTCAAGTACTTCCCCATTCTTCATTTTTACGGCACCAATTTCAATAATAGTGTCATAAACAGATGAAAGACCTGTCGTTTCAACGTCGAAGATTACAAATTCACGATCTTCATAGGTCATTGGAGCTGGATTCAAGACAAGCAATGCATGGTCATCAATCATATTTGCTTCAACACCATAAAGAATCTTTGTTCCAGTAGCCTTACCTGTACTATAAGCTTCAGGGAAGGATTGAACATCCCCATGATCAGTAATCGCAATGGCCTTTTGACCAAATTTTTTAGCTGTTTTAATAAAGTCTGTTGGCGTATTAGTTGCATCAAGTTGACTCATATTAGTATGCAAGTGAAGCTCCACACGCTTTTGCTCGCCTTCATACCTTTCAGTTCGACCAATATGCTCTACTGTTTCAAAACTACTGATGTTAAATACCACATCATGTTGATATTGGTCATCAGCTGCAGTTCCTTGCATTTTAGCCCAAGTACCTGGTTTGATAGCTGACATTTGTTCAATTTGTTCTTTATCTGAAACAAATTTCTTAAAAGCAATTGAATCACTATAGTCAGTAATTTCACCAGTGAAAATAACTGCACCAGACTTTAATTCACGACTTTCAATATTAAAAATATTACCTTCAATGACAACATTACGTGTGCCATCTTCTACATCTTTAATTTGAGTAATTGGTGCATTTTCATCTAACTTGCGATTACCATAACTAGTACGCTTAGTTGGATATTGACGTGGTTGAGGTTTTGGTTTTTCAGGAGTTTGCTCAAATTGCTTTTGCATATCCTTTTCATGTTCCTCATGTCGCTCTTCCAAACTTTGCATATTATTTTGTAAGCTGGCTTGATCTACTTGAGTAATAAATTTCAAGTTAAAGAAACCGTATTTACGCATTTCTAAAGCCAGATCATCTAAGGCTTTTTGCTCAATTATTCCATCGATAATATTGTTATCAACTGGTATTACCCAACGACCATCAACTTTTTCTGGTTTTTGACCTGCTAAAAATTCTCGAGCCATTGGTTGTAATACATTAGAGTTTTGAACTGCATAATGCCAATACTTAGGCAAATATTGATCTGATCCATCACCAGTATTAACAAAAAATCTTACGTTTACAAATGAAGAAAAAGTTTCTTCTATAGCTTTTCTTAAAGCCACATAGGTATCGTATTGTAATGGAGTATCAAAAAAAACGTGGATATCCCACCTATGTTCTTTAGCGTAAACATCCACGTTTTCGATCTTCCCTTTTTGAAGAAGGTCATTATCTTCAAAACTATCAGGGAAACGAACCTGTTTGAGCAATTTTAAGAAAAGATCGTTTTTATTGGTCACAAAAATTATCCTAACTCTTGATTTACAAACTTATCTAATTCATCAATTGACATTTCAGTTGCCTTAGCATCAGTTGGTCTCTTAACTTCAACAATACCATCAGCAGCTTTCTTACCAATCGTAATTCTAATTGGTGCACCAACTAAGTCAGCATCAGCAAACTTAACACCTGCACGTTCCTTACGATCGTCATATAAGACATCATACTTTTCACTGAATTTCTTTTCAAGTTTTTCAGCTAATTCAGTTTGATCTTCTTTGTTCATCTTCATTTGAACAATATGAATTTCAAATGGAGCGATTTCCTTTGGCCATGCCACACCGCGTTCAGTCAAGTGTTGTTCAACTGCTGCAGAAAGCATTCTAGTTACACCAATACCATATGAACCCATGATAACTGGTTTAGCTTTACCGTTTTGATCCAAGAAATCTGCACCCATAGTCTTAGTGTAGTAAGTACCTAACTTAAAGATGTGACCTACTTCGATTGAAGTGGTGAACTTAAGTGGCAAATGATCAACTGGGTCTGGTTCACCTTCATTAGCAGTTCTAAGATCAGCAAATTCATCTACCTTAAAGTCACGATCTAAGTTAGCATTCTTGTATTGGTAATCAGTTTTGCCTGCACCAACAACAACGTTGTAAAGATCCTTTACAGTTTCATCTGCAATAATCTTATCTGCCCAGTCTGCATTTACAGGACCTACACCGCCTTTTTCACTACCAGTGATTTCCTTCAAATCATTAGTATCAGCTTCATGAACTTCATCAGCATCAAGTACGTGTCCTAATTTTACTTCGTTGATTTGCTTATCGCCACGAATTAAAACTAAAACTTTTTGACCATCAGCAATGTAAAGAATACTCTTCACAATTCTAGTTGCAGGAACATCTAAAAACTTAGCTAGTTTTTCAATAGTATCACAACCAGGGGTTGCAACTTCAGTTAATTCTTTAGGATCTTCAGGATCTTGTTTAAATGTGTCAATACTCTTGGCCATTTCAAGGTTAGCAGCATAAGTACCCTTTTCGTTAGTAGCAATAGTATCTTCACCAATTGCTGCTGGAGCTTGGAATTCAGTAGAGTTCTTACCACCCATTGTACCTGAGTCAGCAATTACTGGGTGAACTGTTACACCAGCACGCTTAAAAATACGCTTGTAGGCATTTTCTTGGTCATTAAATTGTTCATCCAATTGATCACGAGTAGCAGCAAAACTGTAACCATCAAGCATTACAAATTCACGACCACGAAGAAGACCGAAACGAGGACGGTTTTCATCACGGAACTTGGTTTGAATTTGGTATAAAGCCATTGGCATTTGCTTGTAACTCTTTAAGTTCTTAGCAATGATTTCAGTGAATGTTTCTTCGTGTGTAGGTCCAAGTAAACTTTCACGACCATGACGGTCCTTAAGCTTAAACATTTCTGGACCATACTTCTTGTAACGACCAGATTCTTGCCATAAAGTTGCTGGAAGCAAGTGAGGCATAATCATTTCTGGAACATTAATTCTGTCCATTTCTTGTTCGATGATTGCTTCAGCCTTGCGCAAAACGCGGTAGCCTAATGGAAGGTATGCATAAACACCAGCAGTAACTTGGCGAATATAGCCACCTCTAATCATCAATTTATGACTTTCAGCCACAGCATCGGATGGTGCTTCCTTTAAAGTTGGCATAAAAAACTTTGATTGACGCATTATTATTTAAAATCTCCTAAAGTAAAAATAAAACTAACTAATTTAATTATTTAATAAAATAGCGATAAATATCGTTTCCTGTAACTGCAATGATCAAAACCAACAACAGACCAAAGCCGATCAATTCGACGATAGCCTCATGTTCTTCTGAAATTGGCTTTCCACGAACTAATTCAATTAAGTTCAATAAAAGCTTACCACCGTCTAATCCCGGAATTGGAATCAAGTTAACAATTCCTAAGTTGATTGAGATCATACCCAAGAAGGCTAAAACATATGTAAAGCCCATTTGAGATACTTGAGAAGTTTGAGAATAGATTCCAACTGGACCAGACAATTTATTCAAACTAAAGTGTCTAAACAAATTACCAACTGCATTGAAAATTAAACCTGTAGTTGATACAGCTGTATCCCAGCCTCTTTTTAGTTTAACACCGGCACTTTCATCGCTTTTGGCAATGATACCAATTTGATAAACTTTTTGCTTTTGCACTTTACGAACTTTTGGTTTTACCGTAACAGTTCTAGTTGAACCATTTTTTTCTAACTTAAAGCGTAATTCTTTTCCTTTGCTTTGATTAATCTTGGCAGATACTTGATCAAAATTAGTGATCTTTTGACCATTAATTTCAACAATTTTATCGCCAGGCTCAATTTTAGCACTTCTAGCAGGAGAATTGGCTTCAGTAGAACCAATAGTCGTAGTAGCTGGTCCAGGAACAGTAAATGTCCAAATTAAGAACACTACAAAGCCAAGCAAAATATTCATAAATGGACCAGCAAAGTTGGTTGCTAATTTTTGCCAAACATTAGCTTGATTGAATTGGGTATCACGAGGAGCAATGATTAATTCAGTACCATTCTTTTCAATAATAGTAGCATCATGGTTTACATGATAAGTAACTAGATCATTTTCATCACCGTTTTCATAACCTTCAATAATCAAGTTATCTACCAAATCGGCCTTTGTTACTTGTACAGGAATTCCTTCAATAGGCATGTCTGATTCAGAAGCATCAATTCTGACTACTTCATTTTGATCATTTAACTGTAAAACTACAGTCATACCCGGATCCAATTTACTTTCATCATCAGAGCTCGCTAAACGAACATATCCCCCAAGTGGTAACCACCGAATGGTATATGTCGTAGGATTTCTTCTAATTTGAAAAAGCTTTGGTCCCATACCAATAGAAAATTCACGGACAAGAATACCTGACTTTTTAGCTACAATGAAGTGTCCAAATTCATGGACAAAAACAAGTAAGCCAAAAACGACTAAAAAGATTAGTATACCTCTCAATAAAATTCTCCTAATGTACAATACCTAAAATAGCAGCAACAACAGGCAATACAAATAGCATACTATCAAAACGGTCTAAGATACCACCGTGACCTGGCAAAATCTTACCTGAGTCCTTAACACCGTAGAAACGCTTATATGCTGATTCAACTAAGTCACCCATTTGCCCAACGATTGAAAGGATAAATGCTAAACCAACCATTGATAATTCTGAAACACCAAAGGTGATGTTGAAGTGACTCAAAATTGCTAAGTAGATTGCACTACAAATCAATGCACAAATTACAGCACCAATAGAACCTTCCCAAGTCTTGTTAGGACTAATTACTGGCCATAATTTATGTTTACCGATCTTACGACCGATCATATATGCACCAATATCAGTTGACCAAACAACTACAAAGACATAACCAAGAAGTGCTAAACCATTTTGTGGATATGCTCTAATTGCAGCCATGTAGTGGAAGCCAATACCGATATAAAGAGCTGCTAAAATATAAACGCCGACATCATCAAAAGTTGTCTTGTTCTTAGAAAGAACAGTCCAAGTCAAGAACAACATGACAATACCATAAAATACACCCAATTTAGTTATATTAGATGGGAATACTTTGAAAAATGAATCTGGAACTGTCCAGGTTAAAGTAGCAAGTAATGCTAATACGAAATCTAATGATACTAAAATTTGCTTTTTCATCAAAAAGATTTCACTAATACCAACTGCTGCAAACAGTACAGTCAGCCAGTCCATCCAAAGGCCGCCTGCTAATACAATTGGAATAAATAAGATTAAGGCAATAACTGCCGTAATTACACGTTGTTTCATATTAATTAACTATCCGATTCGTCTACCTTACCAAAGCGCCGATTACGGTGCTTAAAATCATTAACAAATTGTTTTAAATCATCTTCATTAAAATCAGGCCAGTTTTTATCACTAAAAGCCAACTCTGAATAAGCCAACTGCCAAAGCAAGAAATTAGAAATTCTTTGTTCACCTGAAGTCCTAATTAATAAATCAGGATCTTGATATTTACCAAAATGTCCAGTCATCAAATGATCTGAAATCATTTTTTCCGTAATATCTTCGCTTTTTAGTTGACCTGCTTCAATTAGACCACCAATTTCTTGAACTGCAGAAGTAATTTCTCTTCTTGAGCCATAATTAAAAGCAAAATTGAGAATTAAGCCAGTATTATTAGCTGTTTCTGCCATTGCTCTTTGAACAATTTGATATGTTTTTTCTGGGAGTTCATCTAAATATCCCATGATGTTAACCTTAACGTTGTTCTCCATTAGAGTTGGCATATATTTATCAAAGAAACGTACTGGTAAATTCATCAAATAGGCTACTTCTTCTTTAGGTCTAGCCCAATTTTCGGTAGAAAAAGCATACAAAGTTAATACCTTAATACCTAATTTATCAGCAGCTAAAGTAATCCGTTCAACATTATCCATGCCTTCACGGTGTCCGACAAATCGAGGCTTATGTCTCTTTTTAGCCCATCTACCATTACCATCCATTATGATGGCTAGATGATTTAACTCGTTATCCTTCTTACTCATGCTTAGCCTTGAGTAATTTCTTTACGTTTTTCATCAGCAAGTTGATCAATCTTCTTGGCCGCATCATCAGTAACCTTTTGAACTTGCTTTTCTAAATTACGTTGTTCATCTTCGGTAATGTCGCCATCTTTTTCTTCTCTCTTCAAAGCATTCATGGCATCACGACGAACGTTTCTAACAGCAATTTTAGCTTCTTCAGCATACTTGCCTACTTCTTTAGCGATTTCTTCTCTTCTTTCACCAGTAAGTTGGGGGATTACCAATCTAATAACCTTACCGTCGTTAGCAGGAGTTAATCCAAGGTTAGAAGCCAAAAGTGCGTGTTCAATATCATCCAAACTGTTTTGATCGTATGGAGTGATCAATAAAACACGTGGTTCTGGAATTGTAATACTTGACATTTGAGTCAATGGTGTTGGTGCACCATAATATTCAACTTGTACGTTATCAAGTAATGCTGCGTTAGCAACACCAGCACGAATTGAAGCTAACTTCTTTTGATAAACCTTAATAGATTTATCCATATTTTCTTGTGCTTTTTTAATAGTTTCGTTATTCATTATTTATTACCTCTAATTACAGTACCAATATTTTCACCCAAAACAACCTTCTTAATATTGCCAGGTGTATTAACATTAAAGACAATTAATGGAATTTCGGTATCCATTGATAATGAACTTGCAGTTCTGTCCATTACCTTCAAATCCTTTGAAATCAAATCAAGTTGAGTTAATTCGCTGAATTTAGTTGCTGTAGGATCAGTCTTAGGGTCAGCTGAGTAAACACCGTCAACACCATTTTTAGCCATCAAAATTACATCAGCACCAATTTCAGCAGCACGCAAAGCAGCAGTAGTATCTGTTGAGAAGTATGGATTACCAGTACCACCACCGAAGATTACAACGCGGCCTTTTTCAAGATGACGTAAAGCTCTTCTTCTGATGTAAGGTTCAGCAATTTGTCTCATTTCAATTGAAGTTTGCATTCTAGTAGGAACGCCAACTTTTTCAAGACCATCTTGCAAAGCTAAACCATTCATAATAGTAGCAAGCATACCCATGTAGTCAGCTTGTGCACGTTCCATGCCCAACTTAGCACCAGTTTCACCGCGCCACATGTTACCGCCACCACAAACGATACCAATTTCTACGCCTAAATCATGAACAGACTTAATTTCTTTAGCCAAGTGACTGATAACAGTTGGATTAATTCCAGTACCTTTGTCACCAGCTAAAGCTTCACCTGATATTTTCAAAATAATGCGATTATATTTAACTTGACTCATAATGCCCTCCTCTAATAGCTTTAATTATTCTAACATATATAACTACTTAATGTCTTTCAACTAATTAAAGACTATAAAAAATTATAAAAAAAGAGGAGCACTTACGTACTCCTCCTTTCTTTATAAAGTAGTTTAATTACTTCATTTGTTCTGCAACTTCAGCAGCAAAGTCTTCTTGTTTCTTTTCAATACCTTCGCCAACTTCGTAACGAGTGAATGAAACTAACTTAGCGCCCTTTTCTTTCAAGAATTCGCCAACAGTCTTGCTGTCATCCATGATGTAGTTTTGTGATAAAACTGCAAATTGCTTATCAACTTGAGTGTTGTCATCGATGAAACGTTGCATCTTACCAGGAATGATTCTGTCCCAAATCTTTTCTGGCTTGCCTTCTTCTTTAAGTTCAGCCTTGATGTCTTCCTTAGCCTTAGCTAAAACATCATCAGTTAATTGCTTTTCTGAACCGTAAACAAGGTGTGGTAATGGCTTCTTGTGAACCAAAGCACGACTTTCGTTGTCTTGGTCAATCTTGTGGTTCATTAATGCCAATTGTTCAGTAATGAATTCATCGTCTAATTCATCTGGTGAAATAACCTTAGGACTCATAGCAGCGATGTGCATTGCTAAGTGCTTAGCAGTTGCGGCATCAGCACCTTCTAAAACAGTAACAACACCGATTTGGCCACCGTTGTGTTGGTAAGCACCAAATTCTTGGTCATCATTCTTCTTTTCCAATGCAAAACGACGTAAAGCAATCTTTTCACCAATTGTAGCAGTTGCGTCTACAAAAGCTTGTGATAAAGTCTTGCCGTCTTCCATCTTTAATTCGCTAGCTTCTTCAGCGTTAGCAGGTTCACCTTCAGCGATAGTCTTAGTAACGTCCTTAACTAAGTTAACAAACTTTTCGTTTTGAGCAACAAAGTCAGTTTCTGAGTTAACTTCAGTAATAGCTGCAACATTACCAGCAACATAAACACCGGTTAAACCTTCAGCAGCAACACGGTCTGCCTTCTTAGCAGCCTTAGCCATACCCTTATCGCGAAGGTATTCAATGGCCTTGTCCATGTCACCGTCAACTTCTACTAATGCCTTCTTGGCGTCCATAACACCGGCACCAGTACGTTCACGTAAATCTTTAACTTGCTTTGCAGTAATTTTTGCCATTAATATGTCCTCCTAACAGAACTAACAGTAAAAACTAGTCTTCTGGGTTTTCTTCAGCGCTAACGATTTCTTCTGAACCATCAGCATTTTCTTTGAAGTCTACTTCAACAGATTCGTCGTCTTGACCTTGCTTACCTTCAACAATAGCGTCTGCCATTGCACCTGCGATTAAGCGGATAGCACGGATAGCGTCATCGTTTGAAGGAATAACAACGTCGATTGGGTCTGGATCGGTGTTAGTGTCAACCATAGCTACAACTGGGATACCCAAAATGTTAGCTTCGTGAACAGCGATCTTTTCCTTCTTAGGATCTACTACGAACAATACGTCTGGAATTCTTGGCATATCTTCGATACCACCTAAGAATCTTTCAAGCTTGTCCATTTCCTTAGTTAAAAGTGCAACTTCCTTCTTTGGTAATACATCGAAGGTACCGTCTTGTGACATTTCCTTTAATTGCTTTAATCTTCTAACACGACTTTGAATAGTAGTCCAGTTAGTCAAAGTACCACCTAACCAACGTTGGTTTACGTAGTATTGACCTGCACGAGTTGCTTCTTCAGCAATTGAGTCTTGAGCTTGCTTCTTAGTACCTACAAATAAGAATACGCCGCCGTCTTGAGCAACAGCCTTCATAAAGTTGTAAGCATCATCTAACATCTTGATAGTCTTTTGTAAGTCAATGATGTAAATACCATTTCTTTGAGTGAAAATGTAAGGAGCCATCTTTGGGTTCCATCTTCTAGTTTGGTGACCGAAGTGGACACCAGCTTCAAGCAATTGCTTCATTGTAACAACGTCTGCCATATTTTATTCCTCCTATGGTTTTAAATCCTCTCAAGCGTTCATTTCATCATCTAACCACTACCTAGGGCACCACGATGATGATCGCTCTTGATGTGTTTTCTATTTATGCTTACACAGCATACTCGACTATTTTACAAAATTTTATTCAATATGACAAGACTAAAACTTAATATTATGCTCACGTAAAAATTTTTCTTTCCAGCTGCGAGAATGATGCTTAAACCAATATTCTCTCTTTAAAGCTAATCCCTTATCATCAAACTGTTCATGATAAATCATTCTAACGGGACGTCTTGTTTTAGTATATTTGGCACCTTTTCCAGCATTATGCATCTTTAAGCGATGTTCAAGATCATTTGTAAAACCGCCATAAAAGCTACCATCATTGCAAAGCAACACATAAAAATAATATTTGCCTCGTGCATCGTGTTTTTCTCGATCTTCATCAGTCTCACGTACAATTCCTTGAATAAGTGGTCTAAATTCACCTTTTTGATCATGAACTTCAATAGCATCCCTCAATTCAGTGCCATCTGTTCCAGTATGCTTAACAGCTTCTACAATAATTAAATTTGTATTTTCTCCGCGATGAGAAACAAAAGGCTGAACCATTTTAACGCTCAAATCATACTTCATGCAGTAATAGCATATTTCACCAAGTCGTTCAGGACGATGTACCATGAACATCTTACCTTTCATCTTTAATAGTCCACTCGCTACACTAATGATTTGCTCTAAATCAATTAATAATTCATGGCGAGCAATAGCTTTTTTACGATCTGGGTTAACTTCGTGACCTTGTGGTGCCTTAAAATATGGCGGATTAACAGTTACTACATCATAACTATCTTTACGTAAAAAATTAGCGGCATTTAAAACATTATCCTTATAAACTGAAATTCGATTCTCCATTTGATTTAACTCAACCGATCGAACAGCTTGAGAATAAATCTCATCTTGAATTTCAATTGCATCGTAGTGTGCTCGATTAAAATAAGCCATATAAATAGTAGCTGCACAGTTACCTGCACATAAGTCTGCCACTTTATCTCGATCACGAATTAAGTCTTTAGCCCAATATGCTAACAATAAGGTATCCATTGAAAAACTAAAGGCAGTTTTGTCTTGAATAATTCGCAAGTTATCACTGTACATATAATCGATTCGTTCATTATCTTTAAGCTCAACCATAAAAATATTTGCCTTTCTCGTCTATATATTTTTATAATAACTTACAACAAATTGGAGGACAAAATGTTTTATAAATTTATTCGCCCCATCGCTCGCTTTATTGTTTGGATATTAAACGGACATTTACACGTCCATCATAAAAATCGCTTACCTAAAGGTAACTATATTTTAGTTGCACCTCACCGTACTTGGTGGGAGCCAATTTTATTTGCACTGGGTGCTAGCCCAATGGAATTTATGTTTATGGCTAAAATTGAATTATTTAAAAATCCAGTTTTGCGTTTTATCTTAAATCATGCTCATGCATTTCCGGTTGATCGTAAAAATCCGGGACCATCTGCTTTAAAAATCCCTGTAAAAGGTCTTAGAAAAGGAAAGCTTTCACTAATTATCTTTCCATCCGGAACAAGACATTCAGCTGAATTAAAAGGTGGTGCCCTTTTAATTTCAAAGATGGCGCAAAAACCAATGGTTCCAGTAGTTTACCAAGGGCCATTATCCTTTAAGGGATTACTTAAAAGAAAGCCTATGGAAGTTAACTTTGGCAATCCAATCACCATTGATCGCAAAACTAAACTTACCCATGAAAATGAACAAATAATTTACCAACAATTAGAGGATGCTTGGGATAAATTAGACAAAGAACTTGATCCTAATTTCCACTATGTTGCCAAGTAAATGAATTGCTTAATCTAGTTTTAGGTTAAGCTTTTTTTATTGCAGATAATTTTTTAGTGTTAAAATAAGTACTTAGGTTTGATAATTATTGGAGGAAAGATAATTGTTAGAAAAAACATTTTACAAAATGATGCTTAGCAAATCCTTCCCTTTTCCCGTTAAAGTAACCTACTGGGACGGTAAAAGCGAAGTTTATGGTAATGGTACTCCTGAAATCGAAATCGTCTTTAACGAAAAGATTCCTGTAAGCGACATTACTAAAAACGCTTCACTTGCACTTGGTGAAGGATACATGGATAAGAAGATTGAAATTCATGGAGATATCCAAAAATTAATCTTTGGTGCTTACGAAAGTGCCAACAGTTTCATGCGTTCTTCAAAATTCCGCAAGTTTTTGCCAAAACAAAAGCATACTGAAAAGCAAAGTGAAGAAGACGTACAAAGTCACTATGACATTGGAAATGATTTCTACAAATTATGGCTTGACCCTACTTTAACTTACTCTTGTGCTTACTTTGAAAATGGCAATGAAAATGATCTTGAACAAGCACAAATTGCAAAAGTTCACCATATTTTAAACAAATTAAACCCACAAAAAGGCAAAACTTTGCTCGACATTGGCTGTGGTTGGGGTACATTAATGCTTACCGCCGCTAAAGAATACGGCCTCAAAGTTACCGGGGTTACGCTTAGTGAAGAACAATATAAGTTAGTTCAAAAGCGTATTTATGATGAAAACTTGCAAGATGTAGCAGAAGTTAAACTTGAAGACTACCGTGAACTCGGTGATCAAAAGTGGGATTACATCACTTCAGTTGGTATGTTTGAACACGTAGGTTCAGAGAACTTAAATACTTCCAAGATATTTACAAGTACTTAAATCAAGATGGTGTTGCTTTAATCCATGGTATTACTCGTCAACAAGGCGGTGCTACTAATGCTTGGATTAACAAATACATCTTCCCAGGTGGCTATATTCCAGGTTTGCAAGAAATTGTAGGCGATATCGTTGACAATGGTTTGCAAATCACAGATATGGAAACTCTTCGTCGTCACTACCAAAGAACTCTTGAAATTTGGGACAAGAACTTCAATGCAGTACGTGATCAAGTTGAGGCAAAAATGGGTGAACGCTTCACTCGTATGTGGGACATGTATTTAAATGCTTGTGCCGCTTCATTTGAATCAGGCAACATTGATGTCATTCAATACTTGCTTACCAAGGGTCCTTCTGGTAAGAACTTACCAATGACTAGAGACTACATGCTTAAATAATTAAGACAAAACAAAAAAGAGCTGATTTTTAAAATCAGCTCTTTATTTTTTACCAAATTGTAATTCTTTCTTCTGGATCAAGCCACATGCCATCACCTGGTTTAACATCAAATACTTGGTAAAATTCATCTTGACATTGAACCGGAATATTTACTCTTGTTGGTTGTGGTGCGTGGACATCAGTTTGAACTTCTGTCTTAATTGCTTCAGGACGTTGTTTTTCCATCCAGCTTCTAGCATAGTTTTCAAACAAGTCCTTCAAATTTGCGCCATCATTCTTACCTGTTTGTACAGCACAAGCTAAACCTGCAAGGTCAGCAATATTTTCAGAAACTACTTGCTTACCGTTAACCTTAGCAGGACCATATTGCAAGCCATCAAAAATATCAGCCATTTGGCCTACACGCTTATTAAATTCGGCAAAGTCTTGTTTAGTCCACCAATTGCTCATATTACCTTTTTCATCGAACTTAGCACCATTGTTGTCAAAGGCATGAGAAACTTCATGACCAATCGTAGCACCAATACCACCGTAATTAGCACCTAAAGATTGATTAATATCATAAAATGGCTTTTGCAAAATTCCAGCTGGGAAAGTTAAGTCATTTCTTTGTGGGTCATAGCAAGCATTGTTTAAATTACCTGGCATTAACCATACTGAGCGATCAACTGGCTTAGTCAATTTTTCTAGCATATATTTTGTACGAACTACATCCATTGCAGCTTCATTTTCATATAAGCTCTTTTCTGGATCTACTTGCAAAAGATCAAAAATCTTTTCAATTTTTTCTGGATATCCAATTTTAAGAACCAAAGCCTTTAACTTAATAACTGCCTTCTTCTTAGTTTCATCAGAAAGCCAAGTATTATTCTTGATTCGTTCTTCATATACTTTAAGCATATTGTGAATCATATCTTCAACATCATGCTTAGCCTTTTCACCAAAGTATTTCTTGCCGTAGAAAATACCGACAACTTCATCAAAGACACCATTAGCAAGACGGAAAGCTTGCTTAATTTGTGAAGGTAATTCTGGGGCACCAGTAATTGCTTGACCATATGGGAATGATGCTTCTCTAAATTCTTGGGACAAGAACTTGGCAACATTATTAATATACTTAACCAGCATCCAACCCTTAATTTCATCAAAGTTTTCTGCATTGATTAATTCTTCTGCATGATCAAGGAAACGTGGTTCCATTACGATTACACGTTCTTGCTTTTCTGGCAAAATATCATCTAAGAATTGAGCCATGTTAAATGACTTAAATTTAGCAATAAATTCATCGTATGAAACTGGGTTGTAAATTGCGGCGTCGTCAGCCCATTCTTCAGCAGACTTAACAACTTTTGCTACTTTTGCATCAAAGGCCAAAGCATTGTCAACATATACTCTTGCTTCAGTCTTACCAATGCCAGCCATCGTTAACAGATTAATACTTTGATCTTGCAAAATATCTAACAACTTTTTAGCATCTGGAGTCTTATAAGTAGTTGTATCTGGCAAGAAAGTACTTGGACCACCAAAGTACAAAACATTGACATCAGTGTTCTTCATGTCGGCATCAACATCAAATACAAATGGCAATGTATATGGACCCATAAATAAGTCCTTAGTCTTTTTAGCCAAATCGGCAAAATCAGTTAAACTCAATAATTGTTCTAAGTCATGTTGAATAGGTTGTGCTTTTTCTGCATCCCTTTTTTCAAAATTCTTAGCAATCTTGTAAAGTTCAATTGCCTTAGCAAAATCCTTGATGTCTGGCATCTTTTCTTTGCCTGCAGCAATATCGGCAAAGTCCTTCATTACTCTATCTTCAATTCTAATGTCTAATTCTGAATTAACACCAGTTGAAGTACGGTCAGCAGGTATTTCTGCTTTAGAAAGCCATTCTGAATTAACAGCTAAATATAAATTATCCTTTGGTTTGGCATTAACATCAGGTTCAGCAACGTCACCTGCACCACCGCGAACAGCGTAAAATCTTCTCATTTTTCCTCCTTATTAATATTCATAATTATTTCATTCTTTTTAATCATTATACCAAAAAGACGTCTGCATTCGTGCAAAACGTCTTTTCTTAACTATTCCTTATTTTCGTTATTTTGCAAGGTGTACAAGTTATAGTAGTAACCCTTCTTAGCAAGCAATTCTTCATGATTGCCGCGTTCAATAATTCTACCCTTGTCTAATACAATAATTTGATCAGCATCTGCAATTGTAGACAATCTATGCGCAATTGCTAAAGTAGTTCTACCCTTACGCAATTGCTTTAATCCTTGTTGAATTAATGTTTCTGTTTCAGTATCAACATTAGCAGTAGCTTCGTCTAAAACCAATACTTTTGGATTAGTAACTAGTGTTCTAGCAAAAGAGATCAATTGGCGCTGTCCTTGACTTAATTCTTCTCCGCCTTCAATCACCTTAGCATGATATTTGCCTGGCATCTTTTCAATAAATTGATCTGCTTGAACTGCCTCAGCAGCTTTTTTAATCTCTTCATCCGAAATATCTTGATTATATAAACGAATGTTAGACGCAATATCACCATAAAACATGAATGGCTCTTGCAAAACAAGACCTAATTTTTTACGTAATTCTTCTTTAGGATATTTTCTAATATCTACATCATCAATCAAAATCTCGCCTTTACCAAATTCATAAAAGCGCATCATTACATTAATAATTGAACTTTTACCAGATCCAGTATGACCAACTATCCCAAGAGTTTCACCGGGATTAACTGTAAAAGAAATATCATGCAAGATTTCATTTTTACCATCATATGAAAAACTAACATGCTTGAATTCAATTTTTCCGCGTTCAATCTTTAATCCTTCTTGCGTATCTTGCTTTGGTTCATATTGCTGGTCATCTAAGATAGCAAAAATTCGTTTACCAGCTACAATACCATCTTGGAAGAAAGTCATTTGATCCATCATAGTAGAAATTGGATTAAACAGTTGAGATAAGTATTGTGAAAATGCATATACCACACCAGCTGGAACAAAAGTTGCTTGTAAAGGAAAACCGAAATACATCAATGTTACAGCTAAAGCAAGTGAATAAAGCAAACTAGTTAAAGGTGAAAGTAGTAATGAATTAATGCGGATCATGTTAAAACGAGTATTCATTAACCCACCGTTTTCACTTTCAAACTGGTTGGTCATTCTTTTTTCTTGATTAAATTGCTGAATAATCGATACGCCTTCGATTGATTCATTTAAATTAGCATTAATTCTACTCAAACGCTCTCGATAGTTTCGATAAAGTCGTGAACTCTTTTGTGAATAAAGCCAAATGACAAATAGCAAAATTGGAACGAAAGCTAAAACGATCCAGCCAGCAATCACGTTTGTAGTAAACATCGCAACTAGTGCTGTTACTACAGAAAATGCACCAATTACTACCGTTGAAAGCACGGTCAGAAAGTTGCTAAGAGTCATGGTATCGTTAGTTACTCTTGAAACAATAGAGCCGGCAGGTGTTTGATCGAAATAGCGCATCCCTAATTTGTGGAGTTTACGATAAAGAGCCTTTCTAATACTCTCTAGCGTTTTTTCTGAACCTAAAGCAAAGAAATATTGATACGTAAATTGAATTACCGCTTTTAAAATTGATCCTACTCCATAAAGCAATCCCGCAAACAAAATGATTTGTACTGTTGCACTCTGCTTAAGCAAAAAATTATCTAAAAAATACTGCAATCCACGCGGAAGCAAAATGTTAATCACACTAACTAAGAAAGCTCCCACTAAGGCAATAGTCATTTCAAATTTGAAATGTTTTACAAAGCCCATTAGTCGCTTAAAAATTGCAACTTGCTCTTTAAATGGAATCGCTTTGGACCAAACTGATTCTTGTTTTTCTCCATTATTCATCTATATCTTCACCTGCCTTTGCTTGAAGCTCTTGTCTACGCCACATCTCGGCATACCAACCATTTTCTTTTAACAGATCTTGGTGATTACCTCGTTCAATGATTTGACCATTCTTTAATACCAAAATTAAATCAGCATCCATCACAGAAGTTAATCTATGAGCCGCAATCATCGTCGTCTTACCTTTTCTTTCACTACGCAATGACGATAAAATTTCTGTTTCAGTCTTTGCATCTACCGCAGACAAAGCATCATCTAAGATCAAAATCTGACTATCTTTTAATAAAGCACGTGCAATAGACATTCTTTGTCTTTGCCCACCAGAAAGTGAAAGTCCATTTTCACCTACCAAAGTTTCATAGCCATGTGGCATTTGCAAAACATCATCATGTAAGTCACTCTTTTTAGCTGCAGAAGCAATATCTTGTTTATCTGCATCTTCTGAAGAAAAGGCGATATTCTTTCCAATACTAGTTGAAAAAAGAAAGTTATTTTGTGGCACATAAGATATTTGGCTAAGCAAAACTTTAAGCGGAATTTTCTTAATATTGATGCCGTTCAAAGTTATTTGACCGTCATATTGATCGAACTCTCTTAAAAGCAGTTGAATAATCGTGGTCTTCCCTGCACCTACACGACCTACTAAACCTAAGGTTTGACCAGGCTTTAAAATAAAATCGATGTTTTGCAAAACAGGGATATCTTTTTCATCAGGGTAAGCAAACGATTTAATGTCAAAATGCAAATCACCCTGTAAGTCCTCAGCCTTAATATTTTTATCAGCGTGTGCATCTGTAATTAAAGGCTTTTCATATAATAATTTTTCAACTCGATCGTAACTGGCGCTACCTCTTTCCAAAATATTAAATAGATATCCAATCGCAAACATTGGCCAAACCATGTTAGAAATATATGCAATAAATGATACAAGTTGTCCAATCGATAAGACTTTATTTGTAACTAACAATCCTCCATAAATAATTGTGATGACATAAGTAGCACCAATAATAGTCGTGCCTAATGGATCAAATAACGAATCCCAAACAAAAACCTTTTTATTGATATTGATTGTGTCATCGACCATCTTATCAAAGGCTTGAGTATCTTCTTTTCCTTGACCAAAAGTCTTAAGCACCTTAATACCTGATACAGATTCTTGTGTCTTATTATTCAAACGAGAAAAGGCAGCCTGTGATTTGTCAAAGGCATCATGCAAACGATCACCGA
Source organism: uncultured Lactobacillus sp. (assembly GCF_902491705.1). GTDB lineage: Bacteria > Bacillota > Bacilli > Lactobacillales > Lactobacillaceae > Lactobacillus. Next base: position 10,877 of record NZ_CABUIW010000001.1, on the reverse strand, counting down.
GCTTCCAAGCACCTAATGCTAAAAATGGCAAAGGTAGTAATGCAACGATAGTAAGACGCCAATCTACAAAAATAATCATGGCTATCATCGTTGAAAGTCCCATTACAAGAGAATCAACTAGAGTTAAAACACCATCACCTGCTACATTTTGAATGGCAGTAACGTCATTAGTTGCATGAGCCATTAAGTCACCTGTTCGATGGCGTTGATAAAATGTCCGGTCCATTATCATAAAATGATCAAATAATTTAGACCGCATTTGTCGCTCTAGTTCTGCAGCTCCGCCCCAAATTTGCTTACGCCAAAAATAGCGCAAAATATATAAAACAAAGGCAGCAGCTAAAACGGCAAGAATCAGCATCCCGTATTGGCCCCAGGAAATATGACCTTTGTCAAGCTGGTCAGCCATTAGGCCCAACACTCGAGGTGGAATCAAGTTAGCTAAAGAAGTCAGAGCTAGAAACGTAATCCCAATAATATAGCGCTTCTTTTCCTGCTTAAAAAACCAGCCCAGCTTTTTAAAAATATTCATCTATTCACTCCAATCTTTAAAAAGAGCACAAAAAAGACGAAGGAAAATAATCCTTCGCCTTAACATCACAAAATAATTTATAAATTATTTTTGTTGATGCTTCATCATGTTCATTACTTGATGAACCTTCTTGTTAGAAGGCTTTTGTCCCATTTGAGACATCATAGCAACAATCATATCTTCACTAATAGGAGGATTTTCCTTAAAGTATTTCTTCATGTATGCTCTCGCACCATAAAAACCTGCTGTTGCACCAACTAAAAGTGCAATGATGATCAAAAATATTGCTAATCCTAAATTCATATTATATCCTCCATCTAACTAACAATAATATCTTACATAATTTTCCACTTTTTTGAAAGACTTAATTAATCTTTTCTAAGCCCTTTCTTTCTTTGGGCACGCTTAGCTCTTTCAGAAGTTACTTCTTTACCGTTCTTATCGATAATTACCATATCTTCAACGTCTTGTCTGAAAGCAGCTCTGAAGTTAGCAATAAACTTCTTGTGAAGTTCTTTACGTTCTGCTTCTTCTTCAGGAGTTAAGCCTTCCTTTTCCTTCTTGTGGTAAAGTTCGTTGATACGGTCAGTTACCTTTTTTTCTTCTTCCTTGCTCATAATTTCTTTATTCATAATATCCACCTCACATAACATTCCTAGTCTACCGTATTTTTCTCTCAAAAAAAAGCACTTTTCAAAGAACGCCTGTTTGAGATTGATAGACATTTCTGTTAAAATTAAGTTTAAAGTACAAAAAAATATTTTTCATAAACGGAGAAAAAATATGCCTAAGAAAACTAGTGATACTAAACAATTAGAAATTTTACGCTACATTTATGATACTGTTGAGCATCGCGGCTTTCCACCTACAGTTCGTGAAATTTGTTCTGCAGTAAAGCTGTCTTCTACTTCAACTGTTCATGGACATTTAGCTCGTCTTGAACGAAAAGGCTTATTAATTAAAGACGCTACCAAACCTCGTGCTCTAGAAATCACCGCTGAAGGTAAGGACGCACTTGGAATCAAACCTAAGGAAATCCCAGTTGTCGGTGTCGTTACTGCTGGACAACCAATTCTTGCAGTTCAAGACATTGATGAATACTTCCCTCTTCCACCAGATTTGGAAAGCGATGCTGGTGAACTCTTCATGCTTAAGGTTCATGGTGAAAGTATGATTAATGCTGGTATTCTTGATGGCGATAGCGTTATTGTTAGAAAACAAAATTCAGCAAACAATGGTGAAATTGTCGTTGCTATGACTGAAGATAACGAAGCTACAGTTAAACGTTTCTATAAGGAAAATGGTCATTACCGTCTTCAACCTGAAAACGATACTATGGATCCAATTATTTTACCAAAGGTAAGTATTTTGGGTAAGGTAGTTAGCCTTTACCGTAACAATATTGATTAATAATTGATAAGCTAAAGTTTAATTTAGCTTATTTTTTTAGCAATAAATCATTTATTTTTTCTTCAAATAAAGGCATCCACTTTTCCAAATAACCGGCACGAGTTGGGTGAATTTCGTCAGCCATATAAAGTGAATCTTGATTTTGAAAATCAGGATTGTGGTAAAGATCTAGTACATTTACTTTCCATTTCTTAGCAAGTTCTAATGTACTATCTACCATTTGCTTGTATAGCTTATTTTCAAAATATGGATTCGTATAAATCAAAATTGGACAATCCCACTCTTTTTGAGCTTCAGCAATCATATATTCAATGGCACCAATAATTGTTTGCGTGTCAAAATGATTATCTGAGCTAATTTGACCTAGTTTCTTTTCAGTATTAGCGTCATTAGTTGAAAGCTGCAATACAAACATATCAGGTTTATCCTCTTTAAGCTCTTCTTTAAAACGAGCAACATATGAATCACCATGATAGCTTGTATCTTGATCAACTAAAGTAGTGCCGTTTTCGGCATCTTTAATTGCATCTATACCGTCTTTTTTCCATAAATAATCTACAAAAGATTCGCCTAGTGCACCAAAGCCAAAAGTTACTGATGAGCCTAAAAATAAAATCTTTTTATGGCGTAATGGACTATCAATCGTCTTCACGCTATTCAAGCTATATTTACGATTATTGCCAGGTAAATATGCTAAGTCTGAATAAAAGCGTTGATGTAAGGGATGCTCATCTAAATCCATTCTTAATTCATTTAAGGCAATATCTGATAAATCATTATTTTGTCTAATAGGTATTAAAAAAGTTTCGTTACTCATAATTTTTCCTTTTCTAGATAAGGCTTAATTATCTCCCAATCTTTAACAATATCGTCACTTAACTTTCGATTATAAAATACGGCTGCAGGATGATATTCTGGGAAAATTGTATATTTTTCCTTTGACCAAACATAGCCATCTTTTTGCTCATTAAGTCTTAGAATAGGCGTATCTTCAATTACCTTACCATGTTCTTCTGAAATTTTATGACCTGGACCAAGTAAACGCTCAAGACCGGTATTACCTAAAGCAACTATTAATTTAGGTTGAGCATAGTCTATTTCGTAATCCAAAAAAGGTGCATGTGCTAAAACTTCCTTCTTAGTAGGCTTACGATTAGGATATTTTGTAACTTCTTTATTTTCACGTTTACTGAATACCTTTTTAACTGAATATGGTCTACTTCTAACGGCACTCGTGATATAAACGTCGTCTCTAGTTAAGCCAATCTGCGCCAAAGATTTATTTAACTCTTTTCCAGCATCCCCGCTAAATGGAATATTATTAACTATTTCATTGCGACCAGGAGCTTCACCAATAATCATTAGCAAAGGATGTTTAGGACCACTGCCTGAATTAATTCCCTCAAGACGCATTCCTTCTGAACGCTTTTTCACTTCATCAATTAACTCTTCAGGATAATCCAATAAATTCTCCCTCCTTTTCAAAATTTTATTCTGCAATTAATATTATAAATAATGTGAAATACTATTTCACTTCTTTGTTTTTTACGATATAATTAGTTCAATTTAAGATAAAATAAAAGCCGCCGGTGTGGATAACTGGTGGCTTTTGTCTTAATTCCACACATAATATCGATTTTTAGATTTTTGATTTCACAAATATAAAATGCTTTTATATAAGCATTTTAAAACATTATCCAATAACTTTGTGACAAAATATATGTGTTACACAGTGGTTTCACATTGCTTTTATTTCACAAAGTATAATAAAAAAATAGCCGATTCTTGCGAATCGACTATTTTTCATTTTATTAACGACGTGCTTCAGCAATTCTTGCTGACTTACCGTGACGTTCACGTAAGTAGTAAAGCTTAGCGCGACGTACACGACCATGACGCTTAACTTCAACCTTAGCAACACGTGGGTCGTTAACTGGGAAAGTTCTTTCAACACCAACACCTGAAGCAATCTTACGAACAGTGTAAGTAGCACCGATGCCAGTACCCTTCTTCTTAATTACAACACCTTCGAACAACTGAATACGTTCGTGAGTACCTTCAACAACACGTACGTGAACAGTAACAGTATCACCTGCACGGAAAGCAGGAATATCGTCACGAATTTGTTCTTTAGTTAATTCTTGAATTAATGGATCCATAATATATTTTTCTCCTTCTTCGGTCTTCATCAACGCACCAGCGCTAGCGGAACACCCATAACTTATTTATAAATGGTCTTTTAACCACGCTTACTAGTGTAGCAAGGAAATGACATAAATTCAAGAGTTAGTTTACTCTTGTTTTGCTTCAGCCTTTATATCACGAAGCATTTTTTCTTCTTCACTAGTCAATTCACGATCTTCAAGCATATCTGGTCGATGCAGATACGTAGCCTTCAAAGCTTCATAGTGACGCCATTCAGCGATTTTTTGGTGATTACCACTCGTCAAAACTTCTGGTACTTTTTGGCCTTCAAAGTCAGCTGGGCGAGTATATTGTGGGTATTCAAGCAAGCCATGAGAGAAGCTTTCTTCAACAGGACTAGCTGCATTACCCAAGATTCCAGGTAACAAACGCACAGTCGCATCAATCATACTCATTGTTGGCAATTCGCCACCTGTTAAAACGTAGTCACCAATTGATACTGTTTCATCAGCTAAATCATAAACACGTTGGTCAAAGCCTTCATAGTGACCACAAATAAAGGTTAATTCATCTTCCTTAGCCCAATCTTGTGCCATCTTTTCATTGAAAGTTTTTCCTTGCGGAGCAGTAATGATTACTTTACCAGTTGAAGGAAGTGAATCAAGTGCCTTCTTGATTGGCATAATTTGTAAAACCATGCCAGCCCCACCACCATATGGAGTATCGTCAACATGATGATGAACATCTGTCGTGAAATCACGGAAATTAACTAAATTGAGATCCCATTTCTTATCTTCAAGACCACGTCCCAGCATTGATACTTGCAATGGTGTAAACATGTCAGGAAAAAGCGTTAAGACATTAATCTTCATCGCGCAATCCCTCCATCAATTCGACATAAACTTTTTTATTAGGAACATCAACCTTTTTTACTACATCTGCAATATTAGGAATCCAATATTCTTTACCATCGTCTTCTCGAACTAACCAAATATCATTAGCACCAGGTGATTGAATATCAGCGATCTTTCCTAAGCGCTTGCCAGATTCATTATCGATTACATCACAATCAAAAATATCTTTGTAGTAATAAGTACCTTCAGGAAGTTCTCCGCGATTATCTTCGCTAACTACTAAAATTTGACCACGTAATTTTTCTGCTTGATCAATATCAGTTACTTCTTCAAATTGAATTAGCCAAAATTGCTTGAATGGTCGACTCTTCTTAATAGTCAAAACTCGATCAACATCATCTTTTAAGGCTAATTGCATCCCTTCAGCAAATCTATCTTCTGGGAAATCTGTAATCACGTTAACTTTAACTTCGCCATTTAAGCCATGCGTGGTTAAAATCTTTGCAACATCAAAATATTGCATTTTTTCTCCTTTTCAGTAACAAAAAAAGCTTGAAGCACTTGGCATCAAGCTTTTTCTAATAGCAAATTACTTGTTGTATTTTGCATCGTGCAACTTAGCCATCAAGCCAGCACCTGAAAGAAGTGATCTAACAGTGTCTGAAGGTTGTGCACCCTTTTGTAACCATTCAAAGATCTTGTCTTCGTCAAGCTTCAATTCCTTTGGTTGTGAAACTGGGTTGTAGTAACCAACTTGTTCGATGAAACGACCGTCACGTGGCATACGTGAGTCTGCAACAACGATTCTGTAGAATGGCTTTCTCTTGGCACCAGCACGGTGCATACGAATTTTAACTGACATAAATTAATTTCCTCCTAAAACTTAACGATTAATAATATACCACCAAATCCAAAAGGTGTAAAGTATTTTTCCTTAACACCTTTATTTTTTTATGAATGGTATCTCTTAATCTTACGCAAACGCTTCTTTTTATTCTTCTTGAAGTTCTTGTTCATGCGACGAATAGCCATTTTAGCCATTGGTGAGTCCATACCAGGCAAATTGCTTAAGCCCTTCATGTTACCCTTAGTAACCTTGCTCATCATTTCGCGCATTTGCTTAAACTGCTTGATCATGCGGTTTACTTCAACAACTGGACGACCTGAACCAGCAGCAATTCTTCTGCGACGACTAGGATTCAAAATATCTGGATCCTCTCGTTCTTCTTCAGTCATTGAATAAACAATTGCCTTAGTATGATTAATTTGCTTTTGATCAACGTTTATGTTCTTAAGCTGTGGGTTATTTGCTAGACCAGGGATCATCTTCATAATTTGATCCAATGGTCCCATCTTTTGTACTTGTTCAAGTTGCTCGACAAAGTCATTGAAATCAAAGGTGTTTTCACGCATCTTTTCAGCAACTTTTTGTGCTTCCTTAGCATCGTAATCTTGTTGAGCCTTTTCGATTAAGGAAAGCATGTCACCCATACCAAGAATTCTTGATGCCATTCTATCTGGGTGGAAGACGTCTAAGTCGCTTAACTTTTCACCTTGTCCAGTAAACAGAATTGGCTTACCAGTAACGGCACGAATTGAAAGTGCGGCACCACCACGGGTATCACCGTCAAGCTTAGTCAAAATAACGCCAGTAACATCAAGACGTTCATCAAAGCCCTTGGCTACATCTGTAGCAGCTTGACCAGTCATGGCATCAACAACTAATAGAATGTTGTCAGGGTTTGCTACCTTTTTAACTCGTTCAAGTTCTTCCATTAATGGTTCGTCAATCTCCAGACGACCGGCAGTATCGATTAAGACATAATCATTTTTATTCTTATCTGCTTCAGCTAAACCATCTTGAACGATCTTAGCAACGTCCTTTTCACCATCTTCGCTATAAACCGGTACATTTAATTGTTCACCAATTTGTTTAAGCTGATCAACAGCGGCAGGACGATAAATATCCCCAACAATTAAAAGTGGACGAGCCTTTTCAGTCTTTTGCAGATGATATGCTAACTTCCCTACAGTGGTAGTTTTACCAGTACCTTGCAAACCAACCATCATGATAATAGTAGGAATATGCTTAGACTTGTTAAGAGGAACAGCTTCCTCACCCATCATCTTAGTCAATTGTTCATTAACGATCTTAATTACTTGTTGACCTGGGTTTAAGCTTTCTTGTACCTCTTTACCCAATGCTTCTTTCTTAATTGTCTTAATGAAATCTTTGACAACCTTGAAGTTAACATCGGCTTCAAGCAAAGCTAATCTAATTTCACGACTAGCCTTATTAATATCTTCTTCTGAGACTTTACCTTTACCAGTTAAATTTTTTAATGCTTTTTGAATTCGTTCACTTAAATTTTCAAAAGCCATGGGTTATTCTCCCCTCAATTGATTTAATAAATTCGTTATTTCATCTTTAGCAGTCTGACTATCGTCATTATCAATAGACAATACTGCGTCTGCTAATACATTTTCAATATGGTCGTTATCCCTACGCATATGAAGCTTATCTTCATAATTTTGCAAGATCTTGCTCGACCGTCTTAAATTATCATAGACAGCTTGTCTTGACACATTATGATTGATGGCAATTTCACCCAAAGACAAATCATTATAATAGTAATCTTCAAAATATGATTGCTGCCCTTCAGTTAATAGTGAACCATAATATGCGTATAAATCGCCAAGCTCTTCGTTTTTAGTTAATTCATCCATTTAAGTTTCACCAGCCTTTAGTATATCAAAAAAGGGCCTTGATCAAAATAATCAAGACCCTTCTTTTAAAATTTACTTGGCAAAACCAGTTAAAGCACTACCAGCAACTATGAAAATTAATCCGATGACAATGTAAATCATTTCACGTCTAGATTTCTTTTCATGCAAGAATAAAATACCACCAAATGTAGCAATTACTGAACATAATTGGCTGTAGATAAATGCATTGGTAACACCATTTTGTTTAACTGAAAGCAAGTAAAATAAAGTACCAATACTAAATTCAATCCCCGCAATACTGTTTCTCCAAAGCAACTTATTGCGATAAACTGCTGTTGCATGTGAACCGATAATGTAAATTACGGTACCGATCAAAACACCAAACATTTCAGGGAAAATATAATCTAATCCATTAACGTTAGGATTGATATTCTTAGCAATCAGCTTTGGAAAACTAGAATAAATCCAGAAACCAATAGTTGTGACTAACAAGAACATAATATTCTTAGCATTGGCATTACCTGATCCTTGATCATCACTTTTAGAACTTAAGACAATCCCGATTACTACTAATGCTAAGGCAATAAAGCCAATGATTTTAGCTTGGGCAGTTGGCCATTCACCAAAAATTAATACACCAATTAGTGAATTACCTACTAATTGAAAACCAGTTGAAAGTGGAATAGTACCACTAACACCGATTCTAGTATATGAAATGAACTGACCCATTTGACCAATAGTCCATAACATCCCTGCAACAAAGGCTACTGCCCAAGTTGCTGCATCGATAGCTGGTCTAGTAAACAAAAAAATAATTAAAGCGGTAGCTGACGCTCCGATTCCCATCCCTGCAATTTGGCTTTGTGGTGAACCTTTAACAGTTAATGGAATAAGGCCCCAGCCAACAATATTAACTAAAGCAATTATTAATGCCATAAAACTCCTTCTTCATATAAAAAATTATTTCATTAAAAAAGACCCTCTTTTTGTTATAACTCTATTTTTAATCTGTAACAAAAAGTAAGTGTTTTCAATATGAATAGAGTGAGTTTTTTAAAATTAAATGGTTGATTTTTTAACGTATTTTTAATTATAATTAGATACATACTATTATTTTAAGGAGGAGTTGCGTTGTGAATCTTTGGCAAAAAATGAACAAAAAAGAAGATCCACGCGTCTATGAAAATAAAGATGGACACCTGGTTCGCTCATTAAAGGTGAAGGATTTCTTAGCTTTAGGCGTCGGTACAATCGTTTCGGCTTCAATCTTCACTTTACCCGGAGAAGTAGCTGCATTGCACACGGGTCCTGCAGTTGCTATTGCATTTGTTTTAGCTGCTATTGCGGCCGGACTTGTAGCATTTGCATATGCAGAAATGGCTGCTGCCATGCCATTTGCCGGATCAGCTTATTCATGGATCAACGTAGTTTTCGGCGAATTTTGGGGATGGGTTGCCGGATGGGCACTTCTTGCAGAATATTTTATTGCTCTAGCCTTCGTAGGATCTGGTCTTTCAGCTAACTTTAGAGCTTTAATTGCACCGATGGGATTAAAGTTACCTGATTCTTTATCCAATGCTTTTGGCAATAACGGTGGTGTTATTGACCTGATTTCACTTATTTCAATATTATTAGTTGCCCTTTTAATCAGTCGTGGCGTTTCAAGAGCAGCTAGAATTGAAAATGCACTTGTTGTATTGAAAGTTTTGGCTATCTTACTCTTCATCGCGGTAGGTTTAACTGCAATTAAGGGTTCTAACTTTGTACCATTTATTCCAAAATATCGTCCAACTGCTCATGGTCCATTTGGTGGCTGGCAAGGTATTTACGCTGGTGTATCAATGATCTTCTTGTCATACATCGGCTTTGATTCAATTGCTGCTAACTCAGCTGAAGCAATTAATCCTCAAAAAACTATGCCACGAGGAATCTTAGGCTCTTTAGCTATCGCAGTTACATTGTTTGTTGGTGTAAGTCTTGTGCTTATCGGAATGATGCCTTATCCAAAATACGCCAACTCAGCTGAACCTGTTGGTCTTGCTCTTCGTTATGCTGGTCACCCTATTATTGCCATTGTTGTTCAAACAATTGCAGTTCTTGGTATGTTTACAGCGTTAATCGGTATGAGTATGGCTGGTTCAAGATTAATTTATTCATTTGGTCGTGACGGGATGCTTCCTAAATGGCTTGGTAAATTAAATGCTGATCGTCGTCCAAACAATGCTTTATGGTCATTAACTACTATCAGTATTTTGCTTGGTGCATTCTTCCCATTCTCTATGCTGTCACAATTGATTTCAGCAGGTACACTTATCGCATTTATGTTTGTATCACTTGGAATTTACAAATTGCGTCCACGTGAAGGAAAAGATATTGCGGATCCTTCATTCAAGATGCCATTTTACCCAGTTTTACCAGCATTAGGCTTCTTGGCTGCATTAATCGTATTCTTAGGATTAGACTATCAAGCAAAGCTTTATGCAGGAATCTGGTTCATCTTAGGTGTAATTATTTACTTAACCTACGGTGTACACCATTCAACTTTAAACAATGATGAGAAATAATTTATAATTGTCAAAATAAAAAGGCCTAATCTCCAAAAATGGAGGTTGGGCCTTTTGCTTTCATCTAGTTATTGTCTTCTTCTTTTTTAAGCATTTTCTTTAAAACTTTAACCAAGCCTAAAGTTTCATCTTTGCTAAGCATGCCAGTAATAGTATGATCTGTTTCTAATCTATGCTTTTCAACCTTTTTGCAAAGCTCTGAACCTTTATCAGTTTCAGTAGCCACATCATCTGATACAGTGATTAATTCCTTAGCCTTTAAGTTTTTGACTAAATCTTTCAACTTATCATCTGTTACATGCAATTCTTTAGCTAATTTTTCAAAAGATTTACCATGCCTATGATGATTCAATTCAATCAAAACTTCTAGTTCATTAGCATTAATGCCAAAGCTCTTTAGATCATCATCCATTTGCTTTTCGACTTCATTACTAATCTTAGTTAAAAATGAACCAATTGTACTTTCTGCCATCTATAATCTTCCTTTCTAGCTCACAAAAAAGCAGCTTAACGCTGCTTTTTCATTAAAGGTTTTCATCCATATTGAAAGTCAACTTAGACATGTTGATTGATTCAATCTGAAGTGAGACCCAAAAGTTAGACACTTTTGGGTCTTTTATTATGACTAAATTTAATAAAGAACAA